>CAZRAG010000001.1:0-99047 GCA_964598125.1 uncultured Pseudomonadales bacterium
TTGAGCGTTGTTTCCCAATTTTCCTCAAGGTTGTTTTGACCGTAACGCTCTTCGAGTTGAGTAACCAATTGACACAAAGCGGGCAGAGCATTTTTCCCCATCCAGGTTCGAGAAGAGTGCGCTGAGGTCCCTTTAGCCGTGATCTGAAACTGCGCCACCCCTTTGGATTTTTCGACAAACAACAAATTATCACCACCATCAGGAACAATCATCACCTCTGGCCGCCAGTTGAGTGTTTTGGCCAAAAAGGCACCTCCTTCAAACCCACCGATTTCTTCATCGGTGGTAATCGCCAAAGTAAAGCTCGTCTGACTTTTTATTTCGAGTAACTCATTGAGCAAGGCCACTCCAAGAGGAATAGAAAACTTCATGTCACTCACCCCACGACCAAAAACAATCTCACCCTCCTGACGCATGGAAAACATTTTGTCTGATCCGGCCACGACATCAACGTGGACCATGTAGCCAAACTCTGGCTGCAAACTCTCGGTGTTACTCGCCAAGAGAATCTCAGCCTGACCATTGCGCAAGCGTTGAATACGTGCCAACGGAGAAATAAGGCTCTCAATGTAATCCAAAGCCTGACTATTGGCCGCAAAATCTCCGGTGAGAGTGGGTATCTCCACCAGTTTTTTGAGTTGTTGTAAAAACTGCTTTTGAGTAAGCATACTTTCCTTTCTTATAGCACAAAAAAACCTCCCGGTTGGGAGGTTGTGCTGTTTTAGTCTTTATTTTTTGCTACACGAAAAACACACCCCTCCCAGTTAGGCGGAAATACCAAGCATGGTGGTGCAGGTTGACGTTTTGCATTGCTGCAATTCTACCGCACCACCCAGTCTTGTCAAATGAGAGGCTATGGCCATCTAAATGCTTAGGCGTTCAGAATGGACTTGCCAGCTTTGGCTGCCGACAAGAAAGCGTCCAAATCAGCCTGTGTGTGGGCGGCTGACAGTTGGACACGCAGTTCATCCTTGCCCTTGGGAACCACCGGATAGTTGATATTGGTCACCAAAATGCCGTTATCGTACAGCGACTTCTTTAGCTCTTTGGTTTTATGGGTATCGCCAATAAACCAGGGTTGGATAGGGTGAGGGGAGTCAACGGCAAAGGTGAAACCTTCCGCTGCCATGCGCTGTTTGAACTCCTGAATGTTGTGTTTGAGTTGATCGAGCATCTTTTTTCCCTCGTCGCTATCAACCAAATTGATCGAAGCTAAGGCAGCTCCGGCCGTCCCAGGGGAAATCGAGTTGGAATAAATGTAGGTTGCAGCTGACTCACGCAGGTAATCAATCACATCTTGGCTGGCCGTTACATAACCACCGTCTGCCCCAAAAGCTTTGCCTAAAGTACCAATGAGAACATCGGCTTGGGCACCACTGACCTCTTCGGTCCCGCGGCCGGTGTCACCAAAAGCACCAACTCCATGCGCATCATCGACCACAAGCCAGGCACCTTGAGGAAATTGATCATTAAACGCATCAATCACCTCACGCATGGCCTTTAAGTCCTGATACTCGCCGAGCATACTAAAAACTCCGTCGGTCACCACAATGACACGATCGCGTTTCCCAACATTTTCGGCCAGCACCCGGCGCAGATCGTTGGCATCGAGGTGCTTAAAGATCGCTTTTTGCTCCGAACTCAAACCTGCTACCCGAATACCATCAATAATGCTCCGGTGATTGAGTTCATCCGAAACTACCAAGACTTCACCACTCACCACGGAGTCTTTGCTCTGTCCCTTGAGCAAACAAAATAAAACCGCTAAGTTTGTGGCAAAGGCAGAAGAAAAAACCATGGCGTCGTCGCGCCCATGAAAGCGGGCAATCGCCTGTTCGAGTTCCTTGTGAACATGCAAGCTCCCAGAAATAAAACGCACTGCACCAGGACCGGTACCATAGGCCTCGCTCGCTGCATGTTCTGCGGCCCTAAGTTTTGGGTGAAAGCGCAAGCCAAGATAGTCATTGGAGTTAAAGATTCGTCGCGGCTTGCCCTCAATAATGGCTTGAGGAGCAGGGTCGGAAGTAAAACTTTCAATAATGGTCTCAGAACGTTTCGTGGTTCCGGCTTGATCAATGCGAGCCACCTCTTGCTTGAGGCTCTCAATAAAGGCTTGTCGGGACATATCCCTCCTTTTATGCGGACGCTTGGTCTGCTAATTTTTTGCCGATATTTTGGTATAAGTCTTTGGCCATGTGTTCGAGATCAAATTGCGGTTGCCAACCCCAATCCTGGCGAGCAACCGAGTCATCAATACTCTGAGGCCATGACTGCGCAATCTGCTGACGAAAATCCGGTTCATACTTTATTTCAAAACCCGGAGAGAGTTTGGCAACTTCTTCTGCCAGTTCGGCGGGCGTAAAAGAAATGGCGCCAAAGTTGTAACTGGTGCGAACAGAAATCTGGCTGGCCTGGGCTTCCATGAGTTCAATGGTTCCGCGGATGGCGTCATCCAGATACATCATGGGCAAACGGGCATCTGGCTTTAAAAAGCACGTGTAGGCATTATCACGCAAGGCACCGTAAAAAATGTGGATGGCGTATTCCGTCGTTCCATCACCAGGGGCAGCCTTCCACCCGTTCAAGCCAGGATAACGCAAGCTGCGCACGTCGACTTGATAGCGTTGCCAGTAGTATTGGCACAATAATTCGCCAGATACCTTGGTGACGCCATACATGGTGGTGGGCTCGAGAACGGTGTGCTGGGGGACATCCTGCTTGGGAGTCGTGGGTCCAAACGCAGCAATCGAACTGGGCCAGAAAACCTTCAAGTGGTATTCGCGGGCAAGTTCTAAAACGTTACGCAAACCGTTAATGTTCACGTTCCAAGCAAGGTCGGGATTCTTTTCACCACCGGCTGAAAGAAGTCCGGCCAAGTGGTACACCTGAGTAATCTGGTATTTTGCTACCAAGGTCTTGAGAGTCGAAAAATCACTGACATCACCGAATTCCAGCGTACCCACAAAATGTTCATCGGTTGTTTGGCGAGCGAGGGCAATCACATTCTCTTGGCCAAACTTGTTCTGCAAAGCCGGAACAAGTTCACTTCCTACTAAGCCAAATGCACCGGTGACGAGTATTTTCTCCATACATTTTCCTCCAAATTCCGATGGCAATAGTATAAAGCTTTTGTAAGAAATCGACAAAAACCCCCGGTGACACATTTGGCTTACTTCTGCTCAGTTGCTATGATCAAGCCATGATCACTCTTGTGACCAGTCTGCACCGTTTTTCCAAACAACTCATTTCTCTCTTGACCTTTTTTCTAGCGGTCACCTTAGTATTTGGTACCTTTCTCCCTAGTGTGAGAGCGCAAGAAGAAGAGCCCGTATCCGTGACTACACCACAACAAAAAAATTACCAAGCAGTCGTCACCAAAATTCTTACGACCGGCACAGAACCCCTCATGGACCAACTCGTTCCGTATCAGGAACTGGAAATTAATATAACCAGTGGCGATAAAAAAAATGAAACCGTCCAAGCCAAAAATTCTGCTGGCATCCAGGAAGGATCTGCCTTTTCCTACCAGGAGTACAAAGTGGGTGACAAAATCCGACTGACAGCTTTTGATAGTGGTCAGGGCGAAATCATCTATACCGTGGCCGGAAAATCTCGACGAGAAGGCTTACTCACTTTAGGCATCTTGTTTGTTGTGGTGGTCTTGATTGTTGGAAAGCTCTGGGGAGCTCTTTCCATTGCTGGCTTAGCCATTTCATTTCTGGTAATTTTCAACCTTATTATTCCCATGATTATTGAAGGAAAAGACCCCATAATCGCCGCCATTATTGGCTCCATTATTATTATTCCGTTGACCTTTTATGTTTCTCATGGCTGGAATAAAAAGACCCATGTAGGCGTTGTGGCAACATTAGTCTCTTTAATTCTGACCGGAGTCTTGGCTGTGTATTTTGTCAATGCGACCCACTTAACAGGTTTTGCCAGTGAAGAAGCGGGCTTCCTGCAAGTGGAACGGCAGGGAAGTATCGATATTCGCGGTCTCCTTTTAGCGGGCATTATTATTGGTACTTTAGGAATTCTGGACGATATCACCATTGGCCAGGCTTCTGTGGTGCGCCAAATAAAAAAATCAAAACCTGATATTTCTTTCCGGGAGTTATTTAAGCGGGGTATGAGTGTGGGCCAAGATCATATTTCGTCGATGGTGAATACTCTGGTACTGGTATATTCCGGTTCCGCTTTGCCCCTTTTACTTATGTTTTTTGGCAGCCAAAACTCACTAACTGATGTTTTAGAGTATGAACTCATCACGGAAGAAATCGTGAGAATGTTGGTGGGCAGTATAGGCCTCGTACTGGCAGCACCTTTGGCTACAGCAATTGCGGCCTTTGTTTTTTCCCGGGAAACAGAGAAAAAATCTCGCCATACGCTATAATTTGCGTATGGGACTTGGAAGACTGAATCACGAAATTAACACAACCCTGACCACAGCGGCCGTTATGCTCCTGCTGAGGGCCTTGCTCGCCGGGACCCCCGTCTACGCGGAAACACCAAGAATCCAGACAGAAACCGATGATGGTCACCGCCTCGTTCTTGTTCAGGAAGACAGTGAACAAACACCCACAGACGAAGGTGTCACTGACCAGGAAGTAGACCGCCTGGAGGGCATTCGTATGGTGCCTATCGAAGCCCGGTATTACTACGCTCCCGATCAACCTGGGCAATTTGTTTCCATTCATTTGGAATTGGGACTCCATGAAAAACTGAATACCAGCACTCCTCTTATTCACGTTGGCCAGTGGGGCGTGCCGGATTCCCAGTGGCATTTTGCAAGTAATGGCAGCTTTTTGGAACTCATCTCAACCGCCGATGATGGCAGCACTACCACCTACCAAGCGGAGGCTCATAAAGATTCTCCCGCAGAAATTAGCGATGTCATTACCTTTCGTGATAGCCCCGAAGACCCCCGGGCGGCCAGTGTGCGTGTGATTACCGATGGCGATCGAGTAACCGGTGTTTCCACCGAAGTGAACGGCCAACCCCTAGAAGTTACCGGCCACGTATTTTTTGGCGAGAATCCCCCAATGGGAGAAGAGTGGTACGCCATTCAAAACATGGGTGGAGACTGGGAGTTCCAATCCTCAAAACCAGGCTATGTGTTACGAGTAGGTATTGGCCAGCTTGTTGAACAAGAAGGACAAGAGCCACAGCTGCTTATGCCAACGCAATGGATCAAGGCCAATAGTGATGGTATCGCCCAACTGCATGTTCCGGGAGAACAAGCGTATATTGTTTTTTCGCTTACTCCACAAAATTAAGTTTTTTGCTCCACAAGTTGTTCACCAGCAGACATCCAGACACGGCGCTTCTACGCTATACTAGCCATAGCCGAACATGTCCCAAACACAAGAAATCAAAGAGCAATTAGATATTGTAGAAATTATTGGCGAGCGCGTCTCGCTGCAGCGCAGTGGAAAAAATTTTCGCGGTCTGTGTCCATTTCATAGCGAAAAGACGCCTTCTTTTTTTGTCTCACAGGATTTACAAACCTATAAATGCTTTGGTTGTGGTAAGCAAGGTGATGTCTTTACCTTTATTCAAGAGTATGACCGTTTAACCTTTCGGGAAACGCTGGAACTGTTAGCCAAACGAGCTGGCGTAGAACTCACCACCGAGATCTTTGACCCCCAAGAGCAAAAACGCAAACGCGTCCTCGAACTGCTCGACACCGCCCAAAAGTTCTATCACTACTTGCTCACTGAGCATAAAACCGGTGCCAATGGCCGCGACTACCTCGAAAAGCGACAAACAAGCCAAGCGACCGTTAAGCTGTATGGCTTAGGCTTTGCTCCGGAAGGGTGGGATCACTTGACCCATTACCTCATTACCAAAAAGAAATTTAAACCGGATGAGATCGTTGATGCTGGCCTAGCTATTGAAGGCAACAAGGGCATTTATGATCGCTTTCGTAATCGCCTCATGTTTCCTTTGCATGACCACCGGGGCAGGGTAGTCGGTTTTTCTGGCCGAACGCTGGCGGCTGACGTCAAAGAAGCCAAGTACATTAATACCCCAGAAACATTGGTCTATCACAAACGAGATCTCCTGTTTGGCTATCATCAAAATCTCAACGCTATTCGGGAAAAAGAATCGGCCATTATTATGGAAGGGGAGTTTGATGTCCTTTCTTCCTGGCAAGCGCACGTTAAAAATGTGGTGGCCATTAAAGGCTCGGCGCTCACCCGCGAACAGGTGCAGTTGCTTGCCCGGACGGTCAAGACCCTCTATCTTTCCTTAGATGCCGACTCGGCGGGAGTGGAAGCAACCAAACGAGCCATTGAAACCATCCAAGGCTTTAATGTGGCCTTACGCGTTATCCCCTTGACCGGCGGGAAGGATCCTGATGATCTGGCGCGATCTAATCCAGCCATGTGGCGAGAAACAGTTAAAAACCATGTGGCCGCTTTTGACTATGTTTTAGAACACGTCAGTAAACAGCACGATTTGCAGTCTGTTTCTGGCCATCGAGCGGTGGCCGATGAACTCCTGAGCTTGATTTTAAAGGTTGAGCATCCGGTAGAACGTAACTTTTACTTACAAAAGTTAGGCGAAAAATTGGATCTCCCGGCACACGTAATGGAAGAGCAGCTCCAACGGCTGGAAAAACAACAAACACTCAAGCTAGCCAAACGCTCACGACCAAATACAGATGAGACCGAAGAGCCTCTTGAGAAGGCAACTGATCAACTCGAAATTTCCGTGTGGCAGATTTCGTGGCAACACCCAGACGTAACGGCGGCCATGCACAAGGTCAGCTCCTTGCCATTCCAGGATGAACTCCTGCGTAAGTTGCAGGCTCTGGTCAAAAACTATCTCACCAAAAACGAAACATTTGAACTGGCCAAATTTGTAAAACACGTACCCGCCGAAATGCAGGATCTCCTCACCAAACTCTATGTGATTGAAGAAACCTATGATGAAAAAGATATCGCGAAAATTTGGCAAGAAGTGGTGGCACGTCTGGAAAAACGCTCGCTCCAATCTCGCCGAGAAGAAATTAATCGCCAGCTAAGTGAACTCGATAAATTTGATACCCTCACCCCGGATCAAGAATCCCAAAGGCAGCAACTCTTACACGAGTTTATGCAACTTACCTCTTCCTGATTTTCTCGGCTTTTCTATCTTCATCCCTTCGCAGCGTGTCTCAAAAAGATGATGGTATCTCAAGCCATAGTTGCAGATCAAGAAATTGACAGTATAATTATAGTTCTATAAAAGGCGAGGGTTTGATCAACAACAATTTTCATTCTGTCGATCATAACTTTTCTTCATAGTGAATACACAAGTTTCTCAATCAGTGAAAGGAAACACATGGCCGATAAACCAATGACTGTAGCTCAGGCGTTAGAACAACTCATGGCCAAGGCCCGTAAACAGGGTTTTGTGGCTCAGGATGATGTGCTCGCCTTGGTGCAGGAACCGGAGAAACACCTCCAAGCCCTCGACGATTTTTACGACAGTTTAGAAAAAGAAGGCCTCGACATTTTCGAGAGTGTTTCCACTTCTACCCAGAATAGTGAAGATAAAGAGCTCAGCGAAATGGAGCAGGAACTGGAAGTGCTCGCCACCTTGGAGAGCAGTAATATTTCTGACCCCGTCCGCATGTATCTTAAGGAAATTGGTCGGATTCCTCTCTTAAACCGCACGGAAGAAATCGACCTGGCCCAACGCAACGAAGACAACGACCCGAAAGCCAAGCAACACCTGATTGATGCCAACCTCCGTTTGGTGGTGTCCATTGCCAAAAAATATATTGGCCGTGGCATGACCTTTTTGGACCTTATTCAAGAGGGTAACAAAGGTTTAATTCGCGCCGTAGAAAAGTACGCTTGGCGCAAAGGTTTCAAGTTTAGTACCTACGCTACCTGGTGGATTCGCCAGGCTATTACCCGTGCTATTGCCGACCAAGCTCGCACCATTCGTATCCCGGTGCACATGGTTGAGACCATTAACAAGCTCATGCGGATTTCGCGCCAGCTCATGCAGGAGTTGGGTCGTGAGCCAACGCCGGAAGAGATCGCCGATGCCATGGAGATCGAACCGGATCGTGTTCGCGAAATTCTCAAGATTTCCCAAAAGACGACTTCTTTAGAAACACCTATTGGTGAGGATGGTGATTCCTACTTAGGTGACTTTATTGCCGACGAAACCCAACTTTCCCCCTACGACGCCACCGCCAACCGCATGCTTAAGGAAGACATTGAGCGCGTGTTGCAAACACTCACGGACCGTGAGGCCCGCGTGGTGCGCATGCGTTTTGGTTTGAATTCTTCCCGCCCCATGACCTTGGAAGAAGTGGGGAAAAAGTTTGGGGTTACCCGTGAGCGTATTCGTCAAATTGAGGCTAAGGCTCTGCGCAAGCTCCGCCACCCGAGTATGCGCAAGCGTTTGCAGGACTTTTTAGAGTAAGACAGTCAATCTCTCATGACAGCGAAGAATCTGATCTGATATACTTCTATATACAGAAAGCCCATGTATGCCAAGAAAAACCGGAGAAACACTCGTCTACGATCCAATGTTTGCGCTCAAGCAGTACAAGCAACGCTGGGACGGTGATAGGGAATTGTTATTTTCTTCCTTAAAGGCGTTTCAATCCAAGCTGGAACAGGGTGTTCCTGAGGAGCAAGCCACCGAAATCCAGGGGTGGATCGATAGCATTGAGGCAATTATTGCCGCTTTGAATCTTGTTGACCCCGAATCTGAGCCTTCCGCGCAAGAAGTTCGCTAAATCTCACTCTCATTTTGCTGATATATACTGTCCTTATAGTAAAAGAGGGGAGAGAGTATGGCAGCTCGCACTAAGGATGGAGAAAGATATTCACCAGGTGAAGTTCACCAAGCCCAAGTATCCTTTGAGACAAACTGGAACAATGACCCCAAGCTTTTATCGGGATCGATTGCCATGTTACGAGGATGGTTAGAATTACATCCCGAAGCGCCCGAGCAGGAGCGTGAGCAGACTGCCCGCACCATAGTGAAGTATGTGCATTTGGCGGATGTTCTGGGAATTGATATCGAACCCATGGCTCAGGCCGTAACGCGCTGAGTCATTGGTGGCGGTGGTGATCTGAGGTGAAGGCTGGTGATATCTCGTTTGGAGAGCCTCCGACCTCTGGCAAACTCCTGTTTGGAAACTTGAGGAAATTGAGTATAATTACCCGTATCGCATGGCGCCTGCGCCAGACGATCCCCTGTAGCTCAACGGTAGAGCAGGAAGCTGTTAACTTCAAGGTTCGTGGTTCGAATCCACGCGGGGGAGCATAGAAAAATCCGCATTTGCGGTTTTTTTATGCTCTCTTGCTAAGGAGGGAGCCATGTTCCGAAGGGGTCGAGCATTCCTTACTCTTGATGCATGCGAGACAACCCGAGTGCAGGCTAAGCGAGTGGAAGCGAGCGAAGTCGCTAAGACACGCGGGGATCCAGATCGTTATGACAATTCTCAAAACAGTTATTGGGAAAAGGGTCTTCCTGTCAAATCGACTTCATTAACTGAAAATGTTCTTTAATTGCAAAGTTCACGCTACTCCTGTCTCGGGATTTATCAAAACCAGTAACCCGATAATAGTCCTTTTTCCCACCATGGCTTAAGGCAAGTGACCTGTTGGGCCAGAGCTTGTACAGATTTTTCAACCACTTTTTTTCATTACGTTTGGTAATGGAGCTCATTATTGTGTAACCGATGAAATCAGGCAAAAATAGTTGGAGATGCTCCTGCTCACTACCGATAATAAAGTCTTCGAAAAATTTCTTAGCATTATGATGGTGAACATCACCATTCTCAGAGTGGTAGACAAGATAGGGATGCTCAGCGTCCCATTCTTCAGGAGTATATATGCTGTATTTATGGTTAAGTTCGCTGGTTGTAAGAATCATCGTTGCCTGAACCAGGCGAATGAATTTATTTGGTTGATTCTGGGTATCAATAATATGGTGCATGCGCCATTCATCCCTGGATACATGTGTGTAAACATAGTCAAACTGGAAAAATCTTTGCCATTCAAGAAATATTTCTGTAAACATCACAAATTTTGCGTAATCTCCGACGCTATAATTTCTTAATTGATCAAAATAAAGGCGCAAGTCATCAACGTATGATGGTTGTAGCTGATCGCCCATTTCTACAATTTTCTCCTCAGCCTTTTTAATAGTCTCTGTGCAGTGTCTTTCAACCCAGGTTTCGTCCTCTGAAGTCAAGTCATAAATGAATGATGTGTATTTTATTTCTTGATGCGCGTTAATATAATTAAGCACTTTTTTTCTTACTTCGTCATTAATGGTTTTTCCTTTAACACCCATCAAACCTTGAGGAAATAGTCGGTCCATGAACTTTTGAAAAGAAGACCATTCTGCGTCAGTAATAGTTACCAAAGTAACAATTCCAAATCGTTTTTTTGTCGAATCACGAAAAGAGCCAGTTTCGTCCAAGACAACGTACATATTCTAATCATATAAGATAATTTAGAACAAATCGATCAACTATCTTCGCTTATTATAAAATTGATATGATGTATTCATGAAATCTCTATTCGGATTAGTAATTATCTGCTTCATATCGTTTTGGTTATGGAATAACGTTATTTCCCCTCCAAAGTACATTGGCTTCTACTATCCTGATTCTAGTAACCTTTTTATCTACAAGCAAAGTCCAGAGTTAAGCTCACTAGAGCAATGCCATGAATGGGTTAATGAAGTTAGTAATGAAAGGACAGACACGAATTTTGACTATGAATGCGGTAAAGATTGTAAATTGAGTAAAAGTGGTGAAATGTATGTCTGTGATGAGACTCTCAAATAAATTGTAATTCTTGCATAAGTAGATATAGAATATCGTTAATGGGAAAAAGATTCCTTATATATCTTACAGTTTTTGTTTTTTTGCTTTCATTTTCTCCATCCGTTTTAGCTCATCCCGGTAGAACAGCGGCTGATGGCTGTCACTACTGTCGAACAAATTGTGATAAGTGGGGAGTACCTTGGGACGAACGACATTGTCACAACGGTGGAAGTGCACCAGCTGTGACCCCTCCAAAACCAGTTGCCACACGAAAGCCATACGCTGCACCAACCTCCAAACCGACCCTCAGACCCACCTACAAACCTGTAGCTTCGCCAACACCCCTTCGAACATGTTCAGCTACCAGTGACGGTATTTGTCCAAACAACTGTACGGCTGGAAACGATAGTGATTGCTGTGCTAGAAAATCAGACTACAAATGGTATGACAACTGGGGATGTTATCCCAAAAAACTTTTTTGTTCTGCTCAATCCGATGGTGTGTGTCACTGGTACTGTTCAGCAGGAAATGACGCCGATTGCTGTGAACAAAAATTAGAGAGTTATCAGTGGTATGAAAACTGGGGATGTTATGAAAAATGACAGTTATTCATTGGACAAGTCAATAAAATTTTTACTCATGATTGCAGTATGTGTAATTTTTTTGCTGTTTGGTTTGGCCTATTGGTATCTACATCTGTCTGGTGATAACTGTCAATCAGCAACGACTGAGAACCAAATTGATGGCGTATCTATCCATAATATAAACAATAAAATCTCTTATTTGGAAATCGTTGATCTCAATGACGATGGAATTGATGAAGGAATTTTTCGTCTAACAAGTATGTCTTGGATTTCTGAGATTCGAATTCTTAATGATGAGCTATTGCCTCTCTGCGATAAATGCGACTTTTTAGTTCGCAATGGTGGTCTCGAATACGTTGATCTTGATAATGATAAAGTCTTTGAACTCATTATCACGAATGAAGTTGAATACACAAATGAAGTAGAAGAGATTTTTTCGGAAAGAAGCACATATTGGTGGGTTAATGATAATTACGAGAAAAGATAGAAAAATGTGTTTGAATATGCTTTTTAATAACCTCAACAAGCTAATACTCATCTACAACAAAAAATTGTCAAGAATTGGTAAGACCTCTAATAAGTTAGGCAAACGATTGAAAAAGCAGATAAAGTCTCATCATGTTATAGAACATCATTTCCTATATTTCCCACCACAGAAATTTGCTGTCATCGTAAGTAACATTTCGTGAGGGATGTAACCCAACATGTTTTCTTTACCAGTTGGTTTTTTTACATATGTCATTTTACAAGCATCCCTATATATAGTAATTTCTTCTTCTATGCTCTCAGTTGTAGATACGGCAAATATTTTTTCTTCATCCCATTTAGTAACATTAAACAAAGATTTGTCCACTGTTAACCATCCATTATTCCATTTTTGAACTGTACCTGTAAGCCATTCGCATTGCATCTTATCCTGATCACAGTCCACAGAAATCCACCTTGCCTCATCTGCTAACTTGCTTACATCATCCCAGTCTCCTTCAATTTTAACTGATCTTCCGTAATCATAAATATTTGAAAATCCTTCTATACTACTCGTCTTATAATAATATGAACCATCAAAAAGAATATATAAAATCAGCCATGCTAAAAAGAAAATCAAAAAAATATTCCACTTTTTATAACTCGGAAATATTTTTTCATTCCTCTTGCGTAAGATATCCCATATTTTTTTAATTCCCAAAATAACTAGTGAAAAAATATTCGTGATAACTAATATTCCTGTAATGATCAAAAAGAATGATATAACATTGAGTTTAAGATCATTAGTAGATTCATAGAGAAAATATAGAGCTATGAAGGGTGATGACAAGTTGAAGAGAACTAGAATGAATCTAGCAATTTTCAAAATGAGATTTTTTTCTATTAACTTTCCTTCTAAAAAAATTGGAAGTGTATTAAATAATGGGTTTTTTTCCACTTTTTTTATCATAAGTTGAATATATCAATAAATTTCTTAATATGTGAAGTAAATTTTCATCAGCTTGTTGTAGTCATGAAGTCAGAATAAACAATTCCTCAAAGAATCATGTCCACTAAATATGAATACCTCAACCCACTCCCTTGTTCGTATACCAACCATCTGGGGGAGCATAGAAAAATCCGCATTTTCGGTTTTTTTTATGCTCTCTTGCTAAGGAGGGAGCCATGTTCCGAAGGGGTCGAGCATTCCTTACTCTTGATGCATGTGAGACCACCCGAGTGCTGATGGAGCGAGTGACAACGAGCGGAGACGCAAAGACACGCGAGGGAGGTAAATTGGATTGGCAGGTGCCACATCAATGAAGTACAATGCAAAATTTTCAATTGGATCAGTCAGAAATGCACAAAAAGGCAAAGGAATACCCGCTGCTTTTGAGGGTGAGCTTCCAAAAGGAAAATATGATATTCATTCTGAACTCAAAGTTCCCTAGGTGGTGGGAAATTTATGAGAGAGCAGCTTAGCCTACGAGGTTATAGAGTTGTTGGTTGATACTCTTCCAAGAAGCTTCAAACTGGTTCTTCAGTTCATTTGAGGACTCAATTTCATCCAAAAGTCTGAGCCCGATTTTTATCAAACTTCCATGAGTAATCATTAGGGCCATTTCAATATCTCTTTCAGATGCCCCAGTAATAAGTTCCTGAGTTGTGTGATCCAAGATGTCACTTGGTGAAGTGTGATTCTTTCGGTTTCCAGCCACATAGACCTTCAATACTGTTTCTTTTTCAGATGAATTTAACAATCCTTTGTTTACAAGCCATTCAATTATTTGCTCAACACTTTGGCCTGACCAATTGTTTCGTTTTCTTAGCTTCTCAGGAACTTGATCGTAGCTCTTATTCACCAGCTCTTGCACTTGTTCTTCAACAGTTGATCCGAATGATAATAGGAATTCCATATCATTTTTTTGATCTACAGCTACATAGTCTAAAAATTGATCTGTGTATTTCTCTTTATCTTTTTCCGCTATATATTCCATATAAATCATGTCTTCAAAAACTCTTCTTGATAAATCAAGCATTGATCCACCAACTACTATTTGTAAGTCTGGCATTTTTTCAACCTCATCAGCGAGCATCACAAGAGTTTGTAATGTGAAATAACCTTTTCTGAAAACAAGCTCAAGTATTCTGCCAAATTTTGACTTATACTTATTTGGTCCCGTAACTACAGGGTGAGCAATTGATAAAAACTTCTGAGATTTATCAAGAAATTCTGGTCGTTTTGTTGACATATCAGTATGATAACAAAACAGAGACAAACAAAGAAATAATATAGGTAACCATGTTATGAAAAATAATCTTTTTTCCAAAGATGAAGTGGCTTGCTCTGATAAATTTGATCAACTCTTTTCAAGCGAGATCAAACTATTTTCAAATCTCTTTGAACAATTGGAAAGCTTTGTCAGTCAAATTAGTGGGAAAATAAAAGACACTGAGAGACCAGATTATACTGTTGAAATATTACTGGTCCATAACCTTTCACTTTTCGCCTGTGCTTTCAACCAATTACGAAGTGGATACTTGGGGGTTTCTCAAGCAACTCTTCGCTCTATAGCTGAAAATCTTACAATGTCTATGTATTATTGGGAATTTCCAGAGCACGAAAAGAAATACCGGGACAATACGAGATCGTTGTGGAATTCTATAAAGCAAAAAGGGTATGCAGGTGAATGGATGGATTTGGCATTAGCTCGGATTGATAAAGAAGGAAAAGTTTTCAAAATTCTTGATGAAAGCGGTGAAAGAAGTTGGCAGAAGTTTATTTCTCAAAACCTGATGGAAGAAGCAAGTAGTTTTTTACATCAAAATTTTCACTTCGTTGAAGCACTTGTTTATCAAACTACTAGTAATGATGGTAAAAACCACTTTGTATATGGACCGCATTGGAACAACGATGAGGTCATGAAGAACGGACTCTGGAAACTTATTGAAGCACTGATATTTGAAACAATTGTTTTTGACACAGTGTTCAAAAAATTTATAAATGTGAATGATAGGAAGCTGGTTGGTGAAGCGGTGGATCAGCTAAACGAATGGAAAATTGAATACAATAAATCTGAGGAAAAATTATAAGAAACACATCCTGATTTCTTCCAATGCGGTAAGCAGTTTATCAGACCTCAAGTAATACATCCCACAACTTAATACACCGAAATAGAAGCTAGAACCTTGATGAGTTTTTGATATACTTTGAGGCATTATGCCTCCAGAAATAACCAACATCGATTTAATCAATCTTGTCGCTGCCATAGCCTCACTAGTTTTGGCTGTTATAGCTATTTGGCAAGCTATCCATTTTTATAACCAAGCAAAGTCTACCGAGTTAAATACCGCACTTACACTAGAAAGTATAAAGACCCAATCAACCATGCTCGAGCGCTTAACTGCTAAATGGATGGACAGATTTACTAAATACGTTACTAATCCCAGACCGATTGATGAAACAACTACTAAACTTTTGGAGTTTATAGAAATAAGGCAGATGGCTTTAAATTTACCTTCTCCTGAAGACAGTAAACAAAAAAGCGAGTTAATTCAGGAACTTATCACAAGCTACATAGCAGTACTTTATTATGTTGGGATATCCAATATTACAACTCAGCAACATCTCCCTGAAGCAATTGAAGACCTAGATCAAAATGAAGGAATTAAACAAATTGTTGATCAAAGTAAAGCCGATTACGTTTATTTGAAAGGTGTATTAGCTAATATTGACCAAACTCAACTTGAATCTAGTAGACTAAAACATTTATACGATCAAGCTCTCGGATGGAATCAATTTATAAAAGATACTGCATCAGTTTATAGTAGTAGGGCAAGCAATACAAATCAAGGAAGTGGTACCTAATAATAAAAGCAATTCCTGATTTCCTCTACAACGGGGAGCATACGAAAACCACACCATCTCCTAAAAAATTCACGCACTTCCTAAGCCTCCCTTACCCCACCAACCTCTCTCTAAAATACTCCCTCGTCTCTGCATCAGCAGAAAAAATTGAGCAGCTCTTCATACCTCGGCTCATCAATGTTCGATAGGTGTTTTTAATAAGCGTATCAGCACGTTTTTGTGCTGCCTCCGGGTCCTCCTCATACGCCTTCTTATAACCTTTCAACGACTTGTCGAACTGATCTCGAGCGCCAGGATTCGTAACAACCTCACCATCTCTGACTATCAAATCAGGGCCAATAATGACGCCTACATGTTGTAACTCCAAGCCTTGGGCCGTGTGAATACAGCCCACTTGATCGATCGATTCTGGATTAATAATCCAAGTACCACCATGTTTTGATAAGTTCCACTGCATTTGGAATCCATATTCAGGGAACTCAATATCATACTCATTCGGATTGTTCTTTGACTTCCACCGCCAACAGTATCCGGCCAGCATTCGAGCCCGATTGTCTGGTTTATTTAAAGTCTCAATATGCTGCTTTAAAAGCATCGGATCATCAAAAACACGAAAGTCATACTCGGATTTTTCAAGCCGAATATTGGCCGTTGGTGTTATGCCCAAAGTATTGTCCAACCATGCTAAGTAACCATCCGAACCATTGCACCGAAACTGTGATTCCAGTTCAAAAGAGTGAACATCTGCTCCATACCACTTCGCCCACTTTTCAATCTCCGCGACCGAACCCATATCTTGCCAAGTGACTTGTTGTGATTCATCAATAAAGAACACGGACACCTTAGCGGCACTTATGATTTCCTTTACCTGATTCTTCCCAAAATTGCTAAAAAGACCACTTTTCTCTACTAAGCGGTGGGCCTCATCCGTAATCAGGGCATCGTACTCATTATCTGCAGAAGAAATGAAAGAGCCTGAACCGGTAAAGAGAGTATTAATCTCTGATTGTTTGTAGGAGTTAGTGAGCTTTGCTTCAAAAACTTTCCGGGGCGCACTATTTTTTGTTACGTAACGGACATTCTTGCGGTGATCAATAATGCCAGCAGCTAGCAGGTTAATGGCGACCACAGACTTTCCTGTTCCTGGGCCACCCCGAATAATTATGACTTGCTTGCGAGCATGCTTGTCTGCATCCCGAATGGCGCGAGAAGCATACTCAAAAACAATTTTTTGAGAGTCTACGAGCATGAAGGCTTGGTTCCCTTGCAGCATATCAAGCAATTTATTCGCCAACTCTTCTGTTGGCTTGTAGTTTGATTCCGATAGTACACGCAAAATGTTACAAGAATCCGACACAATACCGGCAGATTCGAAATGCTTAATCAGCTTTTCTCGATCCTGTTTTACAAATAGGGGAGACTGGGACCAATAGTGTCGGTAAAAATCACACAAAAGTTCGTTATTGGATTCACAATTATGAAGGTAGGCACAGGTACGAATATCAATATTATGTTGTGAAACACTTTCGTTGAAGTTGCGCAAAAGGTGCGCGTAGGACAAAGCTTTCTGGGAGGGATGATTTGTTTCAGTATACCCACCGCCAAGCCAAGTCCGCACGATTCCATCCATGTCCGTTCTCTCAACTCGCGCCCACTGCTTGAGCTCCACAATATACACCTTCTGTTCACCCATAGATGTTTCACCAGCAAGAATAAAATCGATGCGCTTCTTGGTAAAGGGAATACCAAATTCTATCGCAACCGTTGCATCATCATGAAGATCAGCACTATTAACTACATGGTACATGGCATTACCAATTGAGTTCTGCCACGCTTTGTACTCAGAGGATTGAGGTTTAATATTTATGAGTAGTTTTTCGCGAACTTGCTGGCGGACAATATCTTGGATATCTGGGGCATCTTGAAGAAACTGCTTCTTCGTAGCCTGGTAAACAATCATAATTCAGAATATTTCTTGGCACTGCCACGGGCTTTTTCAACTGGGTATTTTTGGGCGTTGTGCTCAATTTTTTGGAGAGCTGCTGCCTCAATGTCTATGCCTGCATCATGGGCGAGGAGGAGCACCCAGTTGTACACATCAGCCAGCTCATTACTAAGCGCTTCTTTTTGAGATTGAGTGAGACTTTCCTCTGTTGAGTGCCACTGAAATATTTCGAGAACTTCAGCTGCTTCTAAAACAAGTGACTGAGCGAGATTTTGCGGGCGGTGGTATTGTTTCCAGTCACGTTCCTCGCGGAAAGCGAGAAGTTTTTTGAGTACAGCATTCATAGGGTTATGATACCTCTTTTATTTGAATAGTTAAGAAACTGAGAAATTCTTAGAACAAAATCTTTCTAGTCTACTTATTGTCGTCAGCTTTTTTTGAAAAATAACTTTTATCACCCTGAATAGCATCATCCTATAACATTTACTTTCTCCTTCATCTCTAATATAATCCCTCCGCCTAATCGTTACACCATTCAATTTTTGGTGCAAACGATAAAGCAGCTCATGAACAGGTGAAAGTTTTTTAGCACAGGTTCGCGGGTAAAAACCTATCAGACGCTTTAGTTCCCTTGGAGGATACAAATGTTGCGTCAAATCTTGTTCGTGCTTGTTGTCCTTTCCATTGTGATGACAGCTTGCGGGGGTGACGCCCAGCAGCCAGTCATTGTTGAAGATACCGCCCAGCCCATTCAGCCTTCGGTTGAAAATGTGGCCATTCAACCCACTGCTCAGAGTCAGAGCGCGACCTCACCAACTTGTCAAAACGAACCCCGTATTGGCATGCGCTTCGTTTGGAACGAGCTCCAACTCGCTTCCAATATTGGAGTTCGCGCTTGGCCTACCGCTGAAACCGCCCTAATGAATCTTGATTCCGGCTATGTTGAAATTGCCGGAGAAATGATTCAGCAGAGCGGTTCAATTGATACACTTGCGTGGGATTTTCCATCAGCCATCATGGCGACCGATTTTACCCACCTCTATCAAGTCATTGATGGGCCGGTGTGTAATGGCTCGCAGTGCGCTTGGCTTGTGACCTTGCTCAACGGAGAAATCGGTTGGACGCTGTGGAACAACGATTTTTGCGAGTGGGAATACAGCCAAGTTCCTAATTGGAAAGCTGGTGACTCACTGGTCGTTCAAGCGAATCCGTTCAACAATCTGCCGATTTTCTTTGGCGATCCAGTTCCTGGAACACCCGTCGATACTCTCCCAAACGGCACCATTGTTTCGGTTATTCAAGGGCCAGTTATTAATGGCCAGTGGTACAGTCAATGGTTTGACCTTCAGTCTGTGATTGCTCCAGGCCCAAATGCCCACGGCTATCGCTGGTGGCTCGTACGCTTGGAAAATGGAAGTCAGGGATACGTTCCCGAAGGACTTCCCATGGACAATCCCTGGCTGGCAAACTCAGCCGTCCCACAGCAATTTGTTGGCGCGGATGAGCCGTGGAGTATTACCTACCTGCGTGTTCCCGCTCCCGTCGCTTTGGACAGCATAGCCGTTTATGAGCAGCCAATCGATGGAAGCTCAGTTCTCGGCTACCTAGAGCCACTTCGTTACTATGAGTACGTGGCAACCCAACAGTCTTCCAACTGGCTGCAGGTTCGCAATCCCTACGGCCTCAATGGCTGGATTGACCTACGTCAGTCACGCAATCTGATCAGAGTAGGCAATCTCCAACAAAGCACTCTCGCAGAGCTGCCCGTTGATCAGATCATCGAGCAAGCAAGCGTCGCAACGATCACAACGGTTGCAGATCTGGAGCCAGAACAACTGCAAGCTCTGCAAACAATCCTCAACCAAGAACAATTGCAACTAGTTGTTCCAATGACAGAAGCGGTGGGAGTAATTGTCCAATACTTCCGAACAGGAAAGGCAGGATCTCTTACAGATGCCGTGTGTCTTCCGGTTTCAATTCTGACCGGAGAATCACTTAGCACCCAAACCGCTGATAGCATTTGCCTATTTATAGGTCTAGGCAGTGCAAATCCCTATTTTGCTTGGGCTTCTATTACCGCTGACCCATCACGTTACATCGACTCCTGGTATATTCCTTTGCAAACCCAAATCTTGGATCGTACTTCCGGCTCCTGCCTATTTGCCAAGTACTTTGTACCAGGCGGAGGCGGGGAGCGCTGTGAAGGTATGAACCAATACGATATCTGGGATTAACTTTCCACCTGTTCCAACTAAGTGGCCCTCTTCGGAGGGCCACCAAACTTAAATGTAATTCATTTTCCCAAATATGCTCTCAGAATAAGTACGAGTACAACAATTGGAACCGCTATGGAACTCCAAAGTTGTTTCCCTGTTATGTTATATGAAGAAATTGGCGATATTTTTCCAGTAGAGAAAAAGCTTCCTACAAAACCTATGGGTGGTAGAAGGTAAACAAGAGCAGTGTATGGTAGCAAATAGCTCATAATTCCAACTGATCCAAGATAGATCCATAGAGAAATTCCTTGCAGATTAAAGTAGTTTTTCTGCACTTGAAATTTAATGGTAAACAACAATAAGAAAACGAAAAGATAGAGTGACTGCAGAGGGGTCATGTATTGATTATAGTTCAAAGCAGTGACAACGAAAATGCGTTCAAAAATTTCCAGCCGTCATCTCAAACTTTCAACTCGTTCAATCTTCAGGCCGCTAAGAAATTATTGGAATAACAGCCCACAAAATGTACTCCTGTTGAACCACTAAAGCTAGTCCTATGCCAGCAATTCCATAACCCCACAACGGCCACCCAGTTAATTGAATCCTTCGCATATCTGCATTTTAGCAGTAAACAAATACTGTGATACCCACCCCCTGGTTCGAGTACCAACCATCCGGGGAGCATCCTTTTCCGATATGAAGTGATCTGCATAAAATGGCTGGAAGTTTTCTTATGTTACACTCAGATCTATGAATAAATTTCTTGCTACAAGAGATATTTATAACAAATTCGCTTCCCAATTTGCCGACAAACTCGACAAAATTCCCGAAACAACCCAACTCGATGAATTTATAGCAATGCTACCTCCTCAAGCCACGGTCCTTGATCTAGGTTGTGGAGCGGGGCGAGACTCAGAATACCTGCACCAAAAGGGATTGCAGGTTATTGCCGTCGATCTTTCCGAAAACCTCATCGCCGAGGCAAAAAAGAGAAGACCACAAATAGATTTTCGCGTGATGGATATGGAAAATCTGGATTTTCCTCGTGAGACCTTTGATGGCATCTGGTCAAAACTCACTATTATCCACGTTGCGAGAGAGACGCTTCCAATGATTCTCGCAGACATTTATAAACTCTTAAAACCTGGTGGTGTCTTGATGATTGAAACGAAAGCTGGGGAGGGGGAGGGCTTTGAGCCAGTGAGTTTCAAAAATGATGAGCAACGGTACTTTGTTTACTATGAGTTAGAGGAACTTATTCAACTCTTTCGGGACGCTGGATTTGAGAATGTCCAAGGCTACGAATACTCCGTCAAGAACGAACATGCCACCAAGAAAAAGGAACGAGTCGTTGTGAGTGGTCAAAAAGCAGCCTGAGTTCCACCTCAGAACAACAAAAGCCTTTGCTCTCCTTGCGCCCTTCTTACTAACTGCTAAAATCGTTGTCATGTCCACCCATCCGGACTCGCAACCCGTTGCCCTTAAATCGTTAAACATAGCTATTTTGTACTCCGACGCTAAACGTGAGTATTTTCAAACCGAAGAACACTACTTAACTGAGGCTGAGGTTTTTCACCGGGCCCAAACCATTGCTAAGCAACTCGAAAAAGATGGCCACCATTGTTTCTTACTCCCAGGCAATCAAGATCTCGCTGAAAATCTCAAAGAGTGCAAGCCAGACATGGCCCTGAACTTAGTTGATTCTGTGTATGGTAAAGAGTTCTTGAGTGGTTCTATACCTGGACTTTTGGAACTTCTTCAAATTCCGTACACGGGTTCCGGAATCCTTGGACAATCCATTAACAGTAACAAATACTTAACCAAGTCACTCATGAGGCAATATGGAATAACCACACCAAAATTCCAGTTGGTTACTTCGGCCAATGATGAAATTGATCACCTCCTTGATTATCCCCTGATTGCTAAACTCAATGAGGTCCACGGTTCTTTAGAAATAAGCCGAGATTCTATTTGTTTTGATGAAAAGTCGCTCAAACAGGTTCTGAAACGCTTGTTTGCTACCTATGATCAACCCGTTCTCATTGAGGAGTTTATTGCAGGCAAAGAAATCACGGCAATTGTGGCCGAAGGAGGAGTAACCAAAATCTATGCCGGTGAAAGGCATTTTCTCAAACGCTCAGCATCGCCTTTTGAACAGATTGCCGCCTATGAAGATGTTTGGAGTGATGAACAAACAGTGGGCTATGATAAGTACGAACTGCCACTGACCGTAAAGGAAATGATCAAGCTCACCTACAGCATTCTTCGCTTGGAAGATTATGCCCGCTTTGATATGCGGCTCGATCAGTCTGGTAGGCACTATATTATTGATGCCAACAGCAACCCCGCTTTAGGGTTAAGAAATGACACCGCTATTGGCACTCTGCTTGATTTATATGGCATTTCAATCTCAACGTTTATGGAAAGGTTACTACGCAACACGCTGTATCCCAATCAATAAAACCAGCTTTTAGCTTAGTGGAAATTGAGGATGTCTGTTTGCGAGATGCACGCTGGGTGGAACTTTCCCTTGCGAATGCATCACCTTCAGACATAAAACCTATGTATAAGGAAGCACGGGCATTTGCCCGAACACAGTCTGCCCAAAAAATAGAGTCAACAATGAGTGTGGCCAGCATGGAGAAATGGGAGAAACCGCTCAAAGATTTGGGGTTCCGTAATGGTCTGGTTGAACTTCGCAAGCCCATACCACAAGGACTTAACCCAGGCACTTTACAAGGAGAAAGTACCATCATTCTTCAAAACACCGTTAAATCAGATCAATTGCGACCCATACTGGAACAGCAGGCGCTCGTTCATTATGAATTAGAACCCAATTATTATTTAGCGCCTAGTGAAATTAATTGGTCCTCATTACTTGCCGAACTAGAGCAGGAAAGACTCAATCCAGACGGAATTCAGTTGGTCGCCCTCACTGATCAACAAGTATCCGGTCTCTTGTGGGGCGAAATTATTCGCGACGTTTTACATCTTTGGGATGCAGTTGTGGATCAATCCCTACGATCACAAGGCATTGGAACCGCTTTGATGAATCAATGTTTTATGATTGCTCAAAAAAGAAATGTCCCTCTCCAACTTGAAACTTGGAGAACTCAGCGTTCATTTCAGTGGTATCAAAAGCTTGGATTCTCTGTCACTCACCAGTCCTTTTATCAAAGGATATCGCCCTAAGAAAAAGTGACCAACTCAATCTTTCTATAACCACTTTCTCTTGGTTAGTAATCTAAACTTATAACACAACATAATATCCTATAACAATTGTTTTCTTCATATTTTCCTCTATAATATCCTTCTTGCCTCTTTGTCCTGACGACATTTGGGGCGATCCTGAACATCAGTACTACGTTTTTATTTTCCTTTGTGTCACTGGAGGCACACAATATGGCAAGAATCGAAAACCCGTACGTAGGAGACCTCCATCGGGGTCTCGAATTGGCACATTTATTGTGCACCGCCGTTCAGCAACACGCATTTGTGACCATCCTAAAGGGAGGGCGCAGCTACTTCCTGTCTGTAGGCGGCTGGGCCGGTGATAACCCACCACTGGACTCGCGCGCACCTTATGCATCAGGGGCTAAGGCACTGGAACTCTTGTGGAAGGGAGCACCGCGTCCTGGACAACTGCTCTGCACCCCAACCGATCTGAGCCTGAGCTTGGGCTGGAAGGGCGGAGTGCGAAATACGGACTATATCGTGGGCGTCTCCAAGTGGGCAGAGGAACACGATCTCCTGCTGGCCCTTATCGTCCTGTACGGACTCCAACAGGAGGTTCGCCTCCATCATGTTGGGTTCCGTTATGCGTCCATTGACGCCTACTTCGCGGCTTCCAAGCTCTTAGGTGCGGGCGTTGACGTGCCGGCCAAAGATCACCTCCGGAGATACCACCGTGTTGAATCAAGCTTGACGCCAAACGGGGAATACTGGCAAGAAATCCAGTTCTTTCCCCAGGGGCCGCACACCAGGGCCGTCCATTGGGACATCGCTACCAGCGATCCCATTGGACTGCTGATGCACGTCGCCAACGCCTTTGGCACCCAACCGTCTTTCTTTGCCGATGCCGGGAAATACGATCCGGTCGGCGTGGTCTGGATTGAAGGCGGGGACGGAAAAATCATGGGTCTTATGACCCGAGACCGCTGGAGCGATCCGGCAACCTGGCAATAATCGCGCAGTACTGATTGTGTTATGGGCGCTCCTCTCAAAGGGAGCGCCCGCGTTCGTTTCAATGTACCTTTTCCTCATTAACCAGGGAAATCTTATTCTTACCCACTTCTTGCAAAAACCTTAATGTTCATTGCCTTTGATTCTCTAAACTTCCTTTATCAATAATGGATAACAAGGAGGTTTTCGTGCCCAAATATGTCGATGGATTTGTTTTAGTTGTCCCAAAAGACAAAACTGAAGAATATAAGAAAATGGCTGAGGATGGCCGTGATTCGTGGATGAAGCATGGCGCGCTGGCCTACTATGAATGCCGTGGAGATGACCTTATCCCTCAAGAAATGGGTGGTGAAAAAGCCCGAGCCTTCCCAGAAATGGCTGGTGCGACCAATGATGAAACCGTGTGGTTTTCATTCGTTGTTTTTGAGTCCAAAGAGCATCGGGACCAAGTAAATGCCAAAGTCATGGCAGAAATGGGAGAAAAAGCATCCGAGTACAAGGACTTCCAAATGCCTTTTGACATGAAAAAAATGGCCTACGGTGGCTTTCGAGTTGAAGTTGAAGGGGAGAATACAGAATAATTCTCTCTTCATGGTTTCCCCACTGTTACAATGAGAAGTATGGATAAAGAGCGAGCAAAAGAACTGAATAAACTGAATATTCGAAGAGCAATCGCTGAAGTAAGTGCTTCCACCCGACCTGTGAGTACCGTACAGCTTGAGATTCAAACGCAAAAACTCCATAAATCATCGGTCAGCCGAGTAGTAATTGATCATGCAACCGCTGCACGACTTGAAGACAATTCCTTAAGACTTCAAAATGCTGACTTAGGAGTGCGTTTTTCCTTACATGATAGAAATGAACAACCAGCAATTTCGGCGGAACCTCAACTTGGCAAACAAGAATTGGCTTTTCTCCAAATGTATCTGCGCTATGATGCTAAAAAACAGCAAGTGATCGTTACTTCAAATGTAGAAGTTGCCGATAATTACCAAGGTGAAGATTGCCAAGGATACGGTCTTGGTTCTGCCTTTATGCCCAAGCCAGGGTACGATATGAGAGAAGAAGCCATTCGAGCGGTTGTTGCGACCCATTATCCAGAAGCGACCAGCATCGTGCTTTCCTTAAAAGACTTTGCTCACGGAAAGGCCGGAAAAGATCGTCAGCAATGGACCAGTAACTTAGCGGAACAGGCTGGCTATGAGAGTGTGCAGGGACATCTCATCAAAACTATTCACCTCGCAGACTAAATTACTCCGTTACTTATGGGAAAATATCCTGCTTATACTCCAAAATATCTCCTGGCTGGCACTCCAAGGCCTGGCAAATTGCCTCAAGCGTAGAGAACCGAATCGCTTTGGCTTTACCGGTTTTTAAAACAGAAAGATTGGCGAGAGTGATTCCAACTTTTTCCGACAGTTGCGTCAAACTCATCTTGCGCTTGGCGAGTAAAACGTCAATGTTAATAAGAATTGCCATACATGTTCCTTAGACCGTTAAGTCATTCTCCGATTTAAGATTAACTGCACTCTGTAAAAGTGTTTGAAAAATGCCAGCAGCCGTGGCAACAACACTTGCCGCCAAAATAATGAGCAGCCCCAGCAAAACCACTCCTGGCGCGTCATCTTGTTCGCCAAAAATCATGATTTTGGGTAAAGCCAAGAGCATAAATCCTACACTGGCTACAAAACAGAACTTAATAGTACGCAAGGTGTTGACCGCTGCTTGGGAAAAAACTTTATTATGCTCAATATAACCAAGGAGTTTCACTGCTTGATACAAGGCGGTAAAAAAAGGCAGAGAAGCTACATACATGTAAAGAATGACCGGATCGGCATAAATGTGAAAGAGATCGAGATTGGCGGCTCTGCCTTCTGTTTGGGGAAACCAGATGAGAGCGAGCAAGTAGACAATACCGATAAGTAAAATAATAAATTTCAAAAAGAGTGTTGAATGGTGTTTGATTCTCATATTCCTCCATTTGGTAATTGTTGGTATGATAGTCAATTATTTATTGTTTGTCAATATATTGTTATCGCTATTCGATATATTTTTAATATACTCATTACTCCTTTTAATCCTATAGCATTCCATTTATGACTCTTTCTGATATACTTCACCCCGTGAGGGCACTTCATCACGGAAAAGTGCTTTTGTCATGAAGAACTCTCACGTGTTCTTGAATTTGTGGCCATTAACCGAGAGGAAAATCCCTATGTGGTCAAGCAATACAGGTCGCTTCGGCGACGAAGAAATGATCTTGATGGAAACAACCGATGCGTCGGAATTGATAGGTCTCATCCTCAACTCCGACCCACTGGTGGCGCTCCGCGTTTTGGCTGAAATCATGCTCAACGAGGATTTCGAAAAACTCGATGAGCTGCTGCGTGATGCTGAAGTCAACGAGCACTGGCAAAAGTATCCAGGAGACTCCGAAATTGACATTCGGGATCTCATCTACGCCACAAGGCTGCGTGAACGACTGGAATCTCTTTCGTGACACGTCCCGCAATTCAAGTTTGGAAGGGCGCTACTGTAACAGGTAGCGCCCGCGTTCGTTTTGTCCTGTACTCAACTAAGCAAGAAGAGGAATCTGCAAAACGGTATTGGGATCGGGAAACAAAAGACTATTTTTGGGCAAATCCTTTACCGTGGAATACCCAATAGGGGGGGCGCCTTTTTTTGGGAGTGATGTCAGAAGTTGAATGTGTACATGCCGGGACCAACCACCGTTTTCGTCATTTTTGTAATCTCCAAGAGAAGCAAACTGTTGACCAGCTTTTAGCTCCAATCCTACTTTAGGAAGTAGAGAAGAGAGGTGCCCATAAAACGTAAAAAAATGTGCCTCACCGAGCGAATGTTCCAAAATGCAGTAATTACCGTAGGAATGGGAACTGTTTTCTCTATCAGCGACAACGACCCTTGCCTGATAGGGAGCGTACACGGGTGCTGTGTCTTTGGTAAACAGATCGATGCCTAAATGTATGGTCCGGCCCTCTAGGGCAATTCGCGACCCGCGAAGCATCTCAATTCTGTTTTCTTGATAACGACCAATGAGAACAGTCTTGTGAGCAGTGTGCAAAAAAGTGTCATTAAAGATTTGTCTGTTTTCGGGAAGCTTAGGATCTGTTCCTTGAGCGATTGCGTCTTCAAAAAAAAGGTGAATATTTTTATATTTTGGCAAATCCTTTGGAATTTGATGAAAGTCAAGAAAAACAATCTCCGACTGATGTCTCATACCTTTTATTACTTCAAAAGATGGATTTGCGATCATATCAATATATTAACCCAATACCTTTCCGGAAGCTATTATTTTTCCTTTTTGTGCATATAGTTCAAAAAGCGAAAGAGCAGAAAGCTTGCCACCACTACAAAAAGAATGTCTAGTCCCGGGAGTTTATTGACCCAAGCCGATATTGTTACCGCAACATTTTGAATGGTTTGAGTAATACTTTCTTCACTACGATCCATGCTTAGCTTCCCTGACTGTGAAAGAAAAATGGTTAAAAGACCAATCCCGGCAAACATCATAAATGAGACAAGATTGGACAGGGTAATCATGTGTGTTTTCCCAAAGTACTGAACTTCTCGCACTGGTCGACGCAGTATTGGTTTTTCTAAGAAATTACGCGTATCAATAAATACGCTCGCCAAGTAAAGAGGGGTAACCATACCCAGAACATACGAGAATCCAACCAGTAATGATTGAGCCGTCGTCGGACTCAAGTTTGAAAGGGCAAGAACACCTATTAACACCGGTGCACAACAGGCACTGGTCACGCCAGAAAAGATTCCCAAAATATAGGTTGAAAGGGGATCATCAGCTTGCTTGGCAAACTGGAATCTTGGCATAGGTAACTTAAAACCCAAAAGCGAACTAAAACCAACAAAGATGAGAAACAGTCCACCAATGGCATATGTTTGGTCATGTGAATTGAAGAAAAATTGACTGAGAGCTTTGGCACCTAAAACCACGGGCAACATCACGGTGAATATGCCAAGCGAGTAAATAAAGGTCATTAAAACTACTCGCTTTTTTTCCTTAAAGACATTGGCAAAATAAGCGGGCAAAAGAAAAGTGATACAGCACGGAGCAAATAAGGCGACCATTCCCGCAATGAATGAAGCGAGCACTGAAAGCTGAAACAAGGTATCCATATTACTTCTTTTTAATTACATTGGCGGTGATTTGGGCTTCGATCTCAGAAAAATTGGGGCTATCGGTCTCAATATAAATCGTTCTACTGAGTTCCCCTAAGTCGGTATCGTCCTTGTGTACCGCTGGATCGAATGAAACCTTCACCGTTGTACTTTCATAGGCACCTAACTCCTCCTTTTCAATAGTGGCTTTGGTACAGCCACAAGAGGTTGATACCCGAGTAACTTTCATGGGGAGAGGAGAGTAATTGGTTAAGGTAAAGTCGGTTGTTGCTACATAACCATAGATGACGGTACCAAGATCCTGTTTTTGAGGCCATAACTCAACTGAGACATTCTGTTCTTTGAAGGCATTCGTCCCACCTTCTAGATCGTACACGTTGGTATAGCCCAACTGAGCAATTTCCTGACTGGCCTGAGAGCTCATACCTCCGGAGCGACAATACACCAGAATGGGTGTGGTCTTATCTTGTGGTAATTTTGAGAGATTGTTTTGTATTTGGTCAAACGGGATAAAAGCGTCTGTACCTGGTATATGTGTTTGTTGCGGGGTATGAACATCAATAACAAATGCTTTTTCTTCTTCCAAAAGCTGTCCGAACTCTTGAGAATTTACACGCTTGACTGCAGGACTGGATGACTCCTCTTCACGGCGATCGCTGGTATTATTTCCCAAAGTTGGCATTTTTTCTGCGGTCACCCACCATAATCCTATGCCAGCTAAGAACACAACAAGGAGGATACCAAGAGAGACAGTTATTTTATTCATACTTATCTATTGCTTCACTACCGTGGCTGTTACTTGGAAAGATAATGAAGGATTACTGGCGTCATTGGTGTTAATGGTGACGGTTCGGGAAATAGGTCCAACACCACTTGGTCCATGAAAGGCCGGATCAAACTCCACCAGTAATTCTGCCTTCTCTCCAGGATTCACTTCAAAAACACTGCCATTCTTTTCGTGCATGCTAAAGCGCTTTGAGGATCGACCCTGAGATTGAAGTTGAGCCGTAGTACACATACACGATGTTTGAACATCATAGAGTTTAAGGGGAGAGGATCCTTTATTTTCTATAGTAAATGTCTTGCTGACAACACCACCATCAATGTCTATGGTTCCCCAATCATGTCTGGTATTTTCTATCTGAGTAGTAACCTGACTATCTGCCACCACTTGTGTTGTGGCACCCAATCTTGCCCCAAAGAAAATGGCACCACCTAGGAGTAAGACTGTAACAACAATAATTCCCAGTAAAAATGAATCAATACCTTTTTTTGTTTTTTGTTTTTTTACTTTGGTAGTACAGCAATTCTGTTGCATATGTATTTCTCCTGTTATGGTTGATATTTCGTTGGTCATGATTCCCTAGGCCCCACAGCCCCCACCGCCCTGTGGTATTTCGGGCAGGCTTTGAATTTGTTGACGAGCTTGCTGATAACCTTGGGCACTGGAATATTCTTTCCCTAACACAATCTTGGGGTCGACTTGATTCCAATCTTGTCCTTGTTCTTTAAAGTAGGTAGCCAGATCCATATACGTTTGAGGGAACCAATAAGCGTTAACTTGCAAAGCAACTCGGTACATTTCCTCTTTGGAAACTCCATTTTTAGCCATGAGTTCAAGCAATCCGAGCATAGCCATACCATGATTACAATCAGGGAAATGGGTTGAGTTTCCACAACATGGCCGGTAAATACCTCTGGAGACTTCGTCAACAAGCGCTTGTTGTTCACTTGATAGCATTACATAGGCGTGTTTACTATAGTGATCAAAGCCTGGCCCTTTAGCTAAAGACCAACCTCCGGTGGAAGCAAACTGACTCGCGTCACCACCATATTCGGGATCAGTCATTTCTCCCATCTCCAGGATTTCATTCTTGTTTCCTAAACCGAATGCCCAAAGGATATCAAGGATAAAGCGACTATTTTCCTGGTTGATGACGATTGGTTCAGTCACGTTACCAGTGAGAATCTGTTCATCTTGATTGGTGAGTCCACCTTCGAAAAGAGCTCGAAATTTTGCTTCATCGATCACACCGTCGTCGATCATTTTCTTTCCGAGATCTCCCCAGGTTATGGGGAGGGCAAGACCTTCTGACGGGAGTACTTGTTGACTAAGACTATTGGTATCAATAGAGGCAGATGAATTATCTGGGTTCAACGTAACCGATTGAGTTTGATTCGTATTCAAAAGAGATTGTAAAATCTGTAATTTCGGCGTGATACGAACGTCAAATAACTGTGTCAAAACAATTATGGCAAACAGTAATAAGGCCATCGCTTTCCAGAAATTGCCCTGCTCCATGAGTTGTGGAACTTGGGAAACCATTTTTTTGTTACTTGTTTCGTTGTTGTCGGTCATGAATCTCCTTTGACTGATAGATGCCAGGAGCATAACAAGTAGAAGATGAAAAGAAGATGAAATATGAGTTAAGGGAGGGTAATGGTCACGGTTGAGCCCTTACCGACCCGAGACTCGAAATGAATGGTGCCTCCCATACTTTCAATCACCGCTTGAGAAATAGACAAACCTAATCCAGAACCAGCAGCCTTTGCCTGTGTTCCTCGGAAAAATCTAGAAAATATCTTATCTTTGTCTTGTGCAGTCACCCCAATTCCCGTATCAGCTAGAGTGAGGAGAATTCCATTAGGGGATTGACTCATCTCGATAGTGATCGACCCCGCTTGCCGGTTATAGATTACGGCGTTGTGAGCAATGTTACTTATAGCCCGTAAAAAGAGTGGCCTGTTTCCCCGGATTGATATGTTCTTTTCAATCTTTGCGTGGACAGTAATATTTTTTTGCTCAGCCAAAGTCGAAGTAATCTCTACAAGCTCTGAAACAAGTTCGGAAAGAGAGAAGGTTGTCAATTCTTGATTATGGCTGTCTACCTTTGAGAGAAAAAGCAAATCCTGAATAGTTTCGTTAGTACTCTCAATGACATTTTGGAGTTCTGTTTTCTGGCGTAAGCTGATTGGCAAATTCTCTATTTGTGCATGTAAAACCGCGAGTGGTGTTTTGAGGGTGTGAGCCGCATCTGAAAAGAAAATTCTTTCTCGAATAAAAACATCTTCCAGTTGGGCAAGCATGTGGTTGAGAGTTTTCTGAATCGTGGCTAACTCCTCCGTAGGTTGAGCGAGCTCTATCCGACGTGACAAGGATGTGCTGGTATTAATCTTCTGAGCCTGCTGAGCAATACTCTGTAGTGGAGCCAACTGCTTTCGTAATAATCTATAACCCAAATACGTTAAGGGAACTATGCAAAACACGATGATGAGACCAACAATAAAGAGAATATTTGTAAAGGTTGAGGTGAGAATCTGAGTAGAATAGCCAACTGCCAAAATACCTTTCCCGGCATTGATTTGCACCGGAACAGCGGCAAAGCGAATGCCACTCTCAGTAAAGTGGCTGGGAACAGAGTCGTTTACGTTACTTGAAGAAAGAATGCCTTGTAATTGATGCTCAGTCACAACCGCAACATCAGGACTATTGGTTTCTAAAATAGGTGAACCATCAGGTGAGAGCAGAACTATGGTCATACCTTTAGCACTTACCAGATTCTTCAATAACTCTTGGCGTTGCTCATTCTGAAACTGCTGCACAATCTGGGCTGCCTCGGTAACCACAATATGGACATGGTGATCAATCTGACTTTGCAACGTAAACCAAAAAAGAATACTCGTAGAAAGCAAGAGAAGAGAAACAATTGTTATGATCGAGCCTACATACCAGAGAGCAAGTTTACCCTGTAGACTCGTCCTGAAAGCGCTAAGAGTCTTTTTCATCTTTTTTACGTCCTAATAATGTATCCTTTTCCACGGATAGTCGTTATGAATCCCTTGTCAGTGTGTTCACCAATCTTTCTTCTCAGATTTCTAATATAAACGTCAATAACATTGGAAAAAGAGTCAAAATCATTTCCCCAAATATGTTCCATGAGCATAGTCCTTGTTACCACTTGGTTGCTATGAAAGGCAAGATATTCAAGGAGGGCAAATTCTTTAGCGGTTAAATCAAGTTCGTGATTATTAATGGAGGCCTTATGCTCAGACGGTTGAATAATCAGTTCCCCTAGGGTAATTATGGGGAGGGTATGCTGACTGTTTCGACGAATAACGGCCCGTACCCGAGCCACTAATTCATTGCTATCAATAGGTTTCGGAACGTAATCATCTGCACCTAAATTGAGTCCCTTGATTCGATCCTCCACTTCTCCTCGAGCGGTGATAATAATTATGGGAGTCTGAAATGATTTCGCTCTCAATCGCTCCAAAAAGGAGAGTCCACTCCCATCAGGAAGGTTAATATCCAGGATAAGGCAGTCATATTCATTGACATCTATTTCAATTTCTGCCTTTTCCAAGGAGTGAGCAAGATTAACGGCAAATCCCTCTTTATAAAGTGTTTTTCTCACATTTTCTGCGAGAGCAAGATCATCTTCTACCAGGAGTAATTTCATATTTTGGCAATAATTAAAACATATTCGCTAATTTGAATATGTATACTATACCATGCAATGAGAACTCTCTTTACCTAATGTAAATTTATTCTAACCGCCCTAAAATTCTCTCCATTTGATCAATCTCTTCTTGTTGGGAAGAAATGATCTGAGAGCAGAGTTGTCTCAACTCAGAATCATTGATTTGTGACCGTTCACACATCAAGATAGCTCCTGAGTGGTGAGGAATCATGGAACGAATAAACTCTTTATCCTCAATAAAGGACTGCTGACGGATAAAGAGAAAGGCCAAGAAAAGTACGAACACACCTATTGCTCCCACGGCTCGAAGCGCATTTTTCTGCTCATACATGGAGCCCATGAGAAACACTTCGATAATAAGCATAGGAGCCGTCATTACGGCTGCCATATAAAAGTTATTGAGACTGGGATATATATTGTCCCAGGTGTTCACCATGGCGTACATAAGAATATACATCGCAATAAAGTGCAAAAGAGACATTACGGCCAAACGATTGATATGCATAGCTATGCACTGTAACTTTTTTTAAAGTGAATTTTGTGAAAAGCGAGAAATACCCATGTAAGAGTATTTTGAATTTTCCTCTCTCTTTTCGATATACTGATTCTATGAACAAACTAAACACTGATGTCTGTTGCCAACAATTTGAACCAGCCAAATTCCATGAAAAAACTCATGTCTGGAAAAACAAACTCTTTCTTCAAGATGACGTACTTCAATTCATGCATATTCCCCTCAACATGGGTTCCGTGATTAAAAGAATGTTTGCCACAATCGAAAATGCTAAAGCCATGCCCAAAACTGAAGACTTCTTAATGCTCTGTTATGATCCGTCACCATGGAAATCACAGATACACATGATCGTTACCAAAGAAATACCAGATGGAAAAATGGTCAGCTTATCGGGCACCTACTTAAGCAAAGTGTACGATGGGCCCTATAACGCCGTCCCGGAGTGGATCAAAGATATGGATACCTACGTTGCCCAAAAAGGGAAGAGCATTAAAAAATACTATTTCCATTATGCTTATTGCCCCAAATGTGCCAAAAAATACGGGCATAACTATTGTGTGGCTTTTGCTCAGATTGATTGAGTTTTCATTGCTGCATCCCTTTTGCGAATCTTGTTCCAGTGACCGGCAAGCCTTACCCGCCATAATAGAAAACTTACAATCAAAGGGCTATACTTTTGTTACCGTATCCGATCTTTTGAACTATGATACTGACTAAAAAAAGAGTTCGTTGGATACCAAGCATCCTGAGCTTGGGATTCGTGGCGTTTCTTTCACTTTTCTCGCTTGATGTTTTTTCGCAGTATTCCGGATTGAATGTTGTCTTACCTTTACTTATTCATCTCATCCCATCTTTGTTACTCATAGGAATAACGGCTATTGCCTGGAAACTAGAATGGGTTGGCACACTGGTGTATTGGGGATTTGCGGTTTGGTATATCTCAAATGTTGGATTTTCCCGGCCTGTAAGCTGGTATCTCGGCATTGCCTTGCCAGCCTTTATTGTTGGAACGCTGTACTTGATGAGCTGGCTACTTAGAAGACGAGTGAGAAAATAAATAATCTTGTCCGCATTCGTTTTTCATCCATAAGTATGGCTCCAAACGAGCCCCTTTTTTTGTGTTACACTCATGGCCTAGCCACCAAAAAACGTGAGGGGATGTGCATGTACGTAACCATTATTAATGATTGCAAAGATAATAATGCCATGAATCGTCAAGCGACCCGAGCGGCCGCTTTTTTTGGGGCCCCTGTTTCCAAACTCGGTGTTACCGACTTTGGCGAGCAGGGGAGTGGGGAAATCGAGGCCGCAGGCAACATTATTGAAACCATCGACGCTGCCCAAGATAACCCTGGAATCATTCTGGCGAATGTTGCTATCCGCCATGGCAAAGGCAAGCGCTTCCCGAACGGCACACCATTTGGCTACTTTACCTACAAAGACACCTTTGTTTTTGCCTCGATTGATGGCTTCACGCTGTCACTCGTCAAAAAATTTGGTCTCACCAAAACAATCAATGTTTTTGATATACCGACAGTTATGGATGCCATGATTGCACAAGGTGTTTTTCCCAAGCAGCAACGCGAACTCGTGGTGGATAGTCAATTCCGAAGCTTTGAATTTTTGCCCCGTGTTGCCCAGTGGATTACCAAGGGTCTCGAAGTACCAAGTACCCCGCAAAGCATTGACGAGGTAGTGGATATGCCCAACTGTATTTGGTGGGTTGATAATTTTGGCAACTGTATTACCTCATTGTTGCCAGCAGATGTAGATTTTGCTCCAGGCAAGAAAGTTTCAACCAAACTTGGTGAGTTCACCTGTTACCAAAAACTTAAAGACGTCCCTAACGGTGAAGAGGGCTTGATTATTGGAAGTTCTGGTTTAGGGTTGCAACGCTTTTTGTGGCTCGTCATCCAGGGTGGTAATTTTGCCAAAAAACACAGTGTCGTTACCGGTACGGAAATTCTCTAATTCCTACTGGCCATCCTGGTCGTTACGAACATTGACGTCAACTTCATCTGGTATCGGTACGTTTATATTGGTATCGCCCCCTTCTGGTTGTGCTTGATCTGGGACGCTCGGTGCCTGAACGTTATTCTCAACATTTGTGGTGGGAGCTCCACCCGTATTGCCGCCTCTTAAGTAGGGCATACCAAAAAACCAAAAGAGGAAAACCAGTGCCAAGACCAGCAATATGACGGCCAATATTCCGCTCGAGTTCGATGACTCAGTTGGTGTGCCTGGTGTATTTACAATCGTTGCCATATGACTCCATTCCTCTTTGTATTTTTACAAGCATGGGCAAGGTGCATGAAAATTGCATATGCACACCATAAGAAGTTGGTATGAATTCTCCAAATAAAATAGAGCTTTCCCTGGATGATCTTATTGAGTTGAAGAGAGTATGACTGTCCTATTACTCCCTCTTTACGAGGATCTCACTTGCTAACGGTAATGTTCATTTGTGAGTCCAAAGAATAAAGAGAAAGGAAATATATGTCTGAAACAGTCATAGGATTATTCACTGATAGTAAGCGAGCCGGAGAAGCAGTCAGTGATTTTATTGACCTTGGGATAAGCCAGGATATTACGGTTATCGCCAAAGATGAGATGAATGGGGAAGTTACTACCCATAAAGTGCAAAGTGACGTCAGTGATGGAGCAGCTGCTGGCGCAGCAACCGGGGCGGTCATTGGAGGACTTACCGCTCTCCTTGTTGGGGCCGCTTCGTTTACCCTCCCCGGTGTCGGTCTGGTTGTTTTGGGTCCATTGGCTTCAGTTTTAACGGGAATTGGAGCAGGCGCCCTTACTGGAGGGGTCGTGGGGGCGCTCATTGACTGGGGTGTCCCAGAGGAATCAGCTAAGATGTATGAAGAACGCCTGCAGGCGGGCGATGTGCTCGTCGGCGTTTCCACCGACCGAGTTTCCGTGGATGACGCGCGAGCCATTTTTGACCGATACGGGGCAACTTCTACCCAAACGTTTTATAACGAATAAACTCTTCGCTCGCCTTTGAAGCCCGGTGTATCTAGACAATCATGGGCAGAATTATCCTATAACATTGAACTTTTTGTTTCTTTAGCCTATAATAGAATTTCTGTATTCGCCAGATTTGCTCTGGCTGTTCATGAAAAAGGAGTCTGTTGTAATGGATACCAAACCCATGGGGATTGATGATAGCTTGATCAGCGGCCCTGAGTCGCAGATTCAAGAAGTTACTGATCCCGTCCAACGCGCACTGTTTGAAAAGTGGCTCCAGAACGACGTCCGTGACCTGATCGAGCGGGCACGCCATGATCATGGGGGCAACACTGAAGCGCTGCGCTCACGGCACTACGCGCTTCACCTGCTGCGCCGTTCTCTTGAGCTGGGCGAAGTAGACCAGCAGTTGTTCACCTACTCGTTCGCTGCTCTAGAAGTTCGCCTGGGACTCGCCCTCGGCGGAGCGCTGAAATGCCAGCGCATCGGCCTGGCTGTGTGTCAGGAAGAAGGCATAACTCTCCAGGAGGTTATCGAAATACAGGCTAACCTCCCCGAACCCCCTCCGCCGCCTGCAAGGAGGGAACTGGGCGAATAAATGCTCGGTTGGCAACTTATGGGCGCGGCTGTAATAGGCGGCGCCCATTTCTTTTCTCCGTTGTTTTGACCAAATTATTATGTCCTATAGTATTTTCCTGTTAAGATTGTGGTGTATAATCCTTGATGCACACGTGTTTCTTTAGTGAAAGGGGTACTTTCGTATGTCTCATCACATGATTGACGTGCACGACATCCGTTTGGCAATCGTCGCTAAGGGAGTAGACCTCTGGACGCTGGAACCAAAGGGAAATGACGATTCGCGTTATCCGCTGGTCGTCAATGGGGTGGAGATGGCTCGCTTTTTCTTCGACAAAGAAGGCGTGTTCGTCGTCCACTACCGCTCGGTGAATAATGGCGCCATCTTTGTTGATGGTCAAGTGATTCACCAGCTCGGATTCGCGCAGCCTGTCCCCAGTGGCAGTTTGGTCGAGATCCGCAACGGGGCAGTCTACATTACCACGTCTGGCCCGTTGGCACGATTTCTGTGCGGCAATACAAACGATGTTGATGATCTGTTTGCAGTGCGCGATCAAGATCACAACATCAACAACGCCCTGGCGGTCTGGGAAGACACTGCTGTCAGCCCTGACTACCTGGGTACAACTGGGCGCGCTGTCTATGATCGCATTGTCAAAGTGACGGGCCGCCGTTACCAAGACCGCGCGTAATAGCTGCCCAACAGTTTCGGGGGGCGAGAGAAATCTCGTCCCTTTTCATACCCAACTCTCACACTTATTTGCCAGCATGGCGGGTATGCAAAAAATTATTCCCCATTTATGGTTTGATACCCAAGCCAAAGAAGCCGCCGAATTCTACACTTCCATTTTCCCTAATTCGCGTATTACTCACATCACCACTCTTCATGACACTCCTTCTGGCGATACCGATATCGTCTCTTTTAATCTATCGGGCTTTTCCTTTATGGCCATAAGCGCTGGCCCACTTTTTACCTTTAATCCCTCCATTTCTTTTATGGTGAATTTTGATCCTTCCCAAGATGCGAACGCCAAAGAAAACCTTGACGCTCTTTGGCAAAAATTAGCCGATGGAGGCGAGGTGCTTATGCCTCTGCAAGAATACCCCTTCAGTAAACATTATGGCTGGATACAGGATAAGTATGGACTTTCCTGGCAGCTCATTCTCACCGATCCTGATGGTGAACCGCGCCCTTTTATTATTCCTTCGCTTTTATTTACCCAAGACGCGGCTGGTAAAGCTGAAGAAGCCATCAACTTTTATCTTTCTGTCTTTAAAAACTCGCAATTAGGCATGATTGCCCGTTACGGCGAAGGGCACGAACCAAATACACCTGATATGGTGATGTTTGCCGACTTTCAACTCGAAGATATCTGGTTCGCTGCCATGGACAGCGCCAATGATCATAAGTTCCGGTTTACTGAAGCCATTTCCTTGCTCGTTAATTGCGATACACAAGAGGAGATTGATTACTATTGGGAAAAAATGTCAGCGGTTCCAGAATCTGAACAGTGTGGTTGGCTGAAGGACAGTTTTGGCGTTTCTTGGCAAATTTCTCCCTCTTCACTCAGGCAAATGATGGAAAAAGGAACACCAGAACAAATAGATCGAGTGACACAGGCCTTCCTACCCATGAAAAAATTTAATCTCGCCAAGCTGCAGGCTGCATATGAGGGCAGTGAAGTGTAATCATTCGTTTTACTAGCGAGTGACCCAGATTTTCTAATCTTTCACTTTTGCATTTGAGAGTGTTTCTCTATAATCAAGAGTATGAAAAATAAAAAAAACATACTCCTTGCCTTGATCTTTCTGTTCATCAGTTTAATTATTTTGGGAATAAGTTACGTTACCTTACGTCCACAGAGATCTGTTTCTTCCCAAGAAAATAATGCAACGAGCAGTGCTACAGGTAAGGAAAGTGGAAAAATTAACTACATGTTAGATGGATATCCCATTGATGAAGTTCCCCTTTACAAGTCAATATCGGTCAGCTCTATGAAGTATTTTGTTAATGATGATCCTCAGGGATATCCAGGATACTTTGGCAAACCAGTTAACTACTACAACGTTGTTTTTGAAACGGAAGCGAGTCCTAAAGAACTCCTTCAGTATTACCGGTCCATGATGAGCGAAATCAATGAAGAATACGTCTCGGATGAGCAGATCCAGGGAAAAATTGGTAAGTATGGTATTTCGGCATCACACTATGGCAATAATCCTCAAAACTACGCCTATCTTCAGGTGTATTTGCCTGCCGAGGAATACCAAGAAACAAATCGCTTCTCCCACGAATATCCCAATGCTGTGGAAATTCAGCCAGATTGGACCGAGTATGAAAGCAGTTATGGACTCCTGAATCAAAAGGGTGGAGAAAAAGAATACACGCAATACTTCACCATGCCTGAGAAAATTGATGAGCAGATACAAGATTACCAAGCGAAGTATCAGAACAGCCCCGAATATAGTTTTAATAGTGAAAATGGGGCAATGGCTTGGAAAAGCGGAGAGTGGAAAATTGTCCTGACATTTTCAAAAAGTCATGGTCGAATTTACCTCATGATGAGAAAACCAATGTAACTTCATAAAGAAGTATGCGGTGAATCAGCAAAATATTGAAAAGAATACGCAACCAGACTATACTTAGTCTATGAACAAGAATCCTCTGTTGAATGCCTTGGCCGCCCTGGCCTATATTTCTCTCGTGGCAACAGTCATGAACTTTGGGAGCCGTCTCGCTAACCAGCCAGACACCTTTATTGCCCCCATTGCCTTCATTTCCCTCTTTACACTCTCAGCGGCCGTCATGGGCTACATTTTTTGCTATCAACCTCTCGTTTTGCTCATTGATGGCAAAAAGAAACAAGCGGTAAAACTCTTTCTGCAGACAGTCGCTATTTTTGGCGTTATCACCGCTACCATACTCGGCTTGCTCTTTCTCGGCTTATGAGCCAGAGACCACTACCGCTGATCTGGCATTTTCTGACCACATTCTTACATTTATTGTTATACTGAGCTTCTCCTGATTTTTTAGAAAACATTCAGAGTGCTTAAAAAATGAAAAATTTTTACCACCTTCTGGCGAATTCACTTATTGCTTCTATAACCAACTTTACGGTTTGGTTTGCTCTGGTTTTTTATGCCTACTTACAAACACAGTCAGTCTTGGTCACCGGTGTTATTTCTGGTCTTTACTTAGTTGCTATTGCTTTATCTGGGTTTTGGTTTGGCAGTTTAGTTGATCACTACAACAAAAAAAAACTCTTGATCGCTTCGAGTTTTCTCTCCCTGATTGCCTATGCTTCTGGCTTGGCCATCTACCTGACCAATTCGGGAGAAACCTTTGCCAATCAAACCAGTCCGGTGTTATGGCTGCTGATTGTTATCTTGATGTTTGGTGTCGTATTAGGTGGGATTCGTAATATTACGGTTCCTACCATTGTCACCATTATCGCTCCTGTTGACCAGAGGGACCGAGCGAATGGCCTGGTGGGGACGACATCAGGTATTTCTTTTCTAATTACATCAGTGATCAGCGGACTCCTGGTTGGTTCTTCTGGCTTGTACTGGGTTTTGATTCTTTCATTGATCGCTACGAGCATTTCCATTTTTGATTTATCGTTTATCTCCATTCACGAAATACCACAAGTAAAGAGCTCTGATCAATCCGCCCCGAAAAATATGGATGTCCGAGGAACAATCAAGCTCATTATGTCTATACCAGGTTTTATGGCCCTCATTGCTTTCACCACCTTCAACAATTTTCTAGGGGGCGTGTTCATGGCTTTGATGGATGCGTATGGTCTTTCTCTTGTGTCGGTAGAAATCTGGGGCCTTATTTGGGGAGGCCTGAGCACCGGTTTTATCATTGGTGGTCTTTTGATCTCAAAGTTTGGTTTGGGAAAGAACCCTCTATACACACTCTTTGCGGCCAACCTGGTGATTTGGACCGTGAGTAGTCTTTTCACGCTTCAATCTTCCATTGTGTTACTGGTAATAGGTATGTTTATTTACCTAACCATTGTTCCGTTTATAGAAGCAGCCGAACAAACTATCATTCAAAAGGTCGTTCCACAGGAACGGCAGGGGAGAGTATTTGGTTTTGCGCACAGTGTTGAGCAAGCTGCTTCTCCGCTGACCGCTTTCTTTATTGGCCCCTTGACCCAAATGGTCTTTATTCCCTTTATGACCACCGGTGCTGGCATTGACCTCATTGGCAGCTGGTTTGGCACCGGTGCAGATCGCGGTATTGCCCTGGTGTTTACCTTAACGGGAGTTTTGGGATTACTGATTACAATTCTTGCTCGGCGTTCTCAAGCTACTCACCAGCTGGCCAAAGCCTATATTGACCACCCGGGGAATTGATTCTTTGCACGAATCTTACAAAGCCTCGCTTTACTAAGGGTGTTTCAAAAGAGTAAGGAGTCCTCATGGTATCCAGACTAAACCCTCATTTGGGATTTAAAGATAACGCTCGTGAAGCTATGCAGTTTTACCAATCCGTTTTTGGTGGGAAATTGAGTATCAATACGTTTAGCGAGTTCGAGGCATCACAGGATAGTAACGAGGACAATAAGATCATGCACGCCATGCTCGAAGCAGAAAACGGCCTCATTCTTATGGCTGCAGATACACCAAATCACATGGAGTATAAGCCAGGCTCAGCAATTACCTTATCACTCAGTGGCGATAACGAAGCGGAGCTCAGGGGATATTGGGAAAAACTCCTAGAGGGTGGTTCTATCACCATGCCTTTAGAGGCAGCTCCCTGGGGTGACACCTTTGGGATGCTGACTGATAAGTTTGGTACGGAGTGGATGGTCAATATCAGTTCTCCACAAGACAATAAATAACCTATAATATTTACTTCTGGACATTATTTTGGTATAATACACGGATTATTGGCCGAGTTCTTGAAAAAGGATAACAGCATCATGGCATTCAAAGATGATTGTCCGTATGGCGATGAATGGCGCAATGGTCGGCTCCTCAACCCGCGCAAGGCGGGTATGGGATACATTTGCGATATCGAAATCGCCGTCACTTCAGAATCGCTCGTTCCGAGCGACGCTGAAATTATTAATCATATTCGTAGGTATCATACCTATCTTTGTTACAAGGAAGTTGTTATAACGCAAGAACGGTACAATGAGCTAACGAGTGGAGGCAACTAAAAAAAACTTTTTACATTGCTCTCACCTGTTAAGAACCTAATGGGCGCTGTTACATAACAGCGCCCATTTTCGTTTTCTCCGCTTTTACCATCAATCAATGATAAGATTTGAGAAGTTTAGCAGCCCATCATGCTCAGCCATCATGCCCTCAATGGGGAATCAGCGCGGCCTCCTCGAGAACAAATGTTCGATTTGCGTTCTCATTACCGGGCAGTTCCTCCAGAACGACTGGAACTTATCTCTCAACGATTACAGCGAACCTGGAACTCTTTACGGCTCTTTTGGCAACCAGGAGCAACTCATTTCCCCGCCGACCGTCTTTGTATCACCGACTCAGAAATCATTACCTATCCCCGAACGAAACCGACTAACATCGGTCTGGCAATTTTGTCACAGTTAGCCGCAGAAAAAGTTGATCTCCTTACCATCCCAGAAGCCGAAAAACACATTCGGCAACTCCTTGACTCACTGGCTCACATAGAACGGTGTAACGGTTTTTTTTACGACTGGTATGACACACAGACTGGTGAAAAACTCACCAAGTGGCCAGAAGGTGGCAACGAACTACAACCCTTCCTTTCCTCGGTCGATAATGCTTGGTTAGCTTTAGCTTTGCTGATCACTCAAAAAATAAAACCCTCTATGGCTGAATTCATCCAGGAGGAATTTCTCAGTCAAATGAATTTTGAGTCCTTTTTTGATCCTGATTCCCAAGAGCTTTGGGGAGGCTATGAAGTTGCCAAACAAGCCCACTCGCAGTTTCATTATTCCCGTGAACGCGTCTCGGAGCCGCGGATTATTCACTGGGTTAACGCCGCTCTTTGTCAGGATGAAGGTCAGAGACAAATCATTCTCAAAAGACTACTCGATAAACAGGGCAAAGTCCCCAAACAGCTCGCCGGTGGCGCCATGTTTGAGCTCCTTATGCCGCAACTGTTTATCCAGGAGGATTATTTGGAAGAAGCGGTCCAGGTTATTTTTCAGCAGCACCGAGAATATGGTGAACAACATCTGGATGGCTGCATTGGTTTGTCAGTGGCCGACGATCCTACCCAAGATAATCACTACCGGGAAATGGGAGTAGGAGGAACCTATCCGCCTGCTTCTGTTCTTTCTTCCCATGGAGTGGCTTTGGCCTTATTGGTTCAGCCTGATTTGGCTCTCCTCACTCTGCAAAAAATAGAAAAGTTGCCAGGATTCTATACCGAAGTAGGATACTTTGATGCTGTCGATTTAAAAACGGGGGCGGTTACCGATACCCAAGTATTTGTGAATCAAGCCATGGTCTTTTTGAGTTTTTTTACCTACCTCGACGATTCTTTACGAGAAGCTTTTGCTGAATATTTCTCACCAAAACAAATCATATTCCCATTACTCAAGAAGGAATTGCGCTAGTAGAACAACCCTGCAGAATGTGTTCTTTTGTTACGAGAATTAACCTTGGAAATCTATCATTCTGTATATAACCTTAACCAAAGTGTATACTTTGAAAATGCCGTCCAAAGTAATGGATAGACTGATAGTCCCTGGCGAGCATTTATATCAACCCTTTTCGGAAGCTCTCCCATTGGAAGCTCGCTCAATTCCAGGCTACGCCTGACGGCATCAACTGGACAGAAAGAGTTTGTCAACAAAGCTATGCACCTCAAGTTGAAAAACATATTTTTGAAAGAGCTTCCTTTGATTTTTATGGTTCTCTACGTGCTGAACTCGACTCTATAGACCCACAGACCACCCGAGAACTCCGCCGATCGCTTCGAGATCGAGGCGTTGGAGATCCATTCATCCATCCCATTCTTCCAGACTTAAGTGACACCGATATTGTGATTGCAATGGTCATCAATCAGGTCATTGGAAAGGGCCATTTTATGCCGCACTTCACAAATTAAATGCCGCTGTTACAAAAATACTTGAAAATGAGGTTCGTTCTGAATATCCAGAATTGATTATTCAGCAGTTTCCCAAATTACTCAGCAATCAAGGTGGACAAAATAGCAATCCAACAATATCGCTCCTCAGCGCCAAGGCCTCAAGCCTGGCTGCTCTGACAAGTTGCGGTACTTTTTTTGACAACCCACATACTGCAGGACACATCAATATTGCATTTTGTCTGCAAGCTATCATTCATCTCCAAGATGCCGGTCTCATACAAGAGGCAAACATGATTTTGCAACAGTTTGAGAGAGACTTGTCACTGGTAGAAGATCCAAATCACCCGGGAGAAAACCTCACTTCCTTATTAAATGCGCTCCTTAACGATTCCACTCCAGTAGCGGTAACTCGTTGATAACCATACTCCTATAGGTACTTTTAAGAGATTGTTTCTCTTACTTTGTTCGTACTTGGAACATCCGGAAACTTCACGAAATTCACATACTCTCCTCAATAGGAAGGAGTTGTGACAGAGTGCCACACTTCATCGCGAAGCCCATGGCGAACAATCTGTCTCGGTCGTTCTTTCAAGAACTGGAGGAACAACGATGCCACAAAAAGGTCGTATCCCGAAGCAAGCACAGCAGCTTCGTACCACAGCCGGGCAGTATGCCCACGCGCTGATCAAGGGCGATGAGGCTATGCTCAACCAAATGACCGTCTACTCAAGCCAGGGCGGCGTGGGGTCAACCCCGGCGTCTTTGCCTGGGAGTGTGACGGGGATTCACGAGATCGTGACACGCGGTAACCGAGCCATCGTCTTCTTCGAGGACGCCAGCAACGGCACCCCGTGCATCGGTCAGTTTACCGTTTTGGGCAACAAAGTCCTCAGCGACTGGAAGCTGTTCAAGCAGATCTAGCGCTGAGAGCGACTCAACCATCGCAGCCTGAACCGACCTGATAAACAACTCGCTTCCTGGAGGGGTGCGGCTCACTCGAGACCGCATCCCTCCCATCCCTGTTAAACATTAACGGAGGTTTCGGAGACTTTCAAACTCAAAAACAGCAATTACTCTATGAGGAGGTTTTGTTTCACTATAGCTTTGCCTTGCTTCGGCGGCTTCGAGACTATTATCTTCCGTCACAAAATGACTATTACCTCTTCCTGCTTGATGCAGAAGAATGGAGTAGGGCGGAACGATAGATTCCGTAGAAATCAGTTCTTCATTCGACACAACTGAAAGCGGAGGTCCAAATATTTTTTCCATTTGCGGACCAATCAGTGCCTGGCCATTTTCATTGAGTCGATAACGAGAAATTCGAATACCCCAAGCTCCATGGACTTGGAGAAAGGCTTGAGGAAGGTGTTCGTGTGAAATTAGCAATTTGTTGGGAACCAGGAGATGCGCATATTCTCTCCAGGCGGTTTCCCAGATTTCATCGGCAGATGGTAATTGGCAATCTGGCTGTAGCGCATGACTTAAAGCGCTTAATCCAGCAAAAAAGCATCCCTCACCTGTTTCAAGTTGCCGACGAAGAAGGGCATTGATAACACTTCGGTTATAGCTCATATCAGAGTCAGAAATGGGAACATCTGCTTCTTGAAGAGAAGAGAAATCAATCTTGCGATCCAATACCGGAATTTTGGCAGACCAAGGATCTACTTCTACTGAGACTCGATTTAAAAAATTTCCCATACGCGCCAACAATCTTTCCGCTGGGTTTTCGGCTCTCGCCAGTGTAATGTGAATTTGAGTAATCTTCAGTAATAGAAATTATCTTTACTCAATTATTACGTAAATCACACACAAAAATGACTTATTCGTTGGATAAATTTTTTTTATAAAATTCGATTGTTCTCTGCATCGCTAAAGAAAAAGTACTACCTGTAAGGTTGTGTCCACCTTGAGGATACTCATGAAGTTCATGGGAAATTTGGGTTTTATCAAGAAGTTGATTGAGATTCTGACCATACTGAATACTGACCACGGCATCATCGGCTGCATAATGCATCTGCACTGCGCCCTGCAAATCATTTAAGTAATTTGTAGGCACAACCTGCTGCCAAAAAAGACTCTCGGGATCAAACTGCCCGTGCATATCAAACAGAGCTTGTCGACGTTGTTGACTTGGTGATTCCTGCCTTGGCCGCTGGTACGATTGATCTTGAATGCCAAATTCTTGGAGGTCGGAATAGGTAAAAACAGCTCCCGCCCAAATCACAATTGCCGGAATCTCGGGTTGAGCAACCGCGCTACGCAACACGACATTGCCAGCCATGCTGTGCCCCCACAAGCCAACTTTTTCCGGATTCACAAAGGATGCTGACTGGAGGGCTGCTCGCGCGTTGAGAGTATCGATAACATAATCACTGGAAAAATACGCTCCGCCAGCAATTCCTTCTGAATCTCCATGCCCACGCAGGTCAATTTTGAGTACTACAAGACCGCTCTTGGCTAAAGCATCGACGTAAGCCTGATAACGCTCCTCAGTATCATACTGATCTGGAGGAATATATCCATGCACAAAAACTATAGCTGGCCATCCACCCTCCGGTTCTGGAGTGATAGGAATGGTGAGCAGGGCTTGGATTCGTAAGCCATCGGATTGATATGAGGTGAGAAATGTTTCATAAGAATCATTGCGAGCAAGGCGCTCTCTTTCACCCAGCTCGCTTTGATACTTCCGTTGTCGCAAATAGGGAATGGTGAGTTCGGCGTAGGGAAAAGGGGTGGGGGACGGTGGGCCAGAGAATGCTGTTTGATTAATCGGAAAAAAGGAGTGTTTCAAAACCAGAGAAACAAAAATACTGAATGCAAGCAGTATCACTGCAGCTAGTCCGAAACGACCATGAAAAAAATGCCGGTTTTTTTGTTGGGCGGATGATTCAGAAGAACTCAGTGTCTGCATGCTTGAAAAGCTACCCTAACACACTTGTCTGGTGATTTGTGTAAAAAATGAGTGAGAACGTTCAAGAGATCCGCTGGTTCTCCCCATAACAATAGATTAGAATAGAGCCTATCTGGAAAATATGACTGAGAGCACACACACCCGAGGACCCGTCAGAGAGAACCGACTTTCTGAACAGTTTAACATTCCTCCTTTGTCTTCCTTGATAGTTTCTGCGCTCATAGTTCTCCTCATCTTTGCCTTCTTCAAAGGTTATATCTACAATTTTTATGCGAGCTTTCTTTTTCTTTTTTATGGCTTCACCCAACACATGTGGGTCTCGGTTATCCTTCTTGGTGTTTTTCAAACGCTTATCCTTATTCCTTTTCGTGTTATTCGCATCTGGAAATCCGATAATATTTCTGAATTCCAAAAATCCATCGAGGAAATGGATCATGAATCCTTTCAACGCAAAGAATTTAAGCAACGATTTGATGTTGGGAGCCTGACTTTTCTTTTCTATTTGTTTGATTTTATGGTGCAACTCACAACCTTCCTTACTATTGGAAGACTTTTCCTGACAAATTTTTACCAATACCCTTTGGCAGAAAAAATTCTCTATTCCTTTGTTCCGTATCCGGAATATCCTATTCAACACACGTTTTTCAAGCTCCCATATGTAGCGGTAACCAATACCATCGATTTGGGGTGGCGAGTACTGATACCAGTTTGGGCGGTCATTCTCCTTTTAGCCGGATACTATCTGTATCAACGCCGACGAAAGGAAGCGGAAAATACTGGCTCAACAGGATCAAGATACGCCTGGGCGTACATTTTCATCATCATGGCAGTAACCTGGTTTGTGGTCAGACACTTCCCCGTTGGTTGGCAACTCCAGATTTTTTCTGGAGACGTGAGCCAGCCAAATAGGACTCTGAATTTTGTTACGGCCATTGTTACCTTTCTTACATTGCTCTGGTTTGGAGCACAAAAAATTATTCGAAAAGGCAAACTTGCCCGGGAACAAGGCATTCCCTCTACAATAATAAATAGAACTCAGAAGAATATGTTTGGGCAATCTATTTTTGACTCGTTACTCGTTGGATTAGGTGCTTTCTTTATTACGAATCAAATTCCCTCTGCCTTTGAACTTTCCATTTTTACTTTAGAAGTTATCTCATTATTTTCACCATTTACACTCGATAAGTTGATTCATCGAATAAAAGATAGAGTGGTCAACCCAACTCCAGTGGCAGCCAGCTCTGAGACAAGTTCAGAGTGAGATGAGTTCTGGCCAAGCAAGTACTATCATGAAAAATGGGCAGTCATTAAAGGGTACCTCTTCAAACCCAAACTCTTTAGCAAACATCGGCTACACTCAAAATTTTTTACGAGATACCAAACTTGTTGAAACCTTGATCAACAAGTCAAATATCACTTCAGGGATTACAGTTCTCGAAATTGGCCCAGGAAAAGGAATTATTACTGAAGCATTGGCAAGACGGGTTGGTCCGACTGGTCGGGTAGTGGCAGTTGAGTTTGATCCTCATCTCGCAATGCAACTCCGCGCACGCTTTACTGATTTATCCCAAGTAAACATCATTCAACAAGATATTCTTTCTTTTTCATTGGACTCTCTTCCTCATAATTACCGAGTTTTTGCCAATGTTCCCTTCAACATCACCGCCAAAATTTTTCATTATATCTTCCAGCCTCTTTCTGGACCCCAGGATGCTTACCTCATTGTCCAAAAGGAGTCTATTCAGGAAGTAGGACAAAAAAAAGAACCAAGAGCCACCCTGAAGTCTCTTTTCCTGGAACCCATCTACCAAATTCGGCTCATTCACACGTTCTCTCCCCATGATTTTTCTCCTCCTCCAGGTGTGAAAACTGCACTCTTTCATTTCCAAAAAAAAACGCCACCAGCCCTCACTGCGCAGCAATACACACAGTTTTGCGACTTTCTGGCTTTTATCAGCCGAGATCGGATAGGTGAGGGATCCTGGCTGCGACTATTTTCCAAAAAGGATTTGAGAAGCATGGTAGAGAAAAATCGTCTTCTCTGGGGCAGGGGCCTAAAGTCGCAAGCTGGGCACAGTCTCATGACAGCATTTCTCAATACCGTGGCCCAAGATGAAATGTTACAAAAAAAAGTTGTGGGTGCGCTTAAGGTTCTACAAAAAGAACAAGAAAAAAGAGAGTTAATCAATTTTTTTGGTGGACACCACCGCTCGAAAATGGAAAAAAAACGTTGATCTAAAAATAATTTTACTAGCTTCGCTTACAGCAACTTTTCCTAACTATTACCAATTTCACATGTTGTCCTTGAATAATGAAAATCACGGAAAGGACAACGGACTCGATGAATATTGCCATGGTATCAAGTCCACATGTTCCTGTTCCTCCAAAAAAATATGGTGGCACGGAACGAGTGGTCTACGCCCTTATTAAGGGTTTAAGTGAGCTCGGTCATAAAGTATTTTTGCTTGCTCCAGGTGACTCCGATGTTTCAGGTCTCAATTGTGAACTTATTCCCATCACTCCTGAACACATTTTTTTTGGGAAAGATAAGTTGAGCCAGGAAAAAGTTGAGGCAGAAACACAAAAAATTCGCCAACACACAAAACAATTACTGAAGGAAGTTCTTCCTGAGGTAGACATCATTCATTCACACGGCTTTGATCTCATCGATTTTCAAGATTTTCCCAACCTCACCACCTTACATGGCATGTTTCTCCTGGAAAAAATGGACTATTTTGAACAGCGCCGAGGATTAAACTTTGTAAGTATCTCAAAAAACCAGCAAAATTCTTTTCCAGATCTGCAGTATGTTGGTGTTATTTATAACGGACTCATTCCTGAGCGCTTTCCCTTTAATCCTGATCCGCAAGAGTATGTGTGTTTTTTAGGAAGATTCGATCGAGAAAAGAACCCTCATGAAGCCATCAGCTTGGCCGTTCATCTGGGCATACCAATCAAACTCGCTGGAAAAATTGATTTTTTAGGAAAAGATTACTTTGAGGAAGAGGTACAACCACATTTTGATAATCCACTTGTAAGTTATTTGGGTGAGCTTGAATTACCAGAAAAAATTGAATTGCTCAAAAATGCTGTCTGCAATTTACATCCGGCAAATTTCCGCGAGCCTTTTGGGTTGACTGTCATGGAAGCTGCCTACTGTGGAACTCCCACCTTGGCAATTCGCCGCGGTTCAATGTCAGAGCTTATCGAAAATGGTCGAACTGGCATCCTCGTTGAGGACTTTGCCGAAGGGTATCATCGCCTTGAAGAGATACGTGAGTTTGACCGAAGGTATATTTCTCAGCGTGCCAGAATGCTGTTTAACTACAAAACTATGAGTCGACAGTACGAATATGCTTACCAAGAAGTTATTGCTTCTCAGAAAAAGTCTTCCTCTCTGACCAACGGCAAAGCTGAACACATGAACAAGCTCCGTCAGGAAATAACGGCCATTTGGAATGAAAGACACGGTACACAGAATAGTTCTGAAATCTAACATCAACTAGACCTGTAGCTTTTTAATCGCTGCATACTCTCGGACGATTCTAAGAAAGCCCACTGCCGACCAGAGCTGTAGCAAACTCATCTGTCCTTCGGCAGCTTCTTGATCCACATAAAACCTGGCTTTATCAAGATCTCGATCATAGTAATAGAGCTCGGGAATTGCTTCTAACTGCTCAAATCCCCGCAGGCTTGCCTCACAGTTAAGGGTAATACTCTGGTAGAGCGTATCCATTACTACTTCGGGCCACGAATATTTCATCCCTTTGCGATACTGCTTGGCCATACCTGCAATCGCAAAGGCAGCTTGTTTTGGCCAAATGACTTTTCCATGATAATGGCGTTCATCGAGATAAGGATTCTTTTGAGAAACAAGAATTGGTCCCACAGGAGTATAAAAATATTTTGGGGACATCATTCTTTTGGCAAAACTCACGACGTCTTCCAGTGATGGCTGCCCATAAAAAAGGGCGTAGCCTTCATCAATATGGGCAATTTTGAGTGTCCGTAGAGGATTGCCATGAAGTGCTAAAGCATATCCCTGAATGTGGAGGGGCTCAGTCAGGAGGTATTGATAGTGAACACTTGCCCAACGTCGCATAATTTTTCGTAATTGTCGCGTTTGCGAGATATGCAACATTTCCCGGAAACGCCAGATCGTTCGTAAAGCTTCAGGATAAAAAACACAGTTCACGTCATAGGGGGCTAAAGGTTGTTCATGTTGGTAAAAAGCGTCCTCACTGTCCCGCCAATTGCCGACTTTGTAGTAGGCCCCTGGCTCATTCTGAATCTCCTTGAAAGTAATATGCTCATTTTTTTCGGCTTTATTTATAAGGAATTCCGCCACAGCCTGGAATTTTTCCTGATTCGATTCGCGAAGAAGGAATTGTTTAGAAACGGTATTCAAGCTGAGAATATACAGTGGCTCAATATCCACCATCTTTCGATCCACCCATTCATCTTTTCCCACAAAATTTCGATACTCACCAATGACTTCTTCATGCCATCCCTCACCTCCTTTGAGGTGTTTCATAGATTGCTCAACCATAAAATCTCGAGCAGCATGGGTAAGATCTTTTTCGCCAAGAAGGGCAGACTCAATCCAGTCACGAGGGAAGATAGTCCCAAACTCAAAACTACTCGTCCGGCTCGTGGAAACCAAGAAGTGAACTTGGCGACGCACTTCCTGCACCATTCTCAGGATAGTTTCCGAAAATAAACCTGGGTCAAGCGCCAGTGGTTTATAGAGAATTTGTTCAATCTTTTCAGCAGACGGCACGGTTTTGGTATTACTTTCGATCACGAACTCGACGGGTTGGGCATCATTATTGGTAATGGTAAGGGTATCGGCGGTCTGGGTGACCGTACAGTTTTGGGGAAAAATAACGTTTGCTCCATAGGTATTTTCTTCACCCTGAAAATCCCGATACGTTCGACTGAGGCGCAGCACTTTTCCTGACTGATATGGCAAAGTTAATGAATCCGAGTTTATTTGCTCATACGAAACAAACTCTCGTACCTGCGGCAAGAGTTCAGCAATTTTTTGCGAGGCAAGTTCAAGATAACTGGGTTTATTGGCCGAACCCTCGGTGTATTTACGCAACGTCCGAATATTGCAGACAAGGGGCTGAGAAATGGTTACTTCGGGGGCTTCAAATTCCAGCGTGAGCTGAATGACATGTTCATCAAAAATAACCGCTTCGCCAAAATTAACTTCTGACTGATGAAAAATAGAAAAGCCCAACAAAAGATGATTGTTTGGACCGGTTAAACGAAACTGATTCCGAGAATCAATGTCAAAATAGTAATCACTGAGAATCCCATACTTCATTTTTTTGTTTCTATTACGGGTAGGTAGTAAGTAAAACAGTTTGAAGTGTAGCCCTACTTTCCAATAATTAGAGGGAAAATTCGTAAAATTCTGGTAAGAATATGCCAGAAACTTGAATTTTGAGCATTTAAAGTGGCACATTCCTGTTCTTACACCGTTCTTAAAAACAACCAGTAGGGTAGTGTCTATTCAAAAAGAAAGGATGATTCTGCTATGAAGCAATTCCTCTTTACGCCACTGGTGGTGGCTCTGGTAGGAGCGGCCGTCTTTGCCGTCAGCCAACCAGTGCTCGCCTCGGTGGCCCCCGTTTGGGATCAAGGATTCGAAGAGTCGACAGATGGTTGGCTTGACTCCAGTGATGCCTGGTATGGCGAGATTACTCGAGTTCCTTCTGGTACTGATGGTATCGTCGCCTCTAGAGGTGACTGGTTTGCCTTGGTGGAAGGTGATAGTGATTCCGGACCATTTTCTCGTTTTGATGGCTATCGCGATGAGTGGCCAGGAGAATGGGTGTCGGAAATCGATGTGTATCTGGACCCAAGTTGGGCTGCTGGCACAGGGTTTGATTACTCGGTATCAGCTAACGGAACCGACAATAATCACCAACGAGACTTCATTTTCCATGTAACCAAGGATACCTCGACAAACGAACTTTTGGTGGGTGGTTCGAATAACTCCAACTTTGCGGTTCGTGAAGACCTCGAAAACATCAATCACTACGTCGTCACTTCTGCTGGGTGGTACACCTTACAACACGTTTTTCGAGATGATGGGGGAACTTTAGCCGTCGATCTCCGACTGCTCGATGATGAAGGTAATGTTCTGTTCACGGAGACAAGAAATGATCCCACTGATCTTATCCCTTCTGAAGTTGGTGGTAATCGCTATTCATGGTTCACCTTCATTACCGTGGATGGTCTCCCGATAGATGAGCACCAACTCCTCATGGATGTTCCGGATAAGAATGACATGCTTCTCGAGAGTGGCGTTCCAGGAAGAGGTATTGAGAATGCTCCTGGATTGCAAAAACCATTTAACCCCAAATCGCAAGCGGCTGAGCATGCTGGCAAGAAAAAGTAAGTTATTTTACTAAAGCTCTTTAAAAGGTGCCTCCAAACGGGGGCACTTTTTTTGATTTTTCATCTTGTCACAACAAAGACTATTGTATAATCCGGTCAACCTTTATTGGCTTATGCTGAAGGAGAATCTGCAAAGATGTGTGATTCACCCCGTTGCAAAGGCCCCGACACGGAAAAATTGCAACCGCGTTGTGGAGGACGAGTCAAGTGGTTTTGCGAGAAATGCGCAAAAATAATGAAGGCCAGAGGTTGGGTGAAGTGCCGATAGCGATACCTCATCCGATCTCACATCGTAGCTGAACCCTGTTCAGCCATCACCCCAGTCGGGTAACCGGCTGGGGATTTCTTTTTTTTAAACACACCCCGCATCAATTTAGATGTATCAGTTAGAAAACTTCGAGAGACCTCTCTCGCCATTTCTTCTGTTTCCAACTGTACTTGCTTAAATAGCAGGAAAATATCGCTTTCTCTTTTCTCTATCATATCCTATAATACTAGACTTGTTCTCAAAAACATTGATATCTACGTCTTTTGCTTTTTGAGAGCAGCTCGTGAACATGTTAACGATTTTATTTTTCGAATGCACAGGAGGTGTATTTTGCTTATACGCGCGATTCAGTTCGCGGCGGCTCATCAGCGATTTTTGCTGTTTGCCGTTATCGGAGGATACGTCACCCTGCAAGGGGCGGCTATCCTGTGGTTATTAGTCGAGGCCGAATTACGGCCTGAAATCGCCAACATAGGTCAAATGATTGTAAGCATCGAAACAAATTTCTTTGCCAACAACTGGCTGACCTGGCGTGACCGGCGTGAGCGCTCGCTGTGGGACCGCTACAAACGATTCCACTTTGCCAAGATAGGAACAGTGGTGCTCAACAGCCTGCTGTTCGCCGCCCTGATCTGGCTAAAGATTCCCTACATGTTGGTGTACATCATCAACGTGGGAGTCTTTACCGCGATCAACTTCCTGGTAAATGAAAAGTTTGTGTTCAAAAAGGAAGGTGCGTGATGATTATGCCGACGAAAGTGTCGGTGATCGTCCCTCTCAGAAACTCTGGCGCCCATATTACTGGGTTGCTGGATTCTCTCCTTTCCCAAGATTACCCCAGCTTCGAAATACTGTTGGTAGGTAATCAGGGCGATACAACCTGGTCGGCTCTGCCAAGTGACTTGGACCCACGGGTTCACATCATAGAGGTTGAGCTACCCGAAGGTTGGATGGGCCGCGACTCCAATTTCAAACGGAATCGCGGTGCCGAAGCCGCAACGGGCATCGTCCTGTTTTACACGGACGTCAAAATCCGCCACCAACCAGACTGGATCAGTACCGGTCTGCGCTTGATGCGCGAAAACCAGGTTGAGGCAGTTGCCGGCATCATGCTCGGCACAGCGGAATCGACTCAGAGTTTTTTGGGTCGCTTCACTGATAGCGCCCTCATCCGGCGCAATCCAGATTTTGGACAAGGTTACATCCTGAATGCCCAGAATTTTGGTAATCGGGAAAGTCTCCCCATCACCGCCTGCTGGGCGATGACGCGAGCCGCCTATGAAAACATGGGTGGCTTCGACGAAGACGCTCGTGACTCATATGAAGACTACATGAGTGCGTGGAGAGCTGTCCGGGCTGGAGTCGAGTTCTTCGTCAGTAATCTCTGGACGGTTTTCCATAAGCACCGATCGAAATTCAAACCAATGCAGCTGGAGTACGCCCGGTCTGCCCGTGGCGCAGCCCAGATGTTCGCCACCTATCCAGATTGCCCGTTCGGCCGCCGGCGTGCCGCTCAAGTCACCATTGTTCTCGCCATGGTGTTTGTTGGCGTGGTGACACTACTCATATCTCTCGTAGCCTTGGCGTTGGGAAACTGGCAGATCCTCGCTGGATTATCAGCAATCGTCACAGCACTGTACGTGCTCGCTGGCACTGCCAATACGGTCAAGGCCCATCACTGGCAGGGATTTTTCTTCCCAGCCTTGACTGGCTGGTTTATTCTCTGGTTCGCCCTGCATTTTGCGCAGAAATTGCGCGAAGGTGGAGGAGTATCCAAAAACAATAGGTGGTTGCAAACAATGTTCTCTTTAGTCCTTCCGGGGGTGAAGTAACCATGAAAACAAAAACGGCCATGACCATCCTGGTCATTGTTTTGCTGGCTGCAGGCCTGCGGCTAGCATTTATGGGCGTAACTCCGTGGGACTGGGATGAACCGGTATATACGCGGATCGCCAACAATGTTCAGTCCATGGGTCATCCCAGTCTGGATATTGGCGGGGAAGAGGAATGGTATACCTACCATCCCCCCTTCCATTTCTGGCTTTTGTCCGGGTGGTACGCCCTCATCGGCGATGATACCATCTGGGCGGGGCGCTTGTTCAGCAGCCTAGCTGCCACAATTTGTGTAGTTTTGTTGATGGTTCTGGTCTGGGAAATCAGTCAGGACAAGCAACTCACCCTTTTTGCCGGATTTCTTTTTGCAACGGATGGCTGGTTTGGCTACACGAGCTTGCTCGTGAAACTGGACACCACCGCGGTTGCGATTGGGATCGCCGGCCTTATCCTGTTCGTGCAGGCGCTCAAAACCCCAAAAACCGGCCTATTTATAGCGACCGGTTTAGTTATTGGGATAGCAACAATCTACAAGCACGTTGCGGCTGTTTTTCTCCTGACGATCGCCATTCATTGGCTGATCACAAAGGGAAATCGCAGACAACATCTCATCGTCCTCGCTGCCGCGGGCTTCGTTATCGTCCTGTACATCCTAGGTATGGCGATTTTTGTGGGTGAACCTTTTACCCACGCTACCGTTGTTCAGGTCCGCAGAACGCTCGGACAGCAAGAGGCTCGTGGTCTGCAGTATGGCCTGGTCGAAACGCTCCAAGCGATGTTCAATACCTACTGGGCATTCAGTGGCACCGTACTTGTTCTATTCATCGGAGGCATCATATCCATATGGATGGGCAGACTCCACTGGCAGGGAGAGGAACACTGGCTAGCAGTCATCACCGCTTGGGCGCTCGCCGCCCTCTTGATGCTCGGCGGGATCAAGCTACGAAATCCGCATTACCTCGTGTATGCAATTCCACCCGCAACCGTGCTCGTAGCTGAGTTTTTGCTTGGCCTGATTGAACAGCGTCGCAACAAACTGGCTGGCCGCTTGCTGGCTGTGCTGCTTGTGATGAGCTTTAGTACCTTCAGCATCCGTGCAACACGTTTTTCACCCACCAATGCACTGGGAGAGCTCCAATACCAAATGGATCAACTCCCTGCGGACGTGACTGTACTCTCTGAGGAAAGCATCTGCGCTCTGATCGATCAGCCCTGTTATCCCTTCGGGCACTACCAGACTGCCGGACAGATCGCCTCTATCCCTGGAGGAAAACCGCAATATGTGGTCGTGTACACCACGACCACGCAAAAGCCACCCCAAACTGAGGCGGTGTTGGAGCTTATCTCAGAAGGTCAGGTTATCTACTCCATCTCTGGGTGGAAAGAAACCTTGACCATCATCCAGGTCGAGAGTCCATGACCTGGTCGTTAACATGTTTGACAATTCGGGGGGTGTGGTTAGCAATAACTGCATCTCCCGTTTTCTTTTTTTGTAAGAAATTTGTAAATAAAGTGTGACTTTTTTTCGGGAAAAGGTGAAGTCCCTGGGAGGGACTTTCGGTATGAGCCAAGGGCTTTCGCCCAAGGCATGTTTTCCGACCACACGATTAGCTTGCGCTGGACGCGGCGTCCAACTTCCAATCGGCGGTCAGCCATTTGCTCAAGCCACGCAAGGCGAGCACAATCAAGGCCAAACCGAAAACGGCGGGTACAACAGCAAGCGGCCCATGCGACGCGCACAGCGCCGACAGACCGAGTATGATCACACCAGCCGCCGAAAAAAGGGTATCGCTTGCGACTTCGCCGACCCACTTGAGCCGACGAACCAATACTGCTGCGACCAACAAGATCACAACCAGTGCGACAAGAAAAAGCTCCATGGTATTTCTACCTCCGCTTTCCATCTAACCCTCCCAGGCTTCCCCTATATTATACGCTATAGGATCAAAAAATAGCTTGATTTACACAAGAAAAGAGTAAGAGGAGGGCCTATAAGCTGGCTGAGTCCGTGGCAACAGGAGTCTCAATACTTGCCTCAGACGTGGCTACGCTCTCCTGCGCCAACACAATTGACGTTGGCTCAGGTTGGATTATGGGACTGGGAGTAGGGGAGTTATTGAGGATAATCACCGGGTCTGGACTGTCTGATTGAATCGCAGCTGGGACAATGACCGGTGTGTCTCCAACAGACGTGTTCGGAGTATCAACCTGTAAAGCGATCCAAGAAAAGCGGGTTCTTTGGGTAGCTGGACCGTTCAAAACAATGCGGAAACTGTTGGGGGTGACGTCAGTTATTACAAAGCGTTGGCCACTAGAAAAGACAGCGTCTATAGAATCTTCACTCGTTAACATTTGGCTGACATTTACAATAGGCGCAACAGAGTAAGGACGATCAAAGGTCACCACTACTTCTTGGGCGGCTGGTTGAATGATAGCTAAGCCAGCAGTTTCGGTGGAAAATTCAGGAGCACGTCGAAAACGAGCAACACCGGCAAACACCACCTCCTTAGAAAAGGTAACGAGCTGCTCAAACTGAGCCTGTCCAACCGCAAGAAATTTCCCCAGTGATTGCAGTGTTTGCTTCACGGCAAAATTATCAGTTTCATCCGGAAAAACAACCGCCTGGCTTTCTGGTTCAACCGCGGCTGCTTGCTCCAAAGCAGCCACATCCGCAGTGAGAAGGTTCATCTTAAGGTAAAGACCCTGCACACCAGCCAAGGCAATCCCCGAGGGATCAATGGTTGAAATTGAGGTGTTATTATTCCCCAAACCAAAAATGGTATAAAAATCTTGAGCCATTGGTCCAAAGTGGCGAACATTTTGGTCAACTTCCGTCTTAAAACTCCACTCTACTAAAGGAAGCGCGGCAATTTTATCTAAAATAAGGTCGTTATCTAAATCGATAAAATTCGTTTTCAAGTTACGGTCAGAGGCGTTTGTCCAATCACCTCCAGCGGTAACATAGGCACCGCTGGCCATGTGAAGAGGACCCAAAGTTGGTGCTATACCGATCCCCATTTTCCCTGTTGAATCAATGGTTACGGCTGTACCTTGGCCAAAAGAGGAGTTATTTACATTGAATTTAATACTTTTACTATTGCCGCCTTGAATGACAGCAGCTGATCCATCATACCCAACCATCATTCGAGTGCTCTGAAAATCAATATATCCAGTAGAGTTAGCGCCTGAACCAAATTTTCCTGAGAGACCATCAAAAGCAACATGGAACCGCGCCAAAGGATCTGTCGTTCCAATACCTACTTCGCCGGTAGTTGCTTTGGGCATAACAATAACATTACCGGTTGCCCCGCCCCCCAAAGTCAGATCACCATCACCACTAGTTTGTACACTGGAAGCAGCACTAAATGTTAAGGCCCCACTTGAAGTAATATTCCCAACAGACACAATATGTCCGCTACTATCTACTTGGAACTGAGAGGTTTCGCCAACACTAAAAAGAGAAGTGGGCGTAACGGTGCCGATTCCAACGAGTCCTGTCGGCATGATAGTGACAGCCGTTCCTTGACCATAAGAAGAATTACCAACATTGAGCTTCACCCCTTTACTTGGACCTCCCTGTAAAACAGCGTAAGAACCATCATACCCAACCATGGCGCGATTACTCTGAAAATTCAGAAAAGAGCGAACGTTTGTTCCTCCCCCAAAAAAAGCCGTTTCATCATCACCATAGACCCGCAAAGTACCTGTCCCGGCATTCACGGCAAATGATTCTGTTGTCGTGCCATCTCCTTTATGGATAACAAAACGACGCTGACCACTAGTATCCGTTTCTCGCAGCCAACGAACGGTCACATCCTTGGTTGCGTCGATGGTTTTGGCATCCAGAGACATCACCGTCATGTCGTTTGTACCTAGCTCAGTAACCCATTGGCCAATGTTGTAGCTTGCCGTTTTGGCAGCATTCGTCATGTTATGCACCATCTGAATTCGGTCGCCATAATTGTTGTGAACACCATACGTATCTACGTTGCTGTAAAGAACATGAGCCAAGTCACGGTTATAGTCGATGGCATACCGAGTAAGCATGACACCTGGTTGGCTGCCGTTAGGATCGGCAGCTGTTTTCAATTCCCACCGATTGTGAGTATCACCATCGGTGTAGTTCACTCCATGAATGCCAAAGGCCGCCACATGTCGTCCTGTAGAATCAAGGCTGCTGATCCAGGGACGATCATACTGACTCGTGGCTTGAAGGATAATAAGCCGAGAGATACTTCCCGTAGTCGGCGTATTCGCTTTGAGTTTGATACCATAGTTTGTGCTCACTCGAAGATCTCCATTCACTTCCAGGGTTGAAGTTGGATTACTCGTGTTGATACCCACTTTGCCATTACTCACTACGAGCTGATTGGAACCTACCTGCAAACCATTGGATGGTAGCGATAGTGAACCGGTAGCGGAAAACCAGGCTAAAGCATTACCTGAATTACTCTGTAATTGCAAAAGAGAACTGGAAGATTGATTGCTTGCTCCCCGAATTACCAGTTGTTTCTCATCAGTGTCACCCAAAATAGTGACTTTCCCCAGTGTTGATCCATTACCAATAACAACATCTGAGGTTGGAGTGCTAAGGCTCACTGAGTTTGTCAAAGAATTCCAACCATTCAGTGTGGCAGAAGTAATGGTATTTTCAATGGTGATGACATCCTCATCTGCGTTGAGAGAAAGGTTAATACCATTGCCAGCCTTGAAAGTAAGTGTATCGTTGTTTTGATCTGCACCCAGCGTTTCTGAGTCATTGACTTTTATAGTTTTAAAAATTGACTGGCTGGAACCAAGGTCAGAATTTTTGATAATCCCATCTTGCAAAAAAAGACCATCACTTGCCGTCAAACTTAATACTCCCGTATTGCTGATAAAGTTTCCCGAAATCGCAATGCCTTTACCAGCTTGCCAGATTTCACTTGGTGGATCTGATGGGGGAATGAGTTCTGCAAAAATCGACTGAAGATCACTTGCTGTGAATGAGCTCAGCATGATCTCTTTGAACTCCTCATTGCTGAGTCGTAGAGGACTTATAGAACGAGTTGCATTGTCAAAAGCAGGACCATTGCCCAAAATTTTTGAAACCGAAGAAAGCGGTTTATCAAACCAACTTGCCACAACAATTTGATCAGGAGAAATCAGTCCATACTTGGCCAAAACGAGCGAGGAGCTAGTCATGGAAACAACTGCAGAAGTAAACACCAACCACCACCAACGACGCAACGACTTCCACATACTTTCATAGTAGCGGAATACCTGAGAAATCTGAAGTGTAAATCCATGGATATCATATTTAACTCATCTAAGACACCAATGATGTTATACTTTAAACACATGGCGAGACGACTGGTCATTGACGAAAATTTAAACAGTCATTGGGTGGATGAAAACAATAGGCTCATCCCAGAAGAACCGGAACAAAAAGTTGATCAGATACCTCTAACTCATGAAAGTTCGGTTCAACAAATCATCGACTTTATTGAAACACTCCAACCTGGAGAACACCTTGTTTTTTTTTGGCGCTAAACATACCTCTTGAATATCTTGTGTCGGAAATAGGTGATCGTCCTCGATCTTACGAATTTGGCGGTTTTTTCAATCCAAGTACACGAGAAATAAGTATCGTTCGTGGTTTCGAAAATGACACGTATGGACCATTTACCGGTGTTGGCGTAAATTTCAAGCCAGAATTAATCTCCAGAGACGAACAAGGCAGGGTTAGTGGTCTTTTCTGGCATACGCACCCATGGAACCAGGTTGCATCGACACTTGGTGGCAAGCGGGAAGTTGATAAAAATCGCTGCCTTCCAGGAGACAGAGATAATACGATTCTCATGGCTATGTCTCGAATTGAACAAGAGGAGGGTCATGGTGGTACCCCTCTCGTATCAATTATTGGTTCTAAAGGATATATCAGCATTACCACCGCCAGTGGACTTGCTTGGAATCGAGAACAATTTCTATCGGCTCAAATACCGACAGAGACCGTTGAGGCTCTAGAGAAATCACTCGGCATTGTTCCTCCCATCTGGATTCGCAACCTGGCATCCCCAGGAAAAGAAGATGAATTGTTTGGTGAAGTTAAAGGCTACTATCAAAAAAAGTTAGCTTTTGATGGCAGTTTTTCGAGTGAAATTGACGTTTTTTTAGACGGATTAGAGCAGAACAGTCTCTTGAATGCGGCCTGGGCAAGCCGCAGGTACAGCTCTGCTCGATTGTCACTTCGAGCAGAAATGCTCCATTCGCTCCCTGATTTTTCTTTCCGCTGGTTAGAAAGTCGAGGTCTCACCACAGAACAAGTTCAGCTTGTGAAAACACAAATTGGCATTCAAACACAGGTCTATACTGTGAACGAAGCTGGCCAAAAAACAGTAGCTCTTTCGTAAAAATTAAAAATCTGTCGATGAAAAAAGCCCTCTTCACAGAGGGCTTTCTTGAAAACTACAGAATTATCCAATAAAAGTTAAAGCTTTACCGATTTTCCCGGCCCGGCCAGTACGACCAATACGGTGAATGTAATCATCATAAGAACCAGGCTCATCATAGTTAATAACATGGCTAACGCCATCGATATCAATTCCACGAGCAGCAACATCGGTAGCAAGCAGGGCCTGGACTCTTCCTTTTTTGAATTCATCCAGTGAGCGTTGGCGGGCAGCTTGTGTTTTATTTCCGTGGATAGAGGTCACACGCAAGCCACGCTGTGAAAGGATTTTTTCAAGTTTATTAATTCCGTGTTTGGTGCGACCAAAAACGATAACTTTTTCGAAATCATCCCCTTGCATCAGCATATCAGAAAGAACATCAACCTTATTTAAGCCGGGTCGAATCTTAACAATATCCTGATCAACTTGGGTACTGGTGTCTCGAGATTGAATCTTTACCACTTCCGGATTTGGGGAAAAGGAATGCATTACCCCTTCGGCTTCGCGTGTCATGGTTGCACTAAAAAAGAGTGATTGACGCTCTTTTGGCATTTGATCGATTAAGTATCGAATATCTCGAATAAAGCCGATGTCGAGCATACGGTCCACTTCGTCTAAAACAATGTTGGTAAAAAGTGAAAGATCAATAAAGCCACGATCAACTAAGTCCTTTAAACGACCTGGAGTACCAATAATAAAATGAGGGTTGTTTCGTAAGGACCGAATTTGATTGTTCATGCTCATTCCACCGACACAAAGCACTTTGCTCATGGGCAAGCCGTAGGCAAACTTATGAAATTCATCACTAATTTGACTGGCAAGTTCGCGAGTAGGAACAATAATGAGTACACCTTGTTGATTATCAAGTAAAACCTTGTTAATGAGCGGCAAAAGAAAAGCAGCCGTTTTACCCGTACCGGTTTGGGCTAAACCAACCACATCCTTGTTTTGCAAGATAAGGGGAATTGCCTGATCCTGAATAGGAGTAGGAGAGGTATAGCCTTGATGCTTGATGTTTGCTTGCAGTTCTGGTTGCAGATCAAAATCAGCAAAAGCATGCTGAATATGAAATTGCTCCTCCTGTGGAGTAACAACTACCTTGTTGATGTATTTCGAAGGATGAATCGATGCGCCTTTAGCGGCAAATCGATTTCTGTTTCCTCGAAAGGGTGGTCGTCCGTGAGAACGGCCAAATTGAGAGCGAGATCGCCCACGATTCTGATATGACATGGTCATTTCCTTTTTTCGCCAAGCAGAATTTGACGCTCAAAAAGCGGCAAATACACTGTTTTTTACGTTTTTCGGAAAGAATCATGCCTGTTCTAGGTGGCGATGAATGAGAAGCGGGAGCACGCTTGGTGGTGCTTGAGTGAAGGCTTTGCGCCTTGGCTCCACATCAGGTTATTGAAAACTACCTTTCAAACCGAGGAGAGTAGTATAACAGAAATTGTCCTATAAGATAGAGAGAGTTTCCTCAATCAGGAAAACTCAACTTTTGCCTGACGATCTGGCTCAGTCGTAGTAGCGAAGACAGCTGCTTCGAGAAGGCCCTCTCGTTGACGCTTTTTTTCCTGTTCACTGATGATCATATTTCTTCCCTCAACATCGAGAATATCGAGGATGGCACTCCTTAAAAGGTTATAGCATCCAGAATTGACAACAATATATCGAAGTTGATTATCGGTGAGTTTATCAAGAACTCGCTCGGGATCAGGACAAAAACCTTTTATTTCCACAACCTCTTGAATGGAACCAGCGACATATTCCGCCTCAACAACTTCTTGTGGGGTAAGCTCACCTTTAATTTGAAAGAGAGCTGCCTGTAATTCTTCTTCTTTCACTTCTTCGTACGGCATATGTAGGTAGTATAGAGTAAAATTTTTGTATGAACATTCTTGTCAGCTACGACTCACAATTTGGAAATACGCAACAAGTTGCTGATGCTATTGGCAAAGCCCTCAATAAAAACCACTCTGTTCAGGTGAAACCTGTCAGCCAAACAAGTGTTGCTGATCTACAAAGAATTGATTTGCTTTTCTTAGGATCACCTACCCAAGGAGGCCAGGCAAAGCCAACCACAAAGAGTCTCATCTCTCAGATTGTTGCCGAAAGCATTCCTCTCAAATATGCCTGTTTTGATACTCGCTTCTCTCCTGACAACGTTGGACTTGGTCTCAAGCTCTTAATGTCTATCATTGGCTATGCTAGCCCAAAAATGGCGAAAGCCTTAAGCAAAAACCCTGCTGGACGGGTAATTGGTGAGGAAGGATTTATAGTCCTGGGCAAAGAAGGGCCATTAGCAGAGGGAGAACTCAGTCGATGCCAAACCTGGGCAAAAAAACTGGTGAGCGTCATATGAATAAGCAACTGTTTCTAAAAACACTCCAGTTATGGATACTGTTTACACCTCTCGCTATCATTAACGGGAGCATAAGAAATTATGTCTATCAGCCTGTACTTGGTGATTTAGCCGCTCACCAGTTGAGTACTGTCTTGGCAGTAATTTTGTTTATATGCGTTGCTTACATATTCCTTGGCTCAACAACAAAACACGCCACCAATACCTCACTGTTTCTTGCTGGGTTTGGCCTACTTCTCATAACCATCCTTTTTGAGTTCGTCTTTGGTCATTACGTGGTCGGGCACCCATGGTCAAGATTATTGGCAGATTACAACGTACAACAGGGAAGGGTATGGTCTCTTTTTCTCATCACCTTATTCTTTACACCCTTCATTGTTAAACAGCTCAAAATTCATCGTTCACAGTAATCGTTCTTTCCCCGGATAATTTGCATCTGCCCTGTATGATAGAGGCATGGATATTCCTACTCAACTTCGATGTGTCATCCTGCAAGTTGTGAATCCTCACCAAACTCATGAGGATCCTGAACTTGCGGCAAAAAACCTGACTGAGCTTGAACTCTTAGTAGAAACCCTCGGTGGCGAAGTGGTGGCTACGACCACCCAACACCGAGTTAATCCCCATCCGGCTACGTTTGTTGGTGGGGGAAAGGTTGAGTGGCTTAAGCAGATTGTCAAAGACGAGGCCATTGATGTGGTTATTCTCAATCGAATTGCCAAAACAAGTCAGATATTCCGTTTAGAACAGATCCTTTGGGAAGTAAATACCAGGATTCAAGTTTGGGATCGAGTTGATCTTATTCTGAACATCTTTGATTTGCATGCCAATACCAAACAAGCCAAACTCCAAATTGAACTTGCTCGAATCGAACACCTTGGACCAAGAATTTATGGTTTGGGTGGAACGGTGCTTTCTCGACAAGGCGGCGGCATTGGTGGCCGAGGTCTGGGTGAGACAAACATTGAGCTCGAAAAACGAAAAATGAAACGAATCAAGCAACAGCTGCGAAAAGAGCTTGATGTTCTCGATCAGGGAACTCTCGAACGAATTCAGAAGAGAACGGAAAAGGGCACAAAAACTGTTGCCCTCGTTGGCTATACGAGTGCGGGAAAGACCACTCTGTTTAATACTTTGACTGGTAAAAATCAACAAACTGACCAATCACTATTTACCACATTAGACAGTGTTACCGGTCGAGTAAAGCTGGTTGATTACACCAAAAACATTATCGTTTCCGATACCATTGGATTCATTGATGACCTTCCCCCCAACCTTATAAATGCCTTTCGCTCGACACTCCAGGAATCACTGGAAGCTGATATTTTGCTCCATGTTATTGATGGTGCTGATCCATTCTGGGAAGCAAAGTTTTTAGTGGTGGAAGAAATTCTTCATGACTTGTCAGTGGAGAGAACCCCCATTCTTGTGTTTAATAAGGTCGATCTTATGGACGCCTCTCGACAACAAACAATTCGTGATCAATTCAAGGACAGGGAAATTGTCTTCATTTCTGCAGCCCAAAAAATGGGAATCAATACCTTAAAAGACATGTTAGTAAATGTGTCCTATCCAAATACCCAGCCTACAGCCAATCTTGCTGAGCAAACACCACAATCAGACTCAAAACAATAACTCCCGTTATCGAGCCAATAAAGAAATAGGCTAGGGAACTGCTATCAAAGGGCAGTGGAACATTCATTCCGTAAAAACTAAAAACGATGGTCGGAAGAGTGAGTAAAACGGTAAGTGAGGTAAAAAGCTTCATGACTCGGTTGAGGTTATTGGTCATGATGGTGGTGTAGGCCTCGCGGGTATTACGAATGTGCAGTAAACGATTATTGGCTAAAAGAATAATTTGTCCAGAGGCTAAGAAAAGGTCTTCCACTAAATCACGATCCTCATCAAAAAGTGGAAATATCTTCCCGTTTAGCAAAGATTCCAAACTCGCATTCATGGGAACTATCGCGCCTAACAATTCATTAAATAATTGCTCATAGGAGATCAGGCTTAGAATATCCTTATTGTTGATTTTTTCTGACCGATTGCGAACTGCGGTAAAATCACGACCAATGGTGTTACACGCATTTTGAAACGCTTTTAAAATATCCATGTAAATAAGAATCAAACACTTCACTTTTTGCGTGGTATAGAAGTCAGTTCGCTTCCCTAAACGGTCTAAAAAAGCAAAGTCATTTTCAGAAATCGTGGCAAAAAACTTAGGTGCCAAAATAAACAATAATGGTTGGGTTGTCAGCTTTTCATTTTTTACAAACGGAACACGTAAAAAGAGATATAACACCTCATCTTCTCGCTCCACCCGAGGAACTTCATTTGGGTCAAGTGCATCTCGCAAGTGACCACCATCAAGTTGGAATCTTTGCTCCAACTGTTGGAGTTCTTCTTCATTGGGACTATGCACGTCAAGCCAACAGCCGGTTTTAAAATCGGGAATCTGATTGAGTTTCTTTTCTCGCAGTGTCCTGGACCAAAATTGGATCATAGGTATCTTTCCTAATTCACATGCATTCTCGTAAGAAACCATGATTACACAATGTTAAAAGATTATTACTGATGAATCAGGTTTTCTTGCAAATCTCTTGCAAATATCCGTTACGGTGAGAACGTTGAAGGAAGAACTAATGGTAAATCGAATCCACGATGGAAGTCAATTGCATCCTGATAGCAGTGCAGACATACCCACACGTCCTGTATATTCATCAATACCAGACCAACCAGCGGTTACAACAGGTGATGCGCCAGATCTGCACCCTGAAAAAGTAGACAAAAAAACAGAGCAACGCACTGAAATTGAAAGGATGAAGGACATCATGCAAAACGTGGAATTTGTTCTCGCCATCCATACGAAACTCGTCCGGCTTATGGACCTCAACCAAGTTGATTTAGTCGTGAGTGTGCTCACTCAAATGCGAAGGGTGTTATCCCAGGAACAAATGTCGGATGAGGATTATGAATCTCTCGTGGAAAACTTAATGACCTATCATCAAGAAAAATTTAACGACAATAAGCTAGGATATTCAGTTGCCCGCCGAAAAATGACCATGCTCTTTAAAAAAAGAGAGGAATTCTTTCACAATCGCTAGTACTTTCACCACTGTTTCTTACATTTATTCGACACAATGCCAAAAAAGGACAGTCACTTTAAAGGGGCAGATATGGAAAATCGAAACATGAATATTGCTCTCTTTGTGGGAATACTCATATTATTAGGAACCTTGGGAGTATGGGCAGTAATGCAACAAAATCAAGTACCAATGCAGGAAGCTGGCAGGGAGTTGCCAGCGACAAGTAGCCCTGAAATAACCCCTAATGATTCTTTTGAAGATAACTCTCGTGACGAAATAAATATTATCATTCCAGAAGAAGATGATGAGAATCTTGAAACACCCCTCATTGATTCCGAAACTTCACCAACACCAACTTCCACCAATGGTGCCCAACTAGACGCTCCTCTTATCCAGTAACCAGAAATTACAGTAGTAAAAAGCTGATTGAAATTCTGCTGTATGCTGACAGCATGAAAATGAAACGGCATATCATTCGAAATCAAATTTTTTCTTCCTCCGATTTGCAAGGAAAGGATTTTTCGGAAATAGAGTTCGTGGGTTGTCGTTTTGCCGGACAATCTTTCCGCTTTGTTCATTTCTCAAAATGTCAGTTTCGTGCCTGTGACTTGGCGAACACTTCTCTAGAAATTACCAGTTTCACTGATTGTGATTTCCCTGATAGTAAAATGAGCTACATTGATTTTAGTGATGTGAACCTGGAAAAATGTGACTTTTCCCAAACAGTCATGGAAAATTGTCTTTTTGCAAAAAATCCTCATCTCAACACTCCTCAAAAAGTTGATTTACAAAGCTGCCGTTTCCAGGCAGCTCAGCTCAAGCAATCCATTTTCCGTCAGTGCAATCTCAAAAGTGTTGATTTTAGCCAGGCAAACTTAGAACGTGTCTCATTTGAAAAATGCTTTCTCCAAAAGGCAAACCTCTCCCAAGCTGAACTCAAAGGAGTAAGTTTTCTCGATTGCCGTTTGGAGGCGACTATTCTTGACCTTGATGGCTTTTTACAGCTTGGCTATAACCAAGGATTCGAGTTAACCCAAGAGTAATATCTGGAAAATCCAGCTGCATTTTGTTATTATAGGCCCATGGCATTTTCCCCTAAAGACTCTGAACGCGCCGGGGTTCCAGAGGAAGAGCAGAACTATACCTTTCAACCTGGTACGGTAATTTATCCCTATGGTGGAAATTTTGGCTGGACTATTTCTGAAAGATCGGTTGAAGCACTTGAAGCGGTGCTAACCACAGGAAAGCAGGGGAAATTGAGCGTATTTACTGCAAAAAAACGCGCAATTCTCTATCGAGATGGGAAATATATTACGTTAGTTGAGGGAAAAACATTTTGTGCCTACAAACCCCGAAAAACGAAAACAAAGAATCAGGCTGAAGTTCGCTAATCACTTTGTTTCTCACTGACCTGGGACTTGGTATACTCAGTTCCTAACCTATGCGCTTTCCCAATTCTCATCGCTGGCAACAGTTATCTCTTCCTACACTGAGCAACTTACCGTATCGCACCCTTCTTATGGCGACACTTGGTTTGATTACCGGATTATTTCTATTGCTTGGAATGTTTCTCTGGAAAACCATGCACACTATTCTCGTGAGTAATTCTCCTCTTACCTTAAGTGCAACCCAGAGTGCTTCTCTGGAAGAGAACGAGCCATCTGACTTCAGCATTCTCCTCCTTGGCTATGGAGGCAATGGTCACGCTGGAGGACTGCTCACCGATACAATGATTGTTGCTCACATTCAACCGGAAAAAGAAAGTATCACCCTCATCACTTTACCCCGAGATTTATGGGTTCATTTCCCAAGCAGCCAGAATGGTGAAACGGGCTGGAAAATCAACGCGGCGTACCAGATTGGTTCCGACGACGCTTCTTATCCTCATAAGCCAACCCAGTTTACTGGCGAAAGTGGGGGAGGGGCCCTTGCCAAGTATGCTGTCCAAAAGGTGGTCGGGTTTCCCATTGATTCTTTTGTCGCAGTGAGTTTTCTTGGTTTTACGGAAACGGTTGACGTGCTTGGCGGCTTGGATGTCCAAGTGGAGAAAACCTTTGACGACTTCTGGTATCCCATTGAAGGTGAAGAGGAGAATACATGTGGCCGTAGTACTGAAGATATTGCTACTCTTTCGGCAACTCTCTCAGGTTACCTCTTGGAACAACAATTCCCTTGTCGTTATGAGACCCTTCACTTTGACCGTGGCCTCGTCTCGATGGATGGTGAGACTGCATTAAAATATGCTCGTTCCCGACATTCCTCGCAGGACGGCAGCGATTTTGCCCGCTCTCAAAGGCAAAAACAAGTTCTCTTAGCAGCGAGAAAAAAGGCCCTTTCATTAAATCTTATTTCCAAGTTTTTCCCTCTGGTAAATTCCTTAGGCCAAAATATTCGCACAGACCTTTCGCTCGAAGATCTCCAGAATTTCGTCGCAAAAAAGGATACCTACAGCCAATACACCATTAAGAGTATTTCTCTCACTGATAAAAATGTCCTTGTACATGGTCGTAGCTCTAATGGTCAATACATCCTTAATCCTCGAGGGGGAGAAGAAAATTGGAGCGAAATTCATGCCTGGATCCAGGAGCAACTCGATAATCCCCAGGCTACCACAGCCGCTGAGCTGGAGTAAATGTTTCAAATATCTTTTTATATAGTCACCATAATCAAACAAAAGCTACCCAACCGAGTAAATTCTTACTTCTTTCTCACAAACTCTATTGATAATACCCACCATGCAACAGCGAAATATCCTCAATGTCTTTATCATTCTCATTTTTTTGGTCGCCGGTGGAGCCATCCTCTGGCAAAGTTTCCAGCCAAGTGATCAACCTGTAGATGTGTTTACCACTCCTATGGATACCGTCACCAAGGCAGAAAGTGCGCAAAGTAGTCCAACTTTGGTTGAAGACGCTATTCCGGTAGAAAAAATGGAAACAGCCCAAGAAATGACCATTATTGCCAAGAATTTTTCTTATTCCCAAAAAGAAATTCGCGTTAAAGCCGGTGAAAAAGTTACTTTGACGTTACAAAATGACGAAGGCTTTCATGACTTGAGAATCGATGAACTCAACGCTGCTACAGAAGTTATCAAAGCAGGCGAATCTGAAACCATAGAGTTCACCCCAGTGGAAGCCGGTGAATACGAATACTACTGTAGTGTTGGTGAACATCGTGCCATGGGAATGGCAGGCAAACTCATAGTTGAGGAGTAAGATCACCAGACGAACTTAGTCTCTTACTTTTTTATTACGAGATCAACACACAATCATCACTTGAATAGTCGATAGTATTTACAGTCGCGCTGAGACGCACTTTATTGTCGATACCTAGATGGGCTGGTACCGGCAGCAGAACCACCCGCTTTTGGCGGGTGGTTTTGTAATAGAATCCGTAAATCTTCGTAGTTATCAGCTATGATGAAATTGATACTATACCTAACTGGAATCGCTATGCGAGCAGTACTATTCCTCCTTTTTCTCACGACACCTTCTATCAACAGTTGCAGGGATATGAATCGAAATATGAAAGACTCTTTGTCGTACTGTCGTATGATCAGGGGTATGAAAGTGATATTCGTGGAGTACTTGATAGGGCCTATTTTTCACAAGATATCAAAGAATTCTCGAGCGGTTTAGAAGTGCGTGAGTATTCTTTGCACAATGATCCCCAAACCCAAAGTAGTGAGGAAGATGTTTCCCTTAGCTCACCATAACGCATCCCAAAAAAACGCTAGAAAATAGTGACGGTTTTTGCTACTGTTATCTCTTATGCCAAGAGCAAAGTACCAACAGTATCTGACACAAATGTATGAGGAAAACCAGGAATTATTCCAATCTTTTCGAGAAATTCATGATCTCTATGCAACGGATAAACGGAAATGGCAGGAAAAGTATAACGAGCAGGGAAAACCTGTTCTAAGAATCATTGAGGACTTTGAGAGTCGTCTGTGCTCACAAATGGAGAGTGGTTTTAACGCTGCCTATTCTGATCGCCTGGCAGAAAAATTTCGTCAAGCCATCAAGAAAGATTATCCCTACATTGATTTTATTGGCATGATTCGCAAGTAATGAGTTAAAGACGACTATTCAGCAGCTTCAACAACGCTCTCTTGTTTTCGGCGCAATAAGATAAGCGACAAAACGAAAACGGTGAGCATGTCTAGCTGACACAGAATACATACCGGACAAATAACCTTTAACACAAAGACTTCCAAGAAAGTGAGGCGCAAGCAAAACAGCATGCCAAAAGTGGTCATGGCCAAGGCAAGTTTCTTTTTCTTGTAGTACGCAGCAATCAAAATAATTATGTAACCGAGTAAGCCAACAAAGGGGACCGGAATACCGAGCCACTGACGAAGTTCGCCTTTAGTTACGGCATCACAATTAATGGTTGAGTTTATCGTACAAAATTGTAATGGGTTGGGAGAGAGATAGTTATAGGAAAGATAAATGGCTAAGCCAATGCCAATCGTGGCTAAAATTGAAATCAAGGTCCAGATCTTGTGTTCTCTGAGCATAGTGTTCATTATAAAGAAATCTCCAAGATATGAAAGACGAAAATCTCCAGCAGCAAAAAAGAGAGAGACAAAAAGGCAGGCGTATTGCCGTTGTAGGAGTCTCACAAGACCCTCAAAAAAAAGGTCATCAAATTTTTGTAGATTTACTCCATTCAGGATATGAAGTTGTCGGCGTTCATCCTCAGGGTGGCGAAGTAGAGGGCCAGGCTCTTTTTTCTTCTTTGAAGGAGATCCATCCTCTCCCAGAAATGGTGATTACCGTGGTGCCCCCTCCCGTCACCGAATCTATCGTGAGGCAATGTATTGAACTCGGTATTTCTCATATTTGGATGCAGCCAGGATCAGAATCGCCTAACGCGCTTCAAGTAGCTCAACAGGCTGGTCTTGAGGTCGTTTCCTCCGCTTGTTTCATGAAAGATCAGCATCTTTGGTAATTCACCCATTTCCTCTGAAAAATGGTATTATCCAGATGTATGCAGCCCATCAAGTTGCAGTTCAATACTCTCTCAGAAAGGGGGCAGCTATGACCAAAAAAGCTGCGTCTCAAGTTTCGCCATTCCGCCAAAACCTTTGGCAAGATGAAATCAATGTTCGTGATTTTGTCTACACCAACATCACACCGTATGAAGGTGACGCATCGTTTCTGAGTGGTCCAACCGCCCGCACCAATAAAGTCTGGAAAAAAGTGAGCACACTTCTCAAGGAAGAAATTGCTCAAGGAGGTGTCCTCGACATTGATACGCAAACCATTTCCACTATTACCAGTCACAAACCAGGCTATATTGATCAAAAACTCGAAAAAATCGTTGGCTTCCAGACCGATGCTCCGCTCAAGAGAGCGATCAAACCTTTTGGTGGCTATCGAGTGGTAGAGGCAGCTTGTGACCAAAATGGCTACAAGCTCGATGGTGACGTTATCCGTATTTGCCGAGACTATCGTAAAACCCACAATGATGGCGTATTTGATGTGTACACCGAAGAAATGCGCAAACTTCGCAAGACAGGTGTGTTAACAGGACTCCCAGATAATTATGCTCGAGGCCGAATTATTGGCGATTATCGTCGTGTGGCCCTTTATGGCATTGATGCCCTTATTGAGGCCAAACAAAAAGACAAAGATTCTCTCGATGGACCAATGACCGATGAACTCATGCGACTACGAGAAGAAGTGAGTGAGCAAATTCGCGCTCTGCACATGATCAAAGAAATGGCCCAAACCTACGGCTTCGATATCAGTCGTCCCGCGGAAACCGCCCAAGAAGCCATTCAGTGGACCTACCTTGGTTATCTCGCTTCTCTCAAAGAACAAGACGGCGCTGCCATGAGCTTAGGAAATGTGAGTTCCTTTTTTGATATTTATATAGAGCGAGATCTGGCTGCTGGAACTCTCACCGAAGAGCAAGCTCAGGAACTGGTAGACGATTTTGTCATTAAGTTGCGCCTGGTACGTCACCTACGCATGGATGAATACAATCAACTCTTTGCTGGTGATCCAACCTGGGTAACCGAATGCATTGGTGGTGTCTTCAAAGATGGACAACACAAAGTTACCAAAACCAGTTTCCGTTTTCTGCAAACACTCTATAACTTGGGACCGGCACCAGAGCCCAATTTAACCGTGTTGTGGTCAGATAAACTTCCGGAAAACTTCAAACAATTTTGCGCGCAGGTTTCGATGGATACGTCCTCGATTCAGTACGAAAATGATGACCTCATGTGTCAAGCGGGTGACACCGATGACTACTGCATTGCCTGCTGCGTTTCTATGATGGAAACTGGCAAGGAAATGCAGTTTTTTGGAGCTCGTTGTAACCTGGCAAAGGCCTTGCTGCTCGCTCTGAACGAGGGTAAGGATGAAATGCTCGGGATTGAAATGGTCCCCAACATCCAAACTTTTCCGGATGATAAACCTCTTAACTACGAAGAAGTGAAACGCCAATTTGATATTGCTATGGCATACTTGGCCAAGTCATACGTCAATACCATGAATGTCATTCATTACATGCATGATAAGTATTACTATGAGCGTGCTCAGCTTGCACTCATGGATACCCATATCAAGCGTAATATGGCCTTTGGATTAGCGGGATTAAGTGTGGTGGCTGACTCACTGAGCGCCATCAAATTTGCCAAGGTCACTCCAATTCGCAACGATCAGGGTATTACCGTCGATTTTAAGGTGGAAGGTGAATATCCCAAATACGGTAACGATGACGATCAAGTTGACCAGATCGCTCGAGACCTGGTACGTGACTTCAATCAGGAGCTGAGCAAGCACCACATTTATCGTGACGCCACACCAACTCTGTCTGTTCTCACTATCACCTCAAACGTGGTCTATGGGAAGAAAACCGGCGCCACCCCAGATGGTCGCAAAAAGGGTGAACCGTTTGCACCAGGAGCTAATCCAATGCATGGACGTGATAGCAGTGGGGCAGTGGCATCCTTAAACTCGGTGGCTAAACTGGATTACATGGACGCTCGTGATGGCGTGAGTAACACCTTTTCACTCGTTCCCAAGAGTTTAGGAAAAACAAAAGCACAACAACTCGACAACCTTGTTGGTCTACTCGATGGATACTTTGGCAAGCAGGCCCATCATCTCAATGTGAATGTCCTCAATCGCGAAACTCTTCTTAAAGCTATGGAGCATCCAGAGGAGTATCCCCAATTAACGATTCGTGTTTCTGGGTATGCCGTGAACTTTATTCGACTCAGTCCTGAACAGCAAAGAGAGGTGCTTGCCAGAACTTTCCATGAATCCATGTAAGGAAGGATCAATAAAAACGACACCATATGCTCAAAGTTCATTCCGTTGAAACCTTTGGCACACATGAAGGTCCCGGTATCCGCCTGGTTCTTTTTTTGCAAGGTTGTAATATTCGCTGTCTCTATTGCCATAACCCTGATACTCAGAGTTTGGAAAATCCCCTGGCCAAAGAAATGTCAGTTGAACACGTTCTTGAACTGCTCGAAAAAGAGAAGACATATTTTAGCCGAGGTGGTGGACTCACGGTGAGTGGAGGAGAGCCAACTATTCAAGCAGAAGGTCTCATTGAACTTTTCTCCGCAGTGAAAAACGCCGGCTATCATACTTGTCTGGATACGAATGGAACGGTGGTTTCGCCAATGGTCAAAAAGCTTTACGACCTGACAGATCTGGTGTTACTCGATGTTAAGCACATTGATGATGCTTGGCATAGAAAACTCACCGGTGCCAGCAATCTCAATACCTTGGCAATGGCAGAGTATCGCGAAAGCACCGGAAAACCCATGTGGCTACGGTACGTGCTAGTGCCTGGATGGTCAGATCAACCGGAATCTCTGGAAGCATGGGCCAAATACTTTTCTCATTACCAGACAGTTGAGCAAGTAGAGATTCTTCCGTACCACACCCTGGGTGTGTATAAATATGAAGGTTTGGGGCGAAAATATGGCTTGGAAAACGTGAAACCGCCATCGTCACAGCAAGTCAATGCTGCCAAATCTATTTTTGAGAAATACCTCAAAAACGTCACGATTCAGTAAAGATCTCAGTCTCGCTGAAGTGTGATGATCGGTCGTAAACACAAAAAAACAGAAAGCCCATCATGAACTTTCAGTCGTTGTTTTACCCAAAATCTATTGCCGTGGTCGGCGCTTCGCGAACACCAAAAACGGTTGGAAATGATATTGTCAAAAATCTGCTCACCCAGGGTTATACCGGTAACGTCTATCCTATTAATCCCAAAGCGGACGAACTTTTTGGCAAGAAAGTCTATCCTTCACTCTCCGAAGTTCCCGAAGATATTGATCTCGTGGTAATCGCCATCCCGGCACGATTCGTGATCTCTATTATCGAGGAAGCCGCAACCAAAGGCGCCAAGTCTGCCATTGTAATCTCGGCTGGTTTTAAGGAAATGGGTAACCATGATCTAGAAAAACAACTTGCCCAAGTATGCAAAAAACACGACATTACCCTCATCGGACCAAACTGTTTAGGGGTGATTAACTCTGAGATTCTGATGAACGCCTCATTTGCCGGCCTCATGCCAAAACACGGTAATGTGGCCTTCATTTCCCAAAGTGGAGCTCTTTGCACTGCGGTCCTCGACTACGCACTTGATCTTGGCTTAGGATTTTCCAAGTTCATGAGCATTGGCAATAAGGCATGTGTTGATGAACTTAGCCTTATTCGCTATTTTGCTCAGGATCCGCAAACCGACGTTATCGCCATGTACGCCGAACAGTTGGCAAATGCACCGGAAATCATTCAACTTGTTTCTGAAATTAACCACTCCGACCACCCCAAACCAATCATTGTTCTCAAGTCCGGACGAACCGAAGCTGGTGCCGGCGCGATTGCTTCCCACACCGGTTCACTCAGTGGGGGTGATAATGCCTACAACGCTCTGTTTGCCCAGGCAGGTATTATTCGCGCGAACTGTATTCGTGAGCTTTTTGATTATGCCCAAATACTGTCCAGAAACCCCCTCCGTAGAGCCAAGAATGTCACGGTAATTACCAATGCTGGTGGCCCAGGTGTACTGGCGACTGACGAAATAATTTCGCATGGCCTACAGATGGCAAAATTGAGCGAAAAAACCAAGATAAAACTCCGTGAATTTCTTCCTGAAGCAGCCAGCGTCAGTAATCCGGTAGATGTTCTGGGTGATGCCCCAGCCGATCGCTATCAACAAACGCTCAAAGTAGTGCTTGAAGACGAAAATACTGACTCAGTGCTCATACTCTTAACTCCTCAATCCATGACCGAAATCGAGGCCACGGCCCAGGCTATTGTCGAACTAAAAAGCCAATACAACAAACCGATTGTTGTGAGTTTTATGGGCAAAGATACGGTTTGGCCAGGTGTGGAGTTACTCCGCTCGCAAGAAGTCACCAATACGGAATTCCCCGAACCGGCAGTGTGCGCTCTTGCTGCTTATAGTCACTATGTCGACTGGACCAAATCACCCATAGAACCACCTTTGCATTATGATGATGTTGATCAAGAGGCAGTTGCCAGTATTTTTGCGCAAGCCAAAAAACAAGGGCGAACTGCTTTTCCAGAAGCCCAAGCAATTGAAATCCTCAAGGCCTATCGATTTCCCGTTTTAGAAAGCGCCATTGTCCGTTCACCGGAAGAAGCAACCACAGCGGCCATAAAATTTGGCGGAAAACTGGCCATGAAGATTGTTTCACCCGATATTTTGCACAAAAGTGATGTTGGTGGTGTCGTGCTTAACTTTTCGGCTGACGATGCGGCGAAGAAGTATTCACAGATGTTGACCACCGTCGCCAAACACAAGCCCGACGCCAGACTGGAAGGAGCCCTGATGATGCAGATGGCGCCCGAGGATGGGGTCGAGGTCATTTTAGGTGTCAACAAAAACCCTGGATTGGGGACCATGATTATGTTTGGCTTGGGTGGCATTTACGTTGAAGTCTTGAAGGATGTGAATTTTGCCTTTGCACCGCTGACACGATCCGATGCTTTGCGGATGATCACCACGCTGCGCAGTTCAGCACTTTTTGATGGTGTCCGGGGACAAGCGCCTCGAGATATTGAAGCCTTGGTGGAGTGTATCGGCCGACTATCGCAACTCGTAACCGACTTCCCAGAAATAGTAGAGCTTGATATTAATCCTCTCCTGACACTGAAAAAAGGAGAGGGAAGTGTCGCCTTAGATGCTCGCGTGGTAATTGAGTAGGGCTGATAACCTACCGCTACTAAGCCTATAACTTTATTTTATTATTAGTTTTTGCTATAATAGAGGTTCAGCACCCAGACCTTGCGTCTGGATTGTTGAGTTCTTGAACAGTTAGTCGCCTCTGACTGAAAGGCATTACTCTGCATGTTCCATGCAGGTAGAGTAATGCCTTTCGGCAGAGTATTTTTCGCATATTTCTGTATGAGGAAAAAATCATGACGAAAATTCACGTTGTAAGTGGAAATCCCCTGGCAACAGCACTCCCTGTCGTGATGATTGTTGATCGGGCGAGCCTCCTGGAATCCCTCCAGATCTGGTTCCCTATCACTGATTATCCGGTGGGTGTTAGCAAGATCTACAACGGTCTGCTGACTGCCTCAGCGGTGGCAGCTAAGTTTACTCCGGGCTGTGCTGCCATTATCAATAGGGCATTCATGGCCCTGCCATTTGAGACGGCGATCTTCGTCGCCAGCTCAAGACGCGCTCCCTTCCCGCTCGATATGATGGTGGAAGGTGCTCTGGAAATCGCCAGTGCATTCGGCGTCAACGAAGTGGCCATTCCTGGCCTCCACTGGGGAATCGATCTGACTGCTCAGGAAATGATCGATTTGGCAAAGCTGCTTCTGGCGGGCTATCCCCATATCCATCAGGTGAGCGTTATCTTCCCTGACAACCGGGAAGCCCTCATATTCAGCCAGGTGCTCAAACGCCTGAGCTGCTAAGCGACTCGACTGTTTTTTCTGGGGAGGGCCTCAGCGCCCTCCCCAACACCCCCGCTATATACTCATCTTGCTTCTTTTGGCAACCGCGAGATAATGCGCTCGTGTCTACCGCCATTCTTTCTTCAGTTCAGCAGTTGGAAGCGTACCTAGCGCAACATCAACTACAACTTTCACCACAAGAACAAAATGCATTACAAAATAATCCCTTTCCGCTACGACTGCCGGTTCATTACGCAAAACTCATCCGTTGGGACGATCCCCAGGATCCGCTCAAACGTATCGCCATTCCACAAATAGAGGAACAAACCACCCATCCCTACGAACTTTCTGACCCCATTGGTGACCACGCCCGCGAAGCTGTCCCTGGCCTCATTCATCGCTATCCCAATCGAGCGCTCTTACTTCTCACAACCTACTGCCACATTCATTGCCGATTTTGTTTTCGTCGTGAAGTAGTAGGGAAGCAACGTCAGGCCGATATTCTCAAGATTCGCGACTATCTGCAATCGCATCCAGAAATTGAAGAGATTATTTTTTCCGGTGGCGATCCTTTTACCTTTCCACAAGCGTTTGTAGAATCCTTGTTAAAACTCCTTCTTCCCATACCATCGATCAAGATTATCCGCTGGCACACCCGGATACCGGTGGTCAATCCCGAAGCCGTCACTCCAGAATGGCTGAACACCATTACCCAAACTGACAAACAAGTTGTCGTCGTGATGCATATTGATCATCCACGAGAACTTTCTGCCGAAACCTTAAAACTTATGAGCAACATGAAACAACTCGGCATTATGCTTCTCAGTCAGACCGTTCTTCTTAAGGGAGTGAATGATTCGGTTGCCACATTAACTCAGCTCTTCACCCAACTCATCCAACATGGCGTAAAACCATACTATTTTCACCATCTTGATCAGGCACCAGGAACACATCACTATCGTTTATCCATACCAGCTGGTTTGGAACTGGTTCAAAAGCTTCGTGGCCATGTTTCCGGAATTGCCATGCCGCTGTATGTTATAGATCTTCCTGGCGGATACGGAAAAATTCCGGTAGAAGAATTGAAACCTGTTGGCAATCATACGTATCAGGCCACGACGTTTCTCGGAACCGTAACGTATACTGATCAGGCATGATTGACCCCTCAAAAATTACGACACTGATTTTTGATTTTGATGGGACAATCGCCGACACGCTGGAACTCCACCGAACAATTTTCAACCAACTTTCCCAAAAGTATCACCATGCACTGATTGATCGGGCTGATATAGAACAACTTCGGAACTTGGGATTGCGTGACTTTCTCAAAAAAATGGATATCCCGTTCTATAAGATTCCCGTTCTCATTCGCGAAGGACAAACAATTGCTCAAACGCTCCCAGTTGCTTTACCAATTACTGGTATCGAACCAGTGCTCGCCAAACTCAGCGAATCTTTTTCACTGGGCATAGTAACTTCCAACAAACAAGACTATTGCCAACGTTTTTTGCAGCATCATCAGCTTGATTCGTATTTTGATTTTGTTGTCGCGGAAAAAGATGTGTTCGGAAAAGCTCACAAGCTCAAGAGAGTACTCAAAGAAAGACATCTGCAGCCATCTGAAGTGGTCTACATCGGCGATGAAGTCCGGGACATCGAGGCCGCTCATACGGTACCAATGCCTGTAATCGGCGTAGCATGGGGATTTAATTCTGAGGCGGCTTTACAAGCAGCTGGTAGTGACCTCATAAGTTCTTCGCCACAAGACTTGCTCTCGTTTTTGACGAGGTGGCAATAACTATTCTTACAACTTTCTTAAAATAATGCGTATACTTAAAGAAAGCAAAAAGGAGCTCCATGGCCGAGAAAAAAGAAGCAAAATCATTGAACACAGGTATGGCAGTCATTGCCTACATTCTGTTTTTTGTCCCACTGTTAACCGAAGATAAGGACGACCCATTTGTGAAGTACCACGTTAAGCAAGGTCTCGTTCTCTTCATTGCCGCCATCGCCAACATGATCTTTGCTATGGTCCCGCTGCTTGGCTGGTTCTTATCACCACTCATTGCCATTGGCTTACTCATTCTGGTGATTGTCGGCATTCTCAACGCCGTCAATGGAGTAGAGAAGCCACTGCCGGTTATTGGTCAATACGCTGACAAAATTAACTTGTAAGCAGTCTCTTCCAACCGTATAGCCAGAGAAGGGTATAATGGCGGGGTGTATAGCACTCGCTTAGGGAAGTTTATTGTATCTTTTCCCAATACCACTGAATTTCATGGGTTGAAACGGGAGATTTTTAGCCAGCATATATATTATCTTGATGAAGATGTAGAGACTCCGCTCATTATTGATGCCGGTGCCCACATCGGACTCAGTACGCTCTACTTTAAGAGTATGTGGCCGGACGCCCGTGTGATAGCCATCGAGCCGAACCCGGAGAATCTGTTGTATCTGCAAAAAAATGTAGAAGAAAACAGAATTGAAGATGTCACTATCGAACCTTACGCTCTGGGAATACATTATGGCCAGGAAACGCTGTATGTTGATACGAGCGAGGATCAGTGGAATTCCACTTCGAGTTTTTATGAAAAGAGCTGGACGAATACCCGTGCCGGTCAGCCTATTCCCGTCCTGACTAAACCTCTGGCCGATTACCTTACTCAGCCGGTCGATATTTTGAAAATAGACATTGAAGGAGTTGAAGAACAAGTCTTACTGGCTGCAGGCGACTCGATTCGCCAGGTAAAACACCTTTTTATTGAATTCCACGGCCGACCTGATAATTCTTTACCACCAATTCTCAAATTTTTAACTGATCACGGATTTTCCTATGAAATCTGGAAAAACGGACGCAGTATTGAACCAAAAAAAGTGGTCGGTCTGGCCATTATTGAGGCTCATCAAAATGGAAAAGAAGAGAGGAAAGCATGAGCGCTTTCCCAAGGAAATCGCCAGAGCAACCGTTTGTTAGTCCTGACTACGCCATGATAAAGGCTCGGCATGAAGCTTTGGCCAGACGAGAAAGGCAAGACCTTTCCTTGAAAAACTTGCAGGATCAGGTACAAGAAGTGATAAGTCTTCTTCAAAAATGGGCAGCTACAAATCAGCTTTCTGTTGAACCCACTTCCACCATTACACCACGTGACCATTTTGACTCGGTCGCCAGTGTTCAACTGCAAGTTGAAGGTGTATTTTTGGCAACATGTACGTTGTATGAGCAGGGTGGGTTGTACTTGAGAGTCTTTAATGAGCAATCCATCTGTATTTCAGAAAGCCATCTGGATTGGAAAATCCATCACGACATTGCAAAAATATTCAAAGATGAGTTCATTCCTTTACTGAACTCACTTCATCCTGATAAAGATCACTAATTTTGCATTTCTTCCAAGATTGTGTTGTCATAGAGAATACAACCCAAAAAGGATGGATTTATGCAAAAAAGCGCTTTCCTCGTTTTCATTGGATTTTTATTTCTAGCCAGTCACCCAAGTTTTGCCCAAGGTATTGCTCGGGGTCCAGGAGGGGCCACTGTTCCACCTGTCAATCAGGTTCAAATCAAGCCTGTTGCTCCAACGGCTATCCAGCCAAGTACTGGTGCTGTCAATCCAACCGAAGCAACCAGAGCGACACAACGCTTATACCTAGAAGGTCAGTCACCAGAAACGGCTCAACAACTTCGCCAACAGGTAGAAACGCAACAGGAAATCAAACTCGAGAACATGCGAGACGCAGTGAATGCTCGTCAGGAGCAAATGCAGGTTAACGCTCAGGAGAAGCAGATGGCCTTGGAGCAAAAACTTGAACAGCGTCGTGAGGAGATTCGACAGCGGCTCGCATCGAAATCAGCGCAAATGTCCCAAAAAGCCAGCGAACACATGAGTGTGGTGGCCCAAAGAGTTCAAGCGTTGCACGATCTAGCCGAAAAGCAAAAAGCCATCGGACCGGAAATTCGAGAAATCGCCCAAGCCCAACAAGATAAGCAAGCCAGCACAGCTGCTCAGCTTAACAAAATTGAAAACCGCAACCGCATCCTGCAATTCCTGGTTGGTCAAGACGGCCAGGTGCTGGAACAACTTAACGTCCTGCAAACAGAGAATGAGGAGCATATTGTCCAACTGCAAACCGTTCTTGATAGCACCACCGATGAAGAAGCCCGGATCGTGATCGAAAACACCATTGATTCACTCGAAGAACAGAACATCATTATTGAGCAGCAGGTCGAGAAAGAGGGTCAAACCTTCAGCCTGTTTGGTTGGGTGAGACAAGTATTCCGTCGGTAAAATCCTAGGGCCTGGCCCTGGTCTCAAACAGTGAGTAAAGTGGCATTAACACTTCTTTATTGGCTCAAATATTCATAAGGCCTAACCCCATTTTCCGTCTGGAAAACTTTGAAGTTTTCTTCTTTAACCTGGAAGAAATTCTAGGGCCAGGCCCTGTGATTTTGTGGTATATAATCACCACACATGAACCAAGCATTCTTTTTTCGTTTTGCTTTTTTCTCCAAGTAGGAGAGGGTTCGTGCGGCTAGAAAATCGACCCTCCCCAGCGGAGGGTTTTTTTGTAGCTGACAACAAAAATGAATAACCTTAGAAAGATGGCCTCGGCTATAATGACCATATGGAACCAGAACTCAATCAAAAAACACTCGAGCAACTAGAGAAAACGGGTCTGGAACAGATTTCTCAAGCAACTGATCTTCAACAACTTGAATCGCTCCAGATAACGCTCTTGGGTAGAAAGAGCACATTGCTCAACCTTTCCAAACAAATGGGATCCTTGAACCCGGAGGCTCGAAAAACTTTTGGACAGAAAATCAATGCCCTCAAGGGTATCTTTCTCACGGCTTTAGAGGAAAAAAAAGCAACGCTCAATCTAGAAACAAAAGACACTTCATTTGAAGATTTTTCTCTGCCTGGGATTCGTCCTGAGCTTGGCCACCTTCACCCGTCAACTCAGGTAATGCGCTCCATTAACCACTTTTTTCACTCACTTGGTTACAGTGTGTATGAAGGACCAGAAATTGAAACCAATGAATACAATTTTGAAAAACTTAATCTTCCTACAGATCATCCCGCTCGAGATCTGGCGGACACCCTCTACATTCATGAGCCAGAGTATCTGCTTCGTACGCATACATCATCGGTTGAAACAAGGGCCATGACCAATGAACAACTCCCTATCAGAATTGTTGTTCCTGGCAAGGTGTACCGAAACGAAACCACCAACACCACCAACAACTCGATGTTCTATCAATATGAAGGACTGTTCGTTGATAAAAACGTCAGCCTGGCTGACCTCAAGGGAACCCTCATTGCGTTTGCTCAGTTCCTCTATGGAGAAAATGTGGAGACTCGCTTCCGCTGCAAGTACTACCCTCAGGTCGAACCAGGGGCAGGCATGGATATTAAGTGTACCTTTTGCAATGGAGAGGGATGTCAGGTCTGCAAACACCGCGGTTGGATTGAGGTATTAGGTGCCGGCATGGTTCACCCCAATGCTTTACGAGCATGCGGAATAGATCCTCAGCAGTGGTCGGGGTTTGCCTTTGGCATGGGCTTTGATCGGTTGGTTATGCTCAAGTACGGCATTAATGATGTGCGCAAACTGTATAACGGAGAATTGGTAGTTGAGGAGAAGATATGAAAGTTCCCTTACGCTGGCTCGGTGATTATCTCGCCATTAATCAAGAAGACCTTCAAACGCAAGCTCCTGAGTTGATGAAGAAACTCACCTCAGTTGGCCATATGCAGGATGGTCCGCCCCAACAAGTGAGTAATGACCAGGTTTATGATCTGGAAATTCGACAAAATCGATCTGATTGTCTTTCCTTGCTAGGTGTAGCTCGCGAAGCGGCTGCCGTCATGGAGGTCAATTTACAGGTCCCGGAAATCTACGGTAGCAGCCTACCGGATGAATCAGGAAATACCCACGTCATCATTGAAAATCCAGATCTCTGTTATCGCTTTAACGCAATCACTCTTGAAGGTGTGAAGCTCGCCGAATCACCAGAATGGCTCAAAAATAAGCTTGAAGCCTACGGCATGAAGTCAGTAAACAACCTCGTCGATATCACCAATTACGTCATGATTGAAATTGGCCAGCCACTGCACGCCTTTGATGCGAATGTTGTGGCCGATCAGGTGCTGATTGTCCGCAGCGCTCAAGAAGAGGAGACCTTCACTGCCTTAGGTGGTAAGCAGGTTTCTCTCACTGCCGATGATTTAGTTATTGCTGATCAAAATAAAGTACTGGCTTTAGCAGGCGTGATTGGTGGCGAAGAAAGTGGAGTGACTGACCAAACAACCCGAATTATTCTGGAAGCAGCTACCTATAATCAAGCGAGCGTTCGCCGAACAACTCTGCGCCATTCTCTGCGTACCGAAGCTTCGACACGTTTGGAAAAATTCTTGCACCCCCACTTAACAGAGTTGGCGCTTTTACGAGCGGCTGATCTCATCCGTGATATCTGTGGGGGAGAAGTGACCGGCCATTATGATGCCTATCCTTCTCCTTGGGTTCAAAAAACAACCCTTCTGACCAAAGAATATCTGCAAAAAATCAGTGGCGTTCCTCTTACCCTGATAACAGCTCAGGAATTACTCACAAAAATCTACATTCCTTCTGAGCTTCTTTCAGAAAACGAACTCCAAATAGAGATTCCCTATTTCCGTACAGACCTAGAACAAGAGGCCGACATTGTCGAGGAAGTTATCCGAATGTATGGTTATGATAATTTACCGGCTCACCTTCCCAGTAGCCCACCACCAAAAAACATTCAGTCTGCCGCTTATGATCTGGGAGAAAAAGTTCGTGATGTCATGATTGCCTTGGGCTATGACGAGCAAATTACCGAACCTCTCACTCACGAATCTGATCCTCAACGAGAACCGGTACATTTGGAAAATTCTCTGACCAGCGAAAAGGTCATGCTCCGCACAACCTTGCAGCCCATGCTCCTTTCCAGCCTGGAGTATCGTCGTAAGCATCGTCATCAAAGGGTCAAAATTTTTGAGGTGGGAAAGATTTACTTTCAGGAAAAGGGGCAGTACCTTGAAAAGCATACTTTGGGAATCCTTGCTTCAGGTGGAAGTGTTTCGTATCGTGAAATGAAGGGTGTCATTGAAACGCTCTTTATTCGTTTGGGTTATCCCTACAATGAAAAAGTATTCTCTCTACAATCACTTTCTCAAAAGAAAAATACGTATGTGGTTGAACTCGATCTCGAAGAACTTTTGCAGCAAAAACCACATGAACTGACACGGGTAGTGACCGCACCTCCTCAGGTCGTCCTGCAAGACCTCTCCCTGCTTATTCCTGTTGACGTCCCAGTAGGTAAACTTCTTGAAACCATTGGTTTGACTGATCCTCGCGTATATAAGGTTGAGCTTGGTGAAGATCCGCACCTAATGGAAAATGAAAAAGCCATCTTTATTCATTTGGCTTATCATGACCCAAATCAGACAATGAGTGATGAAGATGTGCAACCTATCCGAGAAATGATTTTGCAACGGTTGCGGCAACAGTATCAAGCAAAACTGCGTTAGGTTCTTACACTATCCTCGCAATAGCTTGTTAGGCTTTCTCTTCTAGATAAGAGGAACCTTTTATGCCGCGACCAAGAACGGAATCAGATCGACAACTGGAAAGCGACCACGAGCAGATCATTACTTCATTAACGGCTGATATCCAAAAGTACCAAGATACCGGGAGAAATGGCTATGAAATTGCCATGCTGCTCCTGCAAAATACCAATCACACCCTAGAAAACGTTATGGCGGCTTTTGAGGCAGCGGGGTATACCGTCCTTCCAACCAAGTCGCATGTTACCAAACAACCAAACGGCTTCCGCATATCACAGCAACCAGCCAGTGAGTTGCCTTCACAAAAACGACCTCAGAAGGTTATTTGGCAACGTCGGCGATAATCGCGATAATACATGCACCTAAACTACATAACTCCTGCTCAAAGGAGAACACATAGTGTAAAGTAGAGAAGTGTTGCCTTTAGCTCATAGCTCTGAACAACGTATTAATCGACCATCTCTGAATACCCTTCTCAAAGACAAACAAGCTGCCGAAGCCTTTATTGAGCTGCTGCAATCTGAGCTTACCCATAATGGGTGGGTAAACTGGTTTCTCCAGGAAATGACCCGTGAAAGTCAAACGGATCCGGATTTCGCGTATCCTTCTCAAGGCCTGGCTCGCACTCTCCATGATGGCGAAAAAATTCGCTCTGCCAATGTTCACGAAATTGATCAGGCGCAATTTGTAGAAGAAATGGTACCGGTCATGCTGTATTACCTGGAGCTTTTCAATCATCCTGATCGCATTCAAGCTCTCCTGGAAACGCCTGGTTTTCAACCGCCCAAACGCCATTTTAAAATGCTCTTTTTCATTGCTCAGCTGCTGAATCAAGCTATCTCGATCAATCAACTGGCACTCTCTCCTCAAGGAGCCGAAAATCCGCGGACTCGCCGAACCAACTCCTTTATGAGTGGCCCGTTTGTGATGCTTGGTAAACAACCACGTTCCGTTTTAGTAGGCTCGGCAAATCCAGAATGTTGGGGGAGCGCTCCGGCCATTGCCCATATGGCCGAAGCACATGCCCTGGTAGGTGTTCCCCGAGATGGCCTGTTTGCTGATATCCAGCGGCAAGTGGACCTAGCGAAAAAATCTTTTGAGTGGATTGAAAATAGTCCCTCACTTCTTGGTCGTAGCCCTGAAGAAAAGAAGGAGCTCGTTGAGCTCTGGCGTCATAACGTCATGGGTGTTCTCGAAGCCAATCCGCAAAAAGCCTTACCGCGGGCAGAGGCCCTGTATGCCGCTGGTGTTCGTACCTTCCGCATTTATTCCCCAGAACCAGGGAGCGAACTCGTTGATACTCTCAAAGCGCTTCGTCAAATGGAACGAGATAAGGGATGGGAAGCAATCGAAATTTTTGTGGGACAAATTGTTTCAGTTAAACAATCCAAACAAGCAGAAAAAGCGGGAGCTACTGGTTTGTATATTGGAATTGGCGGCGGCGGCCGGTGCAAGACGGGGGTACGCAGTGGCGTGGCTATTGACTGGCCAGAGCTTGTATGGAAATTACGCGGCAAAGTCAGCATTCCCGTGATTGTTGAAGGTGGAGGGAGTGATTACATTGGTCAAACCCTCGTAACAGGCGCCACAGGAATAGGGGTCACTCGTGCCGTGGCGGGTGGAACATATGAATCACCAGGTGGTTGGCTCTTTTATGAAGACGAAACAGGACTCTTTAAACCGTATGGTGGAGAAGCGTCTGCTCGAGTAAAGGACCTTGGAGACAAAGAAGGACCGTTTGGCATTATTCCCTATGAGGAGGGTGACACAACTGTCGCTCAACAGAACTATGGTCGTGGCAACTCCCCAACATTGTTAAGAAATCATTACTTACGAAATGGAGACGTCATCATGGCCATGGTCTTTCAGAATGCTCCAACCATTGCCTTGCTGCAAGAGAGAGGAGTACACACTCTAAAAACAGCGAGTCTCCAAGAACAACAACTTCGCCATCCGCATGAAGCAGCTTAATTAATCCTATAATATTACAAAAAGTGAGTTTCAACTCGTTTTTGTCACAAGCTAGTGATATAATTCGAATTCCTAAAGAGGGGTCACCGGAATAGAGAAGAAGCTTCATCACTTCCCCTGACATTCACCAAAAACAACTCTGGAAACACAATATATGAACATTCGTAACATTGCGATTATCGCTCACGTTGACCATGGTAAAACAACCCTGGTAGACGCGATGCTCAAACAAACACATGTTTTCCGTGAAAATCAGGCGGAAATGGAGCAGACAACCATTTTGGATCGCAATGATCAGGAACGCGAGCGCGGTATCACCATTTTGGCCAAGAACACGGCCGTTATGTACGGTGACACCAAGATCAACATTATTGATACACCTGGTCACGCTGACTTTAGTGGTGAAGTTGAGCGGGTGATCAATATGGCTGATGGTGCCTTGCTCATTATCGATGCCGCCGAAGGCCCTATGCCTCAAACTCAGTTTGTGCTCCAAAAAGCTATGGAGCAGGACATGCCCGTTATCGTCATTCTTAACAAAATTGATCGCAAAGACGCTCGACCGGACGAAGTTTTAGCGTTAACCGAAGATCTTTTCCTCAAACTGGCTGTCTCTGAGGAACAACTTATGTTCCCAGTCCTGTACGCGGTCGGTCGTGATGGCAAAGTTTGGAAAGATCTTCCCGAAAGCTTCGATGCTCCCGGAGATATCACCCCTGTTTTTGAAGAAATTCTCAAAACTATCCCCGCTCCTCAAGCTGAAGCTAATAAACCCTTCAAAATGCTCATCTCAACCCTCGACTTTGATAGTTTTAAAGGCAGTTACGCCATTGGAAAAGTTACCCAAGGAACGGTCAAAACTGGCCAAAGACTCTTACTGCTTGACGAGAATAAACAAATCGGGGCCTTCAATGCCACCCACGTTTTTTCCAGTCTTGGTTTAGAGCGCGTGGAAATTCAAGAAAGTCAGCCAGGCGATATTATTGCTTTGACCGGAGCAAATGAATTTATTATTGGTTCGACGGTGGCTGATCCAGCCGACCCAAGTGGTTATCCTCGTATTACTTTGACCGAGCCAACACTCAAGATGAATATTGCCCCCAATACTTCACCATTTTCTGGAAGAGAAGGGGACTTTTGTACTGCCCGTCAGCTCGAACAACGACTCAACCAGGAAAAAAAGACCAATATTGGCATGAAAATCGAAGTCAACCCTGAAGGACATGGCTTTATGGTGTACGGTCGCGGCGAGCTTCACCTTTCTGTCTTAATCGAAAATCTCCGTCGCGAAGGCTTTGAAATGGAAGTGGGAAAACCGGAAGTCATTTTTAAAGAAATTGACGGTGTGAACTGTGAGCCATTTGAAGAAGTCACCATTGACGTGGAGAAAGAGTACATGGGTGTGATTGTTGAGGAAATGGGAAAGCGTAAAGGCGAAATGCTCGATACCAGTAATAATGATCAAGGCATGACCCGTTTGGTATACCGCATTTCCAGCCGGAATTTACTTGGCTTGCGAAGTGATCTGGTTACCAAAACCCGGGGTAGCATGTTGTTTTCCAGTCAGCTCATTGGTTATCTCCCAAAGGGTGAATCAGCCCCGAAACTTCGTAGCGGAGCGCTTATTTCCTTTGATCGTGGTATGGCTACTCGTTATGCCCTGGAAAGCATGCAAGAGCGGGGCGTTTCCTTCATCCCTGCTGGCACGGAAGTGTACGAAGGCATGATTGTTGGCTTGAACAAACGCGGTGAAGATATGGAGTTCAATGTTTGTAAGCAAAAGAAGCTCACCAACACTCGTTCAGCAAACGCGGACTTTACCACTCACCTTGACGCTCACCAGGAAATGAGCCTAGAACAATGCCTGGACTTTCTTGAAGACGATGAACTCCTAGAAGTCACGCCTGTTTCTTTACGCTTGCGTAAACGATATCTTGATAAGACTCTCCGTAACCGCATGAGTCGCCGCGTCTAGTTTCAAGCTGTGCTTGTCATGCGTGTTAGAATACTAAGCATGTCAGACATTCACTCACCGGAAAATCAAGAGGGATTAGCAAAAGCAGCTGCTATTTTTGGAAAGGAAATCACTCTAGGCGAAGCTCTTTTTCACTTTAGCTACGCTCACGAAGAAGATCCACAAAGAGCAGAATTCAAAGCTCAACTCAGACAGTTGGTCATTGATTATCCACTATTGTTAGATGCGCTCTTTGAAACCAACCGAGATCCAATGAATACTTTCAATCCGATTCAATCTTTGATTCGGTAGTATCTGCAAGAAGACCATTTTTTTCTTTTGATAACTCTTCCCGTACAATGAGAGTATGACTCAACACTTTTTAATAAAAAAGTTTGGCTCTCTTGTGATATCTCTCGCCATTGCCCAGCTCGCTGGTTTCCTAGGTAGTATTTTCACCATTTCTAGTATTCCTACCTGGTACCAAACCATCAACAAGCCGTCTTTCTTACCCCCCAACTGGCTCTTTGCTCCGGTTTGGACCACTCTTTTTGTGCTCATGGGAATTTCTGCCTGGCTAGTCTGGAAACAATACACACAAGCAAAAAAGTTAGACAAACAAAAGATTCGATCCGCCCTGCTTGTGTATGGCGGGCAATTATTACTAAACATTGCCTGGTCCATGATTTTCTTTGGTTGGCAGATGCCCTGGCTTGCTTTCTTGGAAATTATTCTTCTCTGGATGGCCATTCTTTTCACCATCATTCTCTTTTACCGTATACACCACGTGGCAGCGTGGCTTTTATTGCCATATTTGGGCTGGGTAAGCTTTGCTGCTGTTTTGACCTATGCTGTGGCCCAACTTAACTAGTATTCGTGTTTCCTACAAACTTTTGGTGTTTGGCCTGCTTGTAGTTTTCCTAGCCATCCTCACACTTGTTTTGTTTATTACACCAAGTCTCCCCAAGCCGAGTAAAAAACAACCTCCGTTAGCGTTGAATTATCTTCAAGACTTGATTCCACTATCGCCCTCATCTGTTTCTCATAGAAATGATGTCCAGAAACAAAGTGAAACCACCTTAGTGGTCACAGGTGACGTTTTACTGGCACGCGAAGTCAATTACCAAGCCTTACAAAAAAAAGATTTTCAATGGCCATGGTATATGACTGCTGATATTTTACGCCAGGCGGATATCGCGCTTATTAATCTTGAGACGCCCTTGGTGCAGGATTGTCCAGTTACTCGAAGCGGCATGATCTTTTGTGGTGATCCTCAAAACGTCACAGGATTGAGTTGGTCAGGAATAGATGTAGCTAGTCTGGCGAATAATCACGCTCTCAATCATGGCGTGGAAGGTGTTGAGCAAACCACACGATTCTTGGAAGATATCAATGTGCTCCCTTCAGGAGTGCTCCGAGAAGGGCAAACCCACCAAACCCCGACCATTGTTGAGCGCAATGGCATTACGTTCGCCTTTCTAAGCTATACAGACTTGGGAGTAACTGCTGGAGCAATTGCCAAATCAGAACCAGAAGTAATCAAGAATGATATCGAGCTTGCTCAGCAACAGGCAGATGTGGTTATACCGTTTTTTCATTGGGGAGAAGAGTATCAGTCGCAACCAACAGCTCGGCAAACTCTGCTGGCCCATGTAGCTATCGAGGCAGGGGCAGATTTGGTTATCGGTAACCATCCACACTGGTATCAAGCGCTCGAAATATATCAAGGGGTACCAATTGCCTACTCGCATGGCAATTTTATTTTTGACCAAATGTGGTCCATGGAAACTCGGCTAGGAATGGTGGGACGTTATACATTTTCTGACAAAACACTCAGTAAGATTGAATTTGTGCCTATCCAAATTGAAGATTATGGTCAGCCTTTTTTCTTGGAAGGTCAAGAAAAACACGACCAACTCAAAAAATTAGAATCGATCAGCCAAAAATTACAACCCGAGTTCACTCAAAATCTGATCGAAAATAATCTCGACTTCACTCGAGGCGAGTGAGTTTTCATCGAGAGGATACAGTCCAGTAAAGGTGTACACATCAGCATTACGAATGTAGATTTGTTGTTTAAAACCGACTTTCTCATTGCCCATTTCGAGTGTACCTTGTAAGCGACGAACTACAAGATTCTCGCTTGAACTTGATTCGTTCACTGTATACTCCAGGCTCGGAAGACTTGCCTGGGCAGCAGTTGTGAGTTCTTCGGTGTAATTCTCGGCCTGTACGCCTTCGGGCAAGGGAGAAACAAGAACGGTTACACTTGGGGTAATGGAACTTGAATTTGTGCCATTCGTTGTGGCTGAAATGTCTTTGTATGCCTGAAAGAGAATTCTTTCATCTTCGCCAGTGGGCTCTTGGAACTTCCAACCATCTGGAAGGAGAGCCGACTCATTCTCTTGAACATCCTGATTGGCATTGGGATTTATCAACTTTGAGAGTCGCTGAGCACCAATGAGAGCGGAAATTGCTAAACCAATCAGCACAAAAAGAATCACGGCAATTTGTCGAGCAGGAACCTTAGCAGGAATTGATGGCAAACTTGCCTTTTGGGTAACCATTTTTTTTGACATATTACTCCTCTGACTGAATCTGCTCGAAAGTGAAGATAACTCTCAGCGGAGAATCTGCATCACGACAGGTAATAAGCGTCAGTTCACCGTCAGCATACTCTATTTTTTCTAGTGGTGTGTAATCGCTATTGATGACGCGTGACCGTGCCAAACGATACGTCTTTGTTTCTTGCCCATTCTCAAGTTGTGCAGTGGCACCCCAGGCAAGGGTGTGGATTCGACCAAAAACAGCGTCGGTATTATGACCGTAGAGAACCGTCCCCTTGGTTGTTGGCAATCGGCTCACTTCAGTGTCACCAACAATCCAGTCCTGACCAATTTGCTCACCCTGATAAATAGACCACTCTTGCTGGAGTGAAGGGAGTGTGAGTTTGGCATTGGTGACCTGCAAATTATTGGGGAGATTAGCGACTGATTCGTCAACCAGTCCAGTACTTGGCCAAGTGGTCACGCCAAGAATATCTTTCAAGCCAAACTTGAGGCCTTCAAGCAATGGATTAAATTCATCTTGGACACCAAGGATATCAGGAGTGGCAGCCGGTCCACCAATACCAGGTGTGGGAGTGGTGGTGCTTGGAGAAGGTGTGCTCGGTGTAGGGGAACTTGGTGTTGGGCTACTGGGGGTAGGCGAGCTGGGTGTAGGCGAGCTGGGTGTAGGCGAGCTGGGTGTTGGACTCACGGTTGGGGTAGGAGCCGGACTAGGAGTTATACCTGGAGTGGGAGTAGGCGACGTTGCCGGACTTGGACTTGGAGTTGGAGTGAGCACTGGTGTAGGCGTGGGAGACGTTCCAGGACTCGGTGTTGGCGAAGCCACCGGTGTAGCTGTGGGAGATGGACTTGGTTGAGGAGAGGGTTGTGGACTGGCTACAGGTGTTTCTGTTGGTGTTGGAGAGGGGATGGGAGATGGGATGGGTGATGGATAAGGCGAAACTCTGGGTGACGGAGTTGGACTACAATTGCAAGGTACTGGAGTTAGGGTAGGAAAGGGTGGGATTCTTGACGTGTAGAGAACAGCATGGCTAATATCATGCTGTTCGGGATTGAGAGTAAAGGTACCACTCGAAGCGTTAGGATATAAAAGAAACTCATCGACTCCACCTTTTCCAATCTTGATGCAAATACTATCTATCTTATATCCATCAGCAACGGTCCAACTGAGAGTGCGTGTGTTAAAGGTAATAAAAGTGGCATTATTATTGGTATATTCAACTTTGCTACCGTCAATTTCAACTTTCACGTCACCTCTTGGACAAACAGAGCTTGAGCTGTTACTTGCACTTGGAGTTGAAACTGTTGCCTTCACTGAACTCGTCACAAAATACAAAAGTGAAAAAGAAAAAAACAAAAGAGCAAAAATCAGAATTTTCATTGGGAAAGTAAAAAAGAGTGCACTTTGCTTCATTAAAGTCAGTGTATCAGCCTTTCAAAAAGTGTCAAAGGGTATCAATTGGGCATAAAGTTACGCAATCTGTTTTCGTCCTAAAAGGGGTGAAATTCGCGTCGTAATTTCGTAATTGATGGTTCCAATTTTGTCGGCAATTTCGGTAGCGGTAATTTCAACCTCATTCTGCTTTCCCAACAAAACAACTTCATCTTCAACTTGGACTGCAGAAAGATCGCTCACATCAACAATAATCATATTCATGGAAACTCGGCCCAGAACGGCACATCGCTGACCTCGCACTAAAACCTCACCACAATTAGTAAGACCTCTGTCGAATCCATCGGCATAACCAACCGGTACAATCGCTATTTTTGTTTCTCGCTGAGTGATCACCGTTGCTCCGTAGCCAATAGGAAAGCCTGTCGGAACCGCTTTCACTTGGGCAATCATGCTCACCCAACGGAGCGCCGGCTCAAGCTGAATTGTATCTTGCCAAGCGACTTTCAACTCTTGCGACGGCCATAATCCATAGAGGCCAACACCCAAGCGGACCAAAGAGTGTTCGGGATGCTCAACTTCTTGAGACAAAATTCCGGCTGTTGCTGATATGTGCGAAACAAGATCCTGATAACCAAAGGTAGCAAATATTTCCTTAGCCTGATGGAATGTACGCAGTTGCTGCTGCGTATGGGTTATTGCCGATGGATCATCCGCTTCGGCGTAATGCGCATAGAAGCCGGTGATGCGAACTTGAGGATGTTTTTTTGCGACTGTGAGAAATTCTGGCAACTGTTCGATGAGTAATCCTTGGCGACCAAAAAGAGCATCAATCTTGATATGGACAGGTACGATTGTGTTTTTTTGTTGTCCAATTGCGTCAAGTTGTCGCAATTTTTCCAGATCATAAAGGGCCAATGTGCCTTGTAAATCAACGGCTTGAGCAAGTTGCTCAGAAGGAACAAAGCCTAAAAGGAGAGCTGGTTTATTTGAGGTTTGCCTGACAAGTTGTAGTTCCCGTAAGGAATCGACCTGCCAAAAATCAACAAGATCTTCAAGAATAGTCTGCACCAACAATTGGTCATGACCATAGGCATTGGCTTTAATAACTGCCGCCATCTTTATATTCGTAGGCAAAAGATTTCGAAAAACTTGCCAATTGTGTCGCAATGCCGAAGAAGAAATTTCAACAAAACTATAATCGCTCATTTGCTTGTGCATATTCTGCATTGTAGCCCAACAGACAAAGAACAGGGCCTGGCCCTAATGTTTTTTTGCACAGGAAATAATACTTATCTGATCAAAATTGATCATAACTACTAAAGGTCTATTTCCTTTTCTCTCTGGAAAAATGCTCATGACATTTCTCGACCTGGAAAATTCAGAGGGCCTGGCCCTACAATAAGGAAATGGCGAAGATACCCAAACCAGTCCTAGTGGTACTTACCTTTCTAGCCCTCGTCACTTGGCTTTTGGATACGGTTGATCAAAATCAAAACAAAGATGCCATTTTTTTGCCAGAAAATTCTCCTTATGTAGCGACTCATTCTCCCTATCCAAACGAGATATCTGAGCAATTGAATTCATCGCCGTCGGCCATACTTGTCACTCGGGTGATTGATGGAGATACTATCGAGCTAGAAACAGGAGAAAAAGTCAGATATATCGGCATCGACACTCCAGAAAAAAATAACAGCGAATGCTTTCACACGGAGGCAACAGCTAAAAATCGCGAGCTCGTTGAAGGAAAAAAGGTTGATTTAATTAAGGATGTCAGCGAACGAGATCGATATGGCCGCTTACTTCGCTATGTCTGGGTAGAAGGAATTTTTGTGAATCATGAGCTCGTTCGACAGGGGTACGCAATGACCTCAACCTATCCACCAGACGTCAAGTATCAATCACTCTTTTCCCAAGCTCAACACGAGGCATTGAACGACCAACTTGGTTTATGGAAAGCGTGTAAATAGCACGAAATAGTCCCAGGCGAGAATCTTTTTTCGGGATACAATACGCGCATGCCCTCTGAATGTCCAAATCCCCAGCGTTGCGGATCCTGCCGCTGGTCAAACATGACCTATCCCGAACAACTCAGCCGTAAGCTTGGTGGCCTGAATGCCGCTCTCAAGCAAGCAAAATTCCGTTTTGAGTGCTTGCAAATTGTTCCTAGCCCCAAGCAAAGCCACTATCGCAATCAAATGGATTACACCATTGATTATCGAGGTCGGGTGGGTCTGCGAGAATTTCAAAGTTGGGACCATGTCATTGATAATCATCAGTGTTTTTTGGCCGATGAGCATATTGAAAACGTTTTTCCTGTTGTACGTGAGTGGGTTCAGACATCTGGTTTGAGCTATCATGATCGAAAGCGTCATCGCGGTCTGCTGAAAACAGCGACCATTCAAAGTTCAACACTGGGGCAAACCATGGTCTCCCTACTTACAGCACCGCCAGAAAATGACCAAGAGAAAGAGGAACTGTTTACCCAATTAAAGCAGTTAGGATCTCTGCTCCCCCAAAGCACCATTGCCTGGATTCAAGTTGATGATCAATATGACCACAACCGAGGTAACTCCTTGGAAATTATTACTGGCCAAGGATATCTGGATGAAACTATCGCTGATATCAAATTTAAGATCAGTCCCAATGCTTTTTTTCAAAACAATACTGGGGCGGCCGCTTATCTCTTGCAGACCGTTCGAGAGTTTGCAGGTAAGATTCATGACAAAACAGTGCTCGACTTATATTGCGGAAGCGGATTTTTTGCTCTGGAATTTGCCAAACCAGCTCATCATGCCAAACGAGTAATCGGCGTGGAGAGTGTCGACCAAGCTATCTTGGATGCCAAACGGAATGCTCAAATAAATGATTGCCAAGTTGAATGGTTCAACGCCAGCACCGAAGATCTCTCTTGGTCTCAATTTGAACCAGATGTAGTCATCTTGGATCCGCCCCGCCTGGGGCTTCAACCACAAGTCATCGAAGAAATCATGGAGGCAGCCCCACCAAAGATTGTTTATGTTTCCTGCAATTACGAAAAATTTATAGAGGAAATGCGCGCCCTGCAGACGATCTATCGGATTACCAAGATGAGGGCGATTGACATGTTTCCGCAAACACCTCATGTGGAAGTGGTGACTCTCTTAACGCGCAAGTAGGGACAGGGATCATCCCTTTTTTTTCCAAGCAGAAAATAGCTGATTCTAGTATCAATCCGTATCATTTCTTAACAGGGATGATCCTTTTTCAGCCTAGTATTCTTCATCTATACATTTTCTGCCTAGAAAAATGGTAGGGATGAACCCTACAATGGAAACATGCGCCACTTCCTTGCCGCTGTTCTTGTTCTTTTTTTGATTATCTTTGCTTCGCAAACCCAGACATGGAAAAAGTTTTCCTGCCAACGAATCACTAAAGGGGAGTACCTCTATGGGAAAAATGAAGTTTCAAAAATTGTGGGGTATTGTCGAATACCACCTGCCGATCAAGGACTAGAGTGCCGTCGATCAAGTGATTGCGAAGAAATCTGCAATGCCCAAACCAAAACGTGCGATTTCTTTCGCGGTGGAAGTATGAGCATTCTTAACGAGCTTGGTAATCCAGTAACAATAGCAGAATAACCAAGCTGTTTCGATTCAGTAGCAAGTTACTTGCTCGTTACTTTCGAATTATTCGTTCTTTTCCAAGCACCGTCACTCTACCGTCAAGAACAGTCAGCGCTTCACCATTTTTTAAAAGATACAGCTCGCCACCTTCCCAAAGACTCTCAATTTTTTCTCGCTGCTGATCCTCAAAGTGGGGATAGATTTCAAAAGGCACTAAGCCAAGTCCTGGAACCAAACTGGCCCCTGGTTCTGGTTCACCCAAATACCACTCGGCTGAAAATTGCGTTTGAGCACAAATCATGGCCCCAGAGCTTGATCCTACGTAGACGGTTTTTTGCAGCAACTCTGGAAGGACTTGATCTAACTTTGTCCGGCGCATCCAGTACAACAAGTAACCTGACATTCCGCCTGCTACCCAAAGAATATCAGGCTTCCCAATTTGCTTAAGGACGTTGGTATACGCAATGCTCTCCAGTTCCACAACAGAAAACTGTGCTCCTAAAGATTGTGCCACCTGGATAGATTCACCACCCTTCCACGAACCAAAGAACTCACCATTAGCAGCAGTAGGAATGTAGACAATCTTTTTATTCTGGAATCCACCGACAAACCCATCGAGCCTTTTAATGCTGTCAGGGTGTTTCATTTCAGAGGCAAGAAATAGTTTCATTGGGTTGATGCTTTCATAGCCATAATTTTTTCAAAAACTACCTGCGCCATTGTACTGTGGCCATCAGGCTCGAAGTGATAGCCGTCTTTCTTACTTGGTTGCACATATAAAGCAATATCAAGAAATTCTAGTGAATGCTTTCGAGCAATCTGTTCATAGAGTGGGGCCAACTGGTGAGATTTTTCGTCTGCACCACGATATTTTTCATTAACTCCTTCAACACTACCATCCACAAATGGAGGAGAAACGAGAAGAATTTGGGGGGTCTCTGAATTTTGATTGAGAGCTGTAGCTTTGATTTCATTGATTAATCGCTCAATTGCCTTGGCAATATCTGCTGGTTCCCGATGAAATCGCTCTTTCATATCATTGGTACCAAGCATCATGACCACGATATCAATGGGATTGTGAGATTCAAGGCAGGGTCTTAAAAATGTTAGGCCATTTCTTCCTGATTTTGTGGGATCTTCTAAGTCGGTTGTCCGACTATTCAATCCTTCTTCGATTACCCAGTAGTCTGGTCCAAGTCGAACTTGCAGTTGACCTGTCCAACGAGTATGCACTGGATAACGGCTTTTTGATTTTGGTACATACCCCCACGTGTTTGAATCACCATAACAAAGAATCTTTGTAGCATTTAGTTGTGTATTCATTTCAGCTTTCTCTACATATATCAAAGAATCAATTTCTCAATCCAGGCCCCCGCAAAATAAGCGACCATTGCCGCAAAAGCACCAACCGTTAACATTTCCAAACCATTTTTTAGCCAAGAATCTCGCGTCACAAGACTCCGAGCACTGCCAATGATGAACATTGCTAGAAGTGTAGTGATCAAAGAAAATGTAAAATTATCGGGTTTGCTTGTGACCAAACATTCCTGACACATCACTGCCCAAAAATAGGGGAGAAGAGGGAGAAGTCCAGCCAAGAAAAAGAACAAAAAGGTAATTGCACCCGTATGCCAAGCTGGAAACTCGATTGCTTCTTGTGGATCAAGTTTTCTTTCCGATCGCTCGCCAAGTAAATCACCAAGAGCCATGCTAATACCATCAGCAAGTACATTCGATCCCCCAAGAATGATGATTACAGCTGGAGCCAAACCAGCTCCTGAGGCACCGGCCACCACGGCGAAGGTCGTCACTAATCCATCATTGGCACCAAAGACTGCTGACCGTAAGTATTCAGGATTTTTGCGAAAAAGCTTAATCGGATTCATGCTCATATATTCGCAGAATTATAGCTAAAGTGCTAGTTGAAACCAAAAAAATTCAAAACAGAAGGAGCGAGTCC
>CAZRAG010000002.1:0-64656 GCA_964598125.1 uncultured Pseudomonadales bacterium
AATTGTCGGGGTCGCTGGTGATGCCAGGATAAGCAGACAAATACTCGTCGAGAGCTTTGCGAATGCTGTCGTTGATCACGACCTCCTGGCGTTTGCCGCGCTTCTCCTCCTTGATCGTAAAACGACGGCGGATATGGTTGTGTTCATCCACAAAGTGGCTAATGCGCAGTTGCAGCAAGTCCGAAATGCGCAGCGCCGAATTGATTCCCACCACAAACAGCAGTAGATCGCGGAAGCGATTATCGCCGCGCAACTGGTTCTTTATCGTCGTGATTCGTTTGCGGTCGCGAATGGGTTCAACAAAGTTCATGTTTCCTTCGGGTGTTGGTGTTTCGTGGTTTGTAGTGAACACAACCGCTGTATAAAGCAAATATGTTCATCAAGAACAGCCTATCAGACGGGAAAGCAGGTGACAAGCACTGATTTACCGGGGATTTTTTCGGCGTAGTGAACTCAATAGATATTGTGTTTACTTGGGTATTTGACTGCTACGGTTGGCATAGTTGCTGCAAGTAGGTGATTGATTGTGACCGTCCCAGCTACTACAATGATCTCAGCTATGATGAATGCATCTTCTCCAACGAACACCTCAATTAACACAACTGACTCAGATAACTCGATAGAAGCACCCACGACAATCAGCCGGACTACCCCAATCACCATAACGGCCAGTGAATTGCGAAAAAGTCCCGGCCAATACTTGGACCGCGTATTTTATCGCGGTGAGAGCTTTATTGTGGAGAGGGCAGGAAAGCCGATGGCGGTGATCGGGCCAGTTAAACCGGAAGAAGAACAAGAATTATGCCATGTTTTTGAGTAATCCTGAGCGACAAACTTCCTACTTGATGATCACGTCTATCATAGGTGAGTGAATGATCCGAATGACAACCTCCAACTCTTCCCGCAAAAGTTCGTTGATTCAATAATGGTCTCTTCTTCGATTTGGCGACGCCTTCTACGGTTCTAATGGACCAGGTGGTGATTATTACGATTCATTGATACAACTCATCAAGGAGGCTCTTCGTTTCCATGTCCCTTTGGGCTTGTGTTTTCTGATCTCTATCCGTCACCGTCTCGAATTCGAGTTCAAGAAACTTATCAACTCCTCCGAATTCTCGAAATAATTCGGCTGCCTCTTGCATTAACTCACTCCAGGAATTGGTATTTAATCCCGTCCCTTGCCTCGGGTACCCCCAAGCCTCATTTTTACGGGAATTTATACCGATAACTCCAAGCCAACCGTGTTGTTCTGTGTCAATAGAAATTGTGTCGGAACCAGGAATCTGCATAAGGGAATAGGTTGCTTTTTCACCAACCAATTCAATCGTCCGCACTTTACCAGTATGTTCCCTAGCTTCTTGACGTAGTTTCTCCCCACCGCCTTTGCGGGCATAAGTGTCTGCAATCATTTTGTCTACATCAAATCTGCCTTTTTTGTATTGACCCACCAATCCAATTATTCTGCTTTGGAACTCACCCAAGCACAAACCTTCTGCAAAGTCCCTCGGTAGCTTTCCTTTCCCAAAAACGGCAATGGCATCGTCAACTATTGACTCGATTTGTCCTTCGATAGGTTGTTCCTTCTCTGGCATAAGCTCCTTCTGAATATTTACGTCGAATTATATCATCCTGAGCTCGACAACATGGGCGATGAATCGGTAATTGGCACCTAAGTAACTATCAATGGGATGTTTTGTGGCGAGAACGGCGCTCGGAAGGGGAGTGGTTCTTTTTGCATTTACCGTTGCCGATAGATCTCGTGCGTGCCAATTGAGCGCAGCACGATATCATCGTCGCTAAATTGAAAGGTGAACCGATATTGAATGTCGATGCGGGCTTCCCAAACTTCTTCGCGGTTGACCATCTTAGGAGCTCGTAGAGAGGGGTGCTGGGGGTCTTTTACTAAGCGGCGAAGCTGCCGATCAAACTTTTCCCGGACGATTGCAGGTAACTTCTTATACTGCTTGGCAAATGGTCGAAGATAGACCACCTTCATACATGGGCGTGCAGGTCGGCAATGAGCGCCTCCGCGCTGTCAAATTCACGATACTCGCCCTGCGCCAGATTGAAGACCACTTTCAATACTCTTGTGTCTCCACCCGGGACATTAACTGTGTTCTTTCCCCTTCTCATTCTAGGGCTAACGATACCAACGGTGACTAACATTTTTTTACTCAAAGGAAAAAGTTGGGCTAGAAAATTCGCCCTCACAGTCAACCTAATCGCCTTTCCCTTTGCAGTGTTCGCTTATGCAAGGGGAGACTACTCCACCTTTGTCTTCATGCTCAGATCGATGGAACTCCTTCTCATTTTGGCGATCCACTTCATCTCGCGAGCTAAATCTGAACAAATACCAATTGTATATAATGATCCCCAGTGAAACTCTCAGATTGGAACTTCAGCAAACCCACTTTCTTGGTCTTCTTCATTCTTATTATCGGGATGGGGTTACGTCTATGGAACCTTGGCCAAGTTCCCCCTCGCGGCGAAACCGCCGATGAATACGCCTGGATTTTCCTGGGCAGTTCCCTCATTCAGGAACACCAGCCTATTGCTTGGTCCTATTTCCCCTATCCGGAGTACGATCATCGAACCATTCAGGGAATGTACTTTCCCATGGTCTCGCCAGCGATGGATCACCCGCCAGCTTTTAGCCTCATTCCTGGCCTGGTTCAAACTCTTGGTGGGCAGTCATGGGATAATCCGCTGTCATTCTTTTGGCTACGGCTCCCAATGGTCGGACTTTCTGTCCTTACAATGGTTTTGCTCTATCGCTGGTCGCTCTCCTGGATGGACTCGCGGGCGGCTCTCCTCACTTTGGCGCTCTACGCCGTTAGTCCTACAACCGCTCTTGGCAACCGAATGATTCTCGCAGAAAACCTGATTACCCCGCTTGTTCTCGGACAACTCTTGTTGTTAGACCAACCCTTGCGTTCTCGTTGGGCTCAGTGGGGAGTTCAGATCATCAATTTCCTACACCCACTCACCAAAATTGCGGCTCTTGTTTTTTCCTTTGTCCATCTGGTTGTTCTAGCCACTGAAAAGCGCTGGCACGAGACACTCACAGTCCTGGCCAGCGTTCTTTTTGGAATTGCGGTTTTGACCTTCTACGTTTCACTGTTTGACCCTGAACAGTTTCTGCAAATCCAGATGCTTCAGGGCTCATTTCGTCATACCACGTTTTTGACGACACTCCTGGCTTTCTTTGGCAAACCCAAGGCCATTGATACGGTGTTCTTTGATGGACTCCTGACCGCTGCTAAATTTGCCTTTATCGTCCTGGCTTTCAATCTTCCCGCGAAACTGCCGGTAAAGCGGATGTACATTTTTAGTTTGACGTATATGCTCTTTTTGGCAGCTACAGTTGGTGAATGGGTACAGTCGCCTGGCACTGGCGGTGGGCATGGCAGTTATGGATGGTACTGGTACCCGCTGTATCCGTTCTTTTTTGCCGCCCTGGGGTACATTTTGTGGCAAACCATCAGCGCCGGAAAACGCGCCGCATTTCTTATTCTTTCACTCTTTTTGATTCTGCAATTACGGCTTGTTTTTCTTTATTCAGGTTGGATCACGCTTGGTCAAGGCGGAATACCTGATCTTGTGGTTTTGACTATTCTTGGCGTTATTGGTGTTCAGGCATTTCTCCCTGAGAAGCTCTGGCAGAAAACAAGTTGGGCTGTTGTGGCAATCATTCTTCTGGCCAGTGTTGCCAGCATACTCATATTCAATGAGGGGGCGTATTTCCAGGAAGCGACCTATTTCACCGTTATCTGACCCTGCATCATTTCGCCGTCTTGATCATATTCTGTACTCAAACCTTCAATTTCCCGTAGTACACTAAACCAACATGCGGCTCAGTCGTCTCTTGGTGCTATTGCTCCTGGCCATTATCGTCGTGGTGGGCGGTTGGGCGATGTATCGTGAGTTCTTTTCCAGAAAGACGTTCTCCTTGAATCAAAAAGCGCTGGAAGAAGTTGTGGTTCCTCCTCTTGAACGCTTTGAGCTTGAGCTCCGGACAGTAAGTAAAAAAATTCATTGAAAAATTGTAAACGTGTTTTATCTCATTTCGAACGCTTCTGGCTTTAGCCAGCTCGCCGTAGAGAGAAATGGGATAAAACAAAGTTATTACGCTACAATGCACCTTATGCGCATTGCCATGTATACCGACAGTTTTTATCCGTTTATCGGAGGGGTCAGCACCGCCATCTTTAACCTGGCTCAAATTTTGGCCCAAAATGGGCACGAGATATTCATTCAAGCTCCGCGCTACCCCACCGAGGCCAACCTTGATGGTTTGCCCTCAAGCGTCCAGGTCCACTACGTCAACTCGGTCAAGGTCTATATGTATCCAGACTTTCGCATTGGTACCGGTTTGCCCCTTTCGCTCAAAACCATTCGTGAGTTTAATCCGGACGTTATTCATATTCACACGCCTTTAAGCATTGGCATTGAGGGTACGCTCATCGCTAAGACTTTGCGTGTCCCCACGGTGCACACCTTTCATACCTACTTTATGGATGAAGATGCTATCCGCCTTATCGGACTCAACAACAAGCACCTTCTCCCACTTATTAAACAAGGTGGCTGGAAATTCAACTCTGCTTTTTGTAATCGGTTCAACACTATTATTGCTCCCTCCGAAGCCGTAGCTAAAGACTTGCGGACCCATGGGGTAAGTAAACCCGTATTTGTCGCCCCCAATATGCTTGATGTCTCTATTTATAGTCCCAAAAAAGGCCGTAAAAAAAAGCTCAACAAACTCATTTTTGTGGGTCGACTCAGTATTGAAAAACGCGTTGATCTCACCATCCGAACCCTCGCCAAGCTCCGAGAAAAAGATCCTGACTATGAACTCATTCTGATTGGCGATGGCCCGGATCGGCATGCTCTGTTTGACCTGAGTGTAGAACTGGGCGTGGCTTCAGCGATTACCTGGTATGGCGCGGTTGAGCATCAAAAACTCATCCACAATCATCTTTTCCATGAAGGTGACTTGTTTGTGGTGAGTAGCAAATTTGAAACGCAAGGACTCTCAACCCTGGAAGCTATGGCACATGGCTTACCGGTCGTGGCGGTAAGTTCTGAAACCAACAAAGAAGTCATCGGCAAAGGTGGCATTGCCGTTCGCGATACCGGTGATCCGGAAAAAACCGTTCAGCTGTTAGCCAAAGCGGTGGAAAAAATGAACGATCATCCAGAAATCCCTTACCCTCAGCTTGCTTACCAGGAAGCCCTCAAGTACAGTCCAGAATCGTTATTCGACATTTACGAAATGGTGTATCAAAAAACGAAAGACGCCTAAACTTTGCAACAAGAAAGACTTTATGTCTCGATTTCTCATCATCGCCCTTGGCAATCCTGGAGAGGAATATCAACTCACCCGCCACAATGCGGGTTGGTTTGCCCTTGACCAGCTGCTGGAAAAATGGAATGACCCGTCTATCCCGCTTGTGTGGAAAAACGAGCGCAAGATCCAAAGTTTGATCACCAAAATCCAGTACGCTGGCCACGAAATCATCGCCATCAAACCGCAAACGTTCATGAACCGTTCTGGTGAAGCCGTTAAAGCAGCGCTGCAATGGTATAACCAATGGGACGCGGAAAACCCAGCAGAAAAGATCCCCAATCTCGTGGTGATTCACGACGATCTCGATATTGAGCTTGGGAAATATAAGCTCAAGTTCGGTTCCGGACCTCAAATTCACAATGGTGTGAACAACATCCGCTCCCAGATCCACACCGACCAATTCTGGTACGCCCGACTTGGCATCGATGGCCGCCTTGGTGACCGAAGTATACCTGGAGAGGCCTATGTCCTGCAAAAACTTTCGCCACAGGAAAAGGTTATTCTTAAGCAATCAATAGACTTATTAGCGGATGAACTCTTTTACCTTGTCTTTCCCTAGCACAGAGGAATGCCATTCTTTCAGGCTCTTTTGCCTTGTCATTCCGAACTATTCCCGCTAGAGTAAGAAAATGCCATTACGGTTTCTCTTTCAGAATTGGTCACGTTTCTCGTTGATTCCCGCACAGCTTCGTTGGCTCTACGTTACCATGCTCTTTCTCCGGTTAGGTGAAGCCCTATTGACTGTTGTCGGACCAATTTTCCTTTTTCAATTGGCGCCAAAAGTTCCGTACGTAAATCAAATTTTTCCAGACCAGATTAGAACCGGCTTTCTTTTTGTAGTTCTCTACTTTCTCGCCGAAAAACTGGCCGTTTTGTTGATTGCGCCTTTGGTTTCCCGACTCGAGGTGTCAAAAAATATTCGTCTTTCATTAACACTCGGTCAAAGCTTAACCCTGCTGAGCGTGATTCTCTTTACCTTTCTCCCTCATAACCTTTGGCTCTTGCTGCTCTTACCTTTTTTCAAAGCGCTGAATTTACTCTGGTTTTGGACAAGCTACTACATTATGCTCGCCGTTGAGATGGATCTGGAAAAAGTCGGCCAAGAAATGAGTGCTCTGGAAGTGCTCAGTAAGCTGGCAACACTTATCGCCCCACTTATCGGCGTCTTATTAGTTCCGGTCATCACCTTCAATGGAGTGTTCTGGATTGGCGCCCTGTTTTACTTTCTCTCGGTCATTTCCCTCATTCTTTTGCCCACTCTGCGTGTTCGCACAACCTGGAAGTGGTCTGATTTTTGGCAAGTCCTCAAAACATCTGCTGGCAGTAAACAACTTGTAGGCTTGGGTGGAATGTTTTGGGAAAGCGCTGCTATTCTCTTTTTCTGGCCGCTTTTCTTATACATCTTTTTTCATGAAAACATGATTTCGGTTGGGTACATATTGACAGGCGCAACCCTTGCCTCCTTTATCTTTATCTATCTGTCTGGCTGGATATTTGATCATCGGCGTCGAGAATCAAAGTGGGAGATTGGTAGTGGCAGCCTCCTCGCCTTCCTTTGGCTTCTTCGTGGCTTGGCTTTCCAATTTCCGCTGTTTTCAATTGTTACCGAAATGCTTGATAAGGTGCTAGGTGGTGTGTACTATACCCTCTTTACTTCACTTGTTGTATTGCGCATTCGGGCGAATAATTCCATCATCTACGCATACAATCGCCAGATCGCCTTTGCTTTGGCTCAGGTGATTGGGAGCGTTAGTCTCATTCTCGTTCTCCTGCTCAATCTCCATCTTTCTTGGATGTTCATCAGCTTCTTTGTTGGAGGAATGCTCGGCCTGCTCTTTGTCAAAAATCGCCAATTGCGGTATCGTCTTGATACATGAGCGACTCCATCAAAAGCTTGCTCCAACAGTACCAAGTCAGCAACACCGGGAAGTATGTTTCTCAGGAATTTCAGGATTACGCTTACCGGCTTGCCATGGATTTAAGCACGGCAGAAGACCGCGAAACCATTGGTATGTGCATGCGTTTGGTCAAAACCAAGCCACGACACTTACTTGAAACTGCCCAAAATTTTGTCAAAGATGCCAATGCTAAAAAGAAGGTGGCCCTGTTTTTATGGAAACTCAAAGAATTGGAAAAAGAAAAAAAAGCAAAGGACCAGACGAAAGCTGACAAAAATATCCAACCAAAACTCTTTGAGTCTACTTGAGAAGTACGGTGTTTGTTTGGGTTGTAGTCCCGCAAAAAAAACTCTACCATAAGCCTATGCGCTCAGTTTCGCGTCTCTTCTGGCTATTATTGATTGTCCTTATGATGGGTGTATCTGCCGGACGCGTTTTTGCGGCTTCCTACACCGTCACCATTTCTGAGACAAAATTCGTCCCTGCTACCCTGAAAATTAAACCTGGTGACACCATTACCTTTATCAACACCACTGACTCGACTCAAAGTGCCAAAACCACTTCTAGTGCTGGCTTTAATACTGGCAATATTGGCCCCAACGCCAGTAAATCCGTTACCGTCAGTACAGCGGGAACTTATTCCTATACTTCTGCTTTTAATTCCGCTCTTCAGGGCTCCGTAACTGTTGAAGGGGAAACCACAACCACTTCAACCGCGAGCGCCACGCCAACGGTTACCACCACCAAAGGGGAGCAGCCTCTTCCCGTTTCCGGAACGGCGGAAGTTCTTATGGCCCTTATTGCTGGCGGACTTGGACTCATTGCTTTTGGAACCTTTACCGAAAAATACGGCACCATTTCTCTGAGTCGGTCAAAGACTCTCGTTGATATTCCACCAGTTTCAGCACACAATGATTCTGGCGATGAAGAATAACTTCAGGGCATCCCTCGCCCACTACTGGCAACTCTTTCCTTGGATTGGTTTTGGCCTTTTGTTTTTGGTCGCCCTTGGCGCAGCTCGAGCATTCTCCCTGAGTGATCCGCATGACTGGTTTATTCAAACTGTTTTGTTTGTTCTGGGCGGTTGGCTCAGTACACTCATTTTTGTTTTTGAGCCACAGGTCAACACCGGCATAGAACAAATTGGGAGCTGGCTAGCCCATGAGGACACCAGCAATCAGCCGGCTACACCAAGTCCAAGTACTCACTCTTGGCTCCGATCCAGTACGATTCTTTTCATTTTGCCTATCCTGGCCGTGTATCTCCTGACATCCTCCCAATCGGCAATTGGTTTTGGCTTTTTATGTGGAATATCACTCGTTTATCTCATTGATATCTGGAAATTTACCCAAGGAAAATTTCCCGCATTTTTGCAGACATACTTTTATCAGAATCCAACACCATCTACTGTTCGTTCACTTATCTTGGCGTATGGTGTGTACTTTGGACTGTACTGCCTCGCACTCATCTTGCTATGAATTTTTCCTGGTACGGACTTTTGATTGGCCTGGCTTTTTTAATGTTTTGGCACCTTTTTGAAAGCGTTCTCCTATCAAAGAAAAAAGTTGCAGCCAACCACATTAACTCGGCTATTATTTTCACCGGTTTGGGTGCACTCCTTGGCGCTCGAATCTACCACCTAACTACTGATTGGCCGCTGTATCAAGCTGCCCCATGGTGGAAACTCTTCGCCGTCTGGCAAGGTGGCTTAGGAATCTTTGGCGCTCTCCTTGGTGGAGGCTTAGGACTTTTCCTCTGGAAAAAAACAAGTCGTTTTCCGTTGAGCTGGTCAGAAATCAGTGATGCAGCTGCTTTATCACTTCCCGCCGCCCAAGCACTTGGTCGTTGGGGAAACTTTTTCAATCAAGAACTCTTTGGTCAGCCAAGCACACTTCCCTGGGCAATTTATATTCGTCCGGAAAACCGACCAGAAATCTGGAAACAGTTCTCGACATTCCACCCCTTATTTTTCTATGAAAGTTTTTTTTCCTTCACTCTTCTCGCGTTTTTATGGTTTATCAAAAAAAGACATTCAAATATTTTTCCTATTGGATCCCGCTTTTTCACCAGTTATTACTTTATTGGCTATGGATCTGTCCGGTTCAGTTTGGAACTACTACGTTATCCCACGCCGCTCGTGTTTGGACTCACTTCCGGACAATGGAGTTCTTTATTTTTAATCGTTATTGGCCTGCTCGCTTTTCCCCGATATTTTCCCCTACAATGGAGTAAGCATGTGGAAAAAAATGTCAGCCGCCATCTTTAAGCGAGGTCTCACCTTAGCACTTACAGCTGTTCTCTGCCAATTTTTGGCATTTCGTCCAGTGTATGCCCAAGAAAACTACCCCTTTGACCTCAGTATTTCTCCTAGTGTGGTGGAATTTGCTGTTCGACCGGGAAAATCCGTAACTCAAGCCTTTGAATTGAAAAATAATGGTTCTGTCCCGCTTAAAGTCACTCCCCAACTTCGAGACTTTCAAGCCGATGGCCTTCATGGCTTAGTTACTATTCTCCCCAGTCTGAGTTTCCCCTACGGCAAACTTGTTAACTCGGATATTGCTCTAGATCAACCCTTCACTTTGCCGGCAGGCGCAAGTCAACAACTCGTTATCAGCCTGACGATTCCTGAAAATGCCCGCGAACAAGACTGGTACCTTAGCCTGGTTGCCCGAACCCAACCGGATCTAGCCGATACCGTTTTCTCTCCCAGTTCCAACACAACCACCCAAGGAACCATTGTTGCACACATGCTTCTGCGTGTAACACAAAATAATCAAGAGCCCTTAGCCTGGAAAATTAATTTAGAGCTCCCAAGATTCATTGATAGCCTCCAGCGCGTGAAGTTTACTCCTACAGTGAGCAACTTGAGCCGAACCTACGCTATCCCAGATTTGCATGTGACGGTTCTGAATTGGCAAAAACGCATTGTGTCTGAGCAATCTGGCTTACCAGAGAGAATTCTAGCCCAGGCAGAGCGGAAAATTCCAGCGCAGCAAACGAGAAAGGATGACCCACGCTCCTATGAAGGAATTCCTTTTTCCCTCAATGAAAAGTTTGCTCTTGGCCCATATACGGTGAGAGCCAGTATTGCCAACAGCACAGGTGGTCCCACGATTGTGGAACAAGAAGTCTTTGCCTTTCCGTTCTCTATTTTGGCAGCAATCTTGGTACTCGTTGTCTTGATATGGTTCTTACGAATTTTTCAAGGCAAGATGTAGAGCGAAGTTACAACAAGGAATATCTTTCCCACTTCTTCTGCCTGGAAGGATATTCCTGGGAATATCCTTCTTGAGGAATTCAATAGGAAAGATATTCCTTGTTGAAGGCTTCATCGATCTCGTTTGAGAGATTGTTATACTATCTGTAACTTGGCAATGAAGCTCAAAAACAGACGTTTATCAACGTGGATATCCCAGCAGTGGTTTTCGATGTTTATTTTCTTTATAAGCATCATGAGTACCTTTGCTTTTACAGTGATCACACTCTATCTGGCGAAAATAAAAGAGGAGGCACGGTTTGAAAATTCGATTAATCGCACACAACGAACGATCGAAACTCGATTAGATACCTACACCGCGGTTATGCTTGGGGGCGCCGGCCTATTTGTCGCGAGCGATCAAGTAACGGCCGCCGAATTTCGCGAATACGTAAAACAACTAGAAATTGAAAAGCGATATCCTGGTATTCGCGAATTTGGCTATATTAGCCTTGTTAGTCCAGCAAATCAGGAAGAGATTCTTGGACAAATTCAACAATTAGTTCCCAACTTTTTCTTTCCTGCTCGGGAAAATTCAGGTACACAAACAGCTATCACTTACGTGGAGCCTGAGAATTCCAAAAACCTTCAGCGCTTAGGAAAAGATTTATTTACGGAATCCATTTTTCAGGAAGCCATGATTCAGGCCAGAGAAACACGTCGACCAACCTTAACCGCCAGAGTTGAACTTACTTCGGACAGTGATGACCAAAAACATGCCGGTTTCCTCCTTTTTATTCCTCTATTTCGGACCAATCAGGGAAATACGCAATCAGAACTGGTCGGCTATACATATGGAGCATTTCTGGCTGAGGATTTGTTTGGGGGCATTCGGGAGGACCTTCCACATTCTGATATTGATTTCTGGATTTATGATGGCGTAGTACCGGCACCGGAAAACATTCTTTACAAACACAGTACGGAAGACGATATCACGCTTTCTAAGACGCTGCCACAATATACAACATCTTCCCCAATCAATATTGCTGGCCGTAACTTTACCGTCCTCTATGTTTCCAACCGTAACTTTAACTACTCGTTAGAAAGAAGCACCTATCCCTATTATCTGGCCGCAGGCTTGGTGATTAGTTTTTTAGTGTTCGCCCTCAGTCGAGTGCACTCACGATCTGTTATCGAAACCGAACGAGCCCACGCCGAACTACTCTCTTCGCAGGAGGCTTTGCGCCGAAGCAGTATTCAATATAAAACTCTCGCTGAAAATGCCAGCGACTTAGTTACCGTTATCGACCCGTTAGGAACCATTCTGTATGCTTCACCCTCGCATGAGGAAATGTTCGGCGTCACTCCAGATGAGCTCATCGGCACCAGTATTTTGCCGTATATTCACCCGGAAGACTTTGAGAGTTTCCAATCTAAACTCTCAACGTTGTCAGAAGGAGGGCACGAAACGGCCGTCTACCGAGTTCAACGCCAAAGTGACGGCATGTATGTGAGCTTGGAAGGTGTTGGAACCGGTCTGATTGATGAGGATGGCCAGATCACTGGTATTCTCATGATCTCGCGAGATATTACGGCTCGTGAAGAAATGGATAGGCGCAAGGACGAATTTATTAGCATTGCCAGCCATGAGTTAAAAACTCCGGTTACGAGTCTTAAAGTGTATACCCAATATCTGGAACAGTATTTTGCTCACAAAAATGACCGTATTTCGGTTGAGTTACTCGGTAAAATGGATCGACAACTTTTTAAACTTACACGTTTAATTCGTGACTTGCTCGACGTTTCACGAATTGAATCAGGACGACTTGATCTTCATATAACTTCTTTTGATATTAAGGTTGTTCTGGCCGAAGTTCTTGAAACACTTTCGCTCTTGCAGGGAAAACACCATATACGGTTAGAAAAAATAACAAACACTATTATCGAAGCTGATCGAGATCGCATTGCCCAAATTCTTACGAATATCCTTGCCAATGCTATAAAGTATTCCGCTGAAACTCAGGAAATCATTGTCACCCAAAAGAAAACAAAAAAGTCACTCACCATTTGCGTACAGGATTTTGGGCCTGGTATTCCTCGGTCAAAACAGGCCCAAATATTTGATCGATTTGTCCGAGTTGACGGCCCCAAACAAGAAACATTTGCCGGATTTGGTCTGGGTTTGTATATTGCCCGAGAGATTGTAGAAAAACATCACGGAAAGATTTCCGTTAAAAGTCAGGTTGGCAAAGGATCAACCTTTTGCTTTACCATACCCTTACAAAGTGCCGTTACAATACATTTATCATGATCCGGCAAGTCTTCATCGCTGACGATGATGATGCCATTTTAGATGCCTTAGAGCTCATTCTCAGTGCAGATGGCTATCAAGTTACCTGTAGTAATGATGGTCGCGAAATTTTCAAACATCTTGAGCAGCCTCCTGATATTTTCTTGCTTGATATTTGGATGTCCGGTGTGGACGGAACTGATCTCTGTCTGGCTCTAAAATCTGATGAAGAAACAAAAAACATCCCCGTTATTCTGATCTCCGCCCATCAAGATATTGCCCAAATTGCCCAAGAAGCCGGTGCCGATGGATACTTGGTCAAGCCTTTCGAAATTAAGGAACTCATAGAGCTTCTCAAAAAATATTAGAGAAGGTGACTCCCTGATCTAGAAAGTTCATCCTTGCTCGATCAACCTCTCTCCTCGTCCATTTGGTAGCGAGCATAAATTTCTTGTAAACGCTCATCAATCACTTTTGGCATGTCTAAATCAAGAGCCATACCTGCCAAAATAACCGTATTAAAAACATCGGCCCATTCTTTGGCCACGTCATCCGTGTGGTGCTGTTGTTGCTTGTCTGCCCGGTGCAGGTGCAATTCACCATGAACCGCACTATGAAGTTCGCCGAGCTCTTCGGTAATCTTGCCTAGACGGGCAAGAATTTTGTATTCGTCTTGGAGCTGCGGAAATTTCTGGGCAAAATACTGATCAATTTTGTCGTAGCGTTGCAGGAGCGTTTGAAAATTCATGTCCTCATCTTACGCCTTATCTTGACGTGGAACTCATTGTGTTTGCCTATTCTTAAAACAACAAATATGTTGGCTTAAGAATAGGGGGTGGCGTGTGAAGCCACCCCCAACGTGTTACTTTTTGTTACGGCGCGCTCGTGAGCATACCAATGGTCACGGGTTCGCAGTTGATACCGTACTGCTCAATCTGGCAATCATAGACCTCGCGGCCAGGACCGGCCAGGATGAGGTTGTTGCCGCTGATGGTGGACAGGCGCTCGAGCGTCATGGGGTTGTCGTTCAGCTCGAGAAAGTACGAAATCATCGGGCCGACGTAAATCACGCCCGACTTCAGTTGCCCATCGACAATCCCGGTGATGAGTTTCCAGCGCTGGGTTTCGCGGATAACGCGGTAGTGCTCCACCGTGGTCTTTACGTTGGAGTTGCCCAGGTCTGAAACTTCAAACCCCGCCTCTTCGAATACTGGCCAGGCAGCAGGCGAGCGACGGGTTTCCATGAGGATCGCGTTGTAGATCATTACATCGCTCCCCAACATGTATCCCAACTCGTTGCCACGAATGGAGATTGGGTAAAGGTCATCATCCCCCACCAGCGATGAAATCCGCGTCCCCCGGCTGATCCGGACGTGGTTCCACACCTGGTGGTTACGATCCAGAATCAGGAACGAACCGTCCGAAAACGGCTGTTCCCACACGCGGAACGACCCACCAGACGTGTGAATTGGGTAGACGACAGAGCCGAGCGGAGCATCAGCCAAATCTTCGAAAGTGTAGTAGCTGAGCTCGTTGCGCCCAGCAACCAACACCATTCCGGAAATTGCTGACCAAGCAAAGGCTCCCTCTCCGAGAGCCTGATACACCACTTTCCCGTCCTCGCGGACAAGAACGTGCCAGTTGGTCTCATCGACGTACTCAACGTACAGAATTCCGTCATATGAGACCTCAACGCGGAAAACCTCCCAGATTTCATCCTGGGCGGTTGCGGACGGAACGGAGTGTGCGCCGAATGCGCCAAACACCAGGGTGGCCACCATGGCCACCAGGATCAAACGTGCGATTCTCAACATCACATTCACCTCTTGGCTAAAATAGGGATATGCACCGGATGGGTGTGTCCCCATCAAAAGCGGTATTCTGAAAAAGTTCTCTCAGGACACACAAAAAAGTCTCACCTGACCCTTTTGTGTGTCCTGAGGTATGTGTAACACGTTGTTCAAGAGCTTTGCCTCTACCACTAAGGAAGTTATTTCCTCGAGTAATGACAAAACCAGACTTTCTCGATTAAGACAAGAAAGCATCTAAATATTATAGGCTAAATAAGCGAAAAATTCAATCTTATAGGATGTAAAGAGCCATTTTTGCAACAATCCTCTCACCGCAACAGCACCGCACCCACATACGGCCCGGGAACTCTCTCAAGCTGTGGCACGGTTCTTTTCCCATTACTTGGAGCGGTTCCTCGTTCTTGCCTGGTAGCGGTGACCGCCGGCTGGGTAACCTGGGTAATAAGTGCAACTTTCTTTTCCTGGGAATACCATGATATCGGCGCCATTCGAACGCTATTTATAAGTCTCATCAGGGTTACAGCCGTAAGCAGCATATTTCTGTCGGCGACAATTGATTCAAACAATCGCATTGTCTCCCTGAGAAATACAGGCCTCAAGTAAGCGATTTGTTCCTGAAATTCCTGTGATTCTGGTATTTGGGCATCGATTTCTGCTTTTTTGAGGTGAGACGACAAAATATCAAAAGCTGCCTTCTCTTGAGGAGAGTTGCCAATGCGAGAAAACCGTCGTGAAATCGAAAGAAAATACTGCAAGGTTTCTGCTTCTTGAGTCGAAACGTTTCTCATGGATGCCGCTTCTCTAGGCTTATAAGAAACAGTATACACACCTGGATGTGAATTCTGTAAGAAATGCTGGCGATTATTGGAGTAACGAGTGTTACTCAGCAGATCCAGAAGGACACGGGGCAAACTCACAATTCGGTCCAACCCGACCAACCGAGCTACCATCCGGACAAATCTTGGCTTCCATGGTACAGGCCACACCTTCAAATGGCGGGACCACTTCCTCGCCCACAGGAAGATCATCGATAATTACGGGTTCTTGGGCGTCAGGAGCTTGCCAAATAGGTCCGTCGTCAACAATCATGGGACAGGTAGCATCATTATTATCAATAACAATTGGACTAGGAATACTGCGCTGTCCAAGATAAAAACCACCCAAACCAGTGGCGAGCCAAAGAATCACACCACACAACACAACCACCACAGTTCGAGCCAAGTTTGCCGATGAGGTGATCATCTTTTTTGGTTGATCGCTTTGAGCAGAAGGTATCATGTGCATCATTATACAGACTGTCGAGATTCAACTCTGGAAGAGATCGGCTCTGTCAGCCAGATTGTTACAGTAGTTTCCTTCTGGAGTAGTCTGACTTTCTCTGATCTTGCTATAGTAGATCTGCCGCACTTTTTCGCTGTTGGATAAACAAGCAGAAGAATAAATCATCAATGCAACACCTCATACCACGCGCAATTCAAATCAGACAACTCTATGAGCAACGAGAGAAATAAAATATCGACACTCTTGAGGCAAGAATCAGGCGTGCGTAAGAATGTCACGATAGAAAAAATCATTCTATGGGTCGCAATCTTATCTGGCTTTTGGTGGCATCTCCAAGCAGCGTGGCATCAGCAACTGTTTGGCGATGAAGTTCATAGTCTTTTCTTCTTTGCGAACAACTCCTGGATTTCACTCCTGCAAAGACCCGTTGAGCCCATTCATCCTAATGGTTATTATCTTTTGCTCAAATTTTTGTACACCCTCACCCCTTCAGTTTTGGCATTACGTTTCTGGATGGTAGGGTCTTTTGTGGCAAGTTGTTGGGTACTCTCCCGAATCCTCAAACAACTCCGCTTTCCCTCAAACATGAGTTTGGCCATAGTTGCCTTGTGGAGTAGTTCAGCCTACATCTGGCATTTTTCCTTCCAGTTGCGCATGTATGGTCCGGCCATGACGCTGCTTTTGCTGTCACTACTGACGCTCATGCAAAAAAAATACTGGTGGTCGATGGTGGTGGATTGGCTGCTCCTTTTTTTGGCCTATGGCTCGATTGTGGGAATTGTGGCCAAATGGTTGGCGTGGTTTTTGTTCCGTGACACGAAGCTGCAAAAAGCACGTAAATTCTGGGTTGCCAATGATTTTGCGCCAGCGGCCTTGAGCCTTTTGCCCGTTTTCGTGGTTGTTATCCAATTCTGGCAACAACAAGCAGCAATTGATACCTCCTATTTATATTGGGTACATCAACCAGTATTCGCTGACTGGAGTTTGGCCTTTCTTTCCTTTTTTGCTGGGCTTTTTTTGCCTTACTTTGAAGGTTATAGCGCCCTTTCCCAGCGTTGGATGCAGTTGGGTGCAATCGCCAACTGGGGATTCTTGCTGGCCGTTTTTGGGGGCTTTGCTTTTGCCTATCGCCAGAAAAAAATTATCGTCCAGTGGTGGAAACAACGTACTACCAATGAACGACTCCTGTTACTCATAAGTCTCATTACCATCACGCTCTACACCACCATTTTTGGCTGGTCACTCTTCACTCAAGGTCATATCTTTCATGTTCGCCAGCTCTTCCCGGTCGCCGTGATTGGTTGGCTTTTTATGGCTTGGTTGCTGAACCAAATACACAGGTTTAGGCCGGTAATAACCTTTGTTTTAGTAACCGGAATCCTTGCTATAAATCAGACAAGCATTATCAAAGATACTTGGGCGGATAACCAGGCGTATCCCCATCACTTTCAGCCACAACCTGGTACTCCCGTGATTGCCAGCCAGACAGATATTGAACTCATCTACAAGCAATGCCAGACATTTACTTGGAACGACGTGGAAAAAGCCTGCGCCCAACACCACATTTTTTTGCTGGAAAAGTTTGAGAATACTCAAGCCCTTCCTTCAACTTGGTGGCTCACAACCCGAGCCTATCAAACCTGGCCAGAAAAAAATCAGTTGATTCACTGTTCGGCTATTTCTCTTGACTTTTGGGAATGCCGACAACAAGAGTTTTAGGAAAATATTTCTTGAACCACCGGATGAAGACTCTGATTTGTCGCAATCAGCGAAGTGGTTGCCAAAGTGAGTGGCTGGCCACGAAGATCGGTCACCTGACCGCCAGCCTCTTGCACGATCAAACTCGCCGCGGCCACATCCCAAATTTTAATGGCGGATTCCACAACAACATCAACCTTCCCTTGCGCAAGCAGATGATACGCCCAAGCATCACCAAACCCGCGATGACCTCGCGTGGCGTTTTCCAGTTGCAAAAGAGCATCAAGGGCATTTCTTTTTTGGAAACAGGTCAGACTCCCATAACTGAGAAAGGCCTCATTCAAACGATCCACAGTAGAAACATGCACGGGTTGGTCATTCAAAAAAGCTCCCTGGCCCTTTTGTGCATACAACAGTTCCTGCATAGCTGGGGCATTGGAAACGCCCACAATGACTTCGCCATCTTTCATGAGCGCCAATTGGGTGGCGAAGAGCGGAATCTGCCGAATATAGTTTTTCGTGCCATCGATTGGGTCTATGATCCACAGATATTCTGAGTCAGTCGAACTTTGACCACTTTCTTCGCCCAAAATAGCATGATTGGGAAAATACTCAAGCACATGGGAACGAATAATGAGTTCGGCTTCCTGGTCAGCAATGGTGACGGGTGATTGGTCCGGCTTTAACGTCGCTCGCGTTTGAGGAGTATAGTATTGGTTGATTACGGATTCCGCTGCCTTCACGGCTTCAAGAGCGACGGTAAGAAATTGCGAGTATGCCATGAAAGCATTGTAGCAAGAGCAATATGCCAGATTTTTTACTATTGGGCGGGAATGAGATTTTGGTGATCATTGGGTAATGATGGCCAACGAACCGTAAGAATAACCGAGTCTTCTTCAATCACGTATTTATGCTCAACTTGAGGTTGAGAAATGTAGTAATCGCCAGGCTTGAGTACCATTTCTTGCTCGCGAAAAATCATGCGCATCTGCCCTTGAACTACCAAGCTCATGGTGGTGGCGGTGGCGCACACCGACCACTCGTCACGGCGCTCTCCCTTCTGGTGAATTCCCCACTTCATCTCAACATCCTGGGAAAATCGCAAGGAATCTTTATCCTCAATAAAATGACCGATAAACCAACCACGTTGAGCGGTTGATTCGTTGTTCACGTTACCAAAATAAACGGATTGCATAGGTGTACTATAGCAATTGAGAAGTATAAAGAATAAATGCAGGAAGATATTCTAAAATTTTTCCTTAGGCTTTCCGAAAATATTCATTCCCTTTAGCTATTTCGACGAGTTCAGCGGACCGAACATCAACGCCATGTATGAGGTAATACCATTGCTGGTAAAAATCTTGCCAACTGATTTTATCTATTTGATATAAAAAATCCTTATAATAAATGTAGTCACCCTCTAAAAATTTTGGCTCAGGTTGGTAAGACATATATTAATATTTTACAAATAATTTGTTCTCAGGGATGCGAAGTTTATACTTCACTGTTCAAGAAGCGACTCCCTAATGGTACCTGAGCTAAAGTTGCTTCAAGTCTCCGGTATGCTTCACCAACTTCCGGATCGTTAAAAGGTGACTCAACCACAAAGTCAAAACTTTCTAACCAATGTTTCTCTACCTCACCTTTGTCGCCATAAATCATTTGATTGCCCCAAGAATCAACATTGCTACGAAATCGATCATCAAACCCTGGGGTAGCGTAGAGTTTTGTCCGAACACGACACCATCTTTCATTGGGTTCTTTAACTCCACCATCATCAAAATCACCTAGAGAAATACAGAGAATCTTCCCACGCACCTCGGCTGGTACAACCATTTCAATATATCCATTTCCCGTAGCGACCTGCACGGTGCTTGCTTCAGGGAAAATAATATTCATAACAAAACCTTCGTCACGCTCATATTCATTAGAATATTGTGGATGAAAGCGATAGTACGTAAACATGTGTGGCCGATTGACAACAACTCTTGAGAGTGAATCAACAAAAATAAAGTCTTCTCCTGGTTTTGCTGAATACCTTTTTTGGATCTGCTCTTGACTCATTATTCTTAAAATCTCGCCAGCTTTAGGACCACCGTCTCGTTCTGTTCTTAAAAGCAATTCAAAAAAATAATCCGCCGGTACAAAGGTTTCTGAGGGTTTGCAGGTTTCCAAAAGTTGAGGCGAAACTCGTCCGGTTTCCACTAAATCGGTATAACCTTGGCAGGCGGAACACTTAAAAAAGGAGCGCTGTCCCTCATATCCTCGAATCGCCGCTCCGCAATGAGAGCACTGAATACTCATTCCTTGGCTCAGCTTCTTGTCTAGAAAGTAATTATCATCAATAAGTCGAGCTTCTTGTTGATCAACCTTGGGGTGGTCACGGAAAGATGCCTCTGGTCCGACGTTGTCAGAACCCGCATCAATAATGGCGTTAATGCGCTGCAATAATTGATCTTCTTGCGCGTCTAAGGCTCTAGCCAGATCATAGTATTCTTCTCTTCTGGCGTTACCGTTAAGTTGCCTCTCGGTAGGTGCTTGACGATAAGAAGAAAAAACCATTTCATCACTTGTTGTTACGTCGGTGTTTTCCTCTGGCCAAGCATGCATCATCTCAGTAAAATCTGACACATTCCGGGGAGCACGCATGAAACGCTTAATTGAAAGTTGATAATAATACTCATTTTTTTCTTCTTCAGCTGTAAGCTCTCGGCCTGCTCGCTTGGCCTTTTCTCTTCTTGAATATTCGGCTTCATAATCTCTCTCCCGAACAATGGTTACTAATGAAAAATAGCCACCAGGGTGCGCAAATATACAACCAATTTTGGGACGAGTTCTGCCATAGATTTCTTCATTCATAAAAAACCACTCTGCATCAGGAATGTTAGTGATTCCATCGATAAGTGATTGACGTAGGCGAACTTTTTCCCGTATGTCTACTGCTTTTGTTTCAACTTCTGCATCTGATTTTGTGTGTGATGCCGTTAACCAGTAAAAACTTCCCTCAATTACAGAATGAGACAAATGAGACAGATGAATTCTTCGTCGGTTCAATAAATCAAGAGCAGGATACTTTGCCAACCACTCAGGGTGATTTAGACACTTCTGTAAATGAGTTCGATCAATGAGCATTTGGGTACGCGCCTCATCCCGAGGCATAAGTTCATAGTGACAACTGGGACAAAGACTACTTTGTCCAGATTCAACAAATCCCAAAATATCGCCGCAGTTTGGACAGGTCATGGCTTGGTTGGGTAAAACTCCCTCCGCAAAAGGAAGAATGAATTGAATATCTGGTTGGGTACTGGTATCAAGATGAGTACGTTGTTCAGATCTATTGGGTAAACCTGGCATATCTTTATTGTACTGATAAAAACTTTTTTTACTTTATGAGCTATGAATGTACAAATTGCCTTAATGCAAGTCTCTTCTAAAACACTCTCACCCGTCTTTTATTCTTGCTCCGTTGGGGTGAGTTTTATCTTCATGGTTTCAGGATTAATGGAAACTGAAACGACTAAACGCTTGTTCTGTTTTTTGTCTTTCAGAATTATGGCGTCGCCATCCTGAAGCTTCATTGCTGAAAAATATTTACTTTCTTTTCCAGAATTTGCTTGCTGATGCGATATTGCAATATCGCCGACCTCATTACCAAAAGCGGTCAGTGGCAAAACGATTTGCCATTCCTCAATTTTATCTGGACTCATTGTATCCATTCCCACAGGACTAACGGTAAAAACAAGTCTTCCCTTTGTGTCATGAAACTCAAAAGTTCCATCACTTTCATGGTTGTCTTTTATCTCTGGTAGATGTTCCTCACTTGGAGGGGATGGCAACGATAATCTATCTAATGTATCTGCTGACATAGTTTCAAGCTTACTATTAAGTTTTTTAAAGAGATAGTAAGAAAAAGTATTGCAGGCCTACAAGGACTCGCGACTGTGCTCGTTTCCACTCGCTCCGCATGCACTAGCCAGGCACTCGTTGATACTCGTGCTTGGCGGCGGAACGAAGGCAGCCTTCCATGACCAGTCTCCACAAAAAAATCCCGTGTGGGGATTTTTTTGGAGAGCAGGCCTACAAGGACTCGAACCTTGACGAAGGGTTTTGGAGACCCTCATGCTACCAATTACATCATAGGCCTAGGTAGTCAGTTGTTTGGGACTTTTGGCAGTCGCCCTGCAGACAATCCAGAAAACAACAATGGTGAGATTGTATCATCCAGACTAAAAACTGTCTCTTCACAGCTTGGAAATCTGGCTGCCATTTATGGCCCTCACAATAAAAAACAATCAGCTTGAGAAATTCTTCTGGTACAATAGGACTTCATGCGAGCGTGATTTTATGGGCGTTTTTGCCCAAGGAAATACCTCTCCACGTGCCGGCTTACCCAAGTGGCCAACGGGGGCAGACTGTAAATCTGCTGGCGAACGCCTACGTAGGTTCGAATCCTTCAGCCGGCACCATCATAAAAAACTCCCCACCTGGGGAGTTTTTTTAGAAAGTGGTTTGGTGTATGGGAGCATCCTGCTACAATGGCCTTATGCCCAATTCCCTCAAGAACAGAGTCACCTCAAAGCTCCTCAAAGAAGACCAAGAGCTCTTGGCCAAAACCCAGGCGCCCATCATCACCCTCTCGGCAAGTTTCCGCGACGTGGTCGAGGCGGAACACCACATCGACGACTCACTCAATCACCCTGACATTGTGTTATCACGTGCTCATTACTCCATGGCCTATGGTGCAGCCATCGAGGCCTGGGGTGGCGACGACCCTGATCCAGCCAAGGCTTGGCTCGTCGACCCTACCAACTACGTGCAGGCTGAACAGTGGTCAAGTGTGGCCTTTATGGAGCGCGTCGGCAAGGTTCTCGCCCGCTACCCGCTTCTCACTTCGGTCAAGCGCAACATCCTTGATCGTCGCGCCCGCAGTAAGCTGCCTATTGAGCAAGCCATTACACAACCTCTACTCTCCCTGGTAAAAAATGTTGAGTCACCACTCATCTGCTTCCACATTGAACTGGGGAATATCCTTGCCAGAAATACGAACAAAACAATTGTTCAGGCTGTTACCGACCCACACGTGCGCGAACAGTACACCGATTTTGCCGATAAAAAGAATCTCTACTTTGCCGTTTTTGACGAGCCCACCCGCGAACGCTTTCTAGAAATAGCGGCGCTGCGCGGCAAAACCGTCGATCCTGCCCACGTGGTGGTAACCGGTCCGTTTGTGGATCCACGCGTCTTGGCGGCTGGCGCGAAAAAATCACCCACCGCCTGGAAAAAACGTCCGCTGCGCATTTTGCTCACCACCGGCGGCTTAGGAACCAACAAACCCGAGCTTGGTGACGCCCTCGACCAACTCTTGCCACTGCTCGCCAATAAAAAACCAGCCCTCAACATCGAACTCATGTACTACGCCGGCACCAATGAAGATCATGTCGACATGGTGAGAAATCTCGCCAAGAAGCATGGCGTAACGATTGGACAAACGGCCGATACCCACGCCAAACTCCGTGTCCTGTTTGCCGACGACATCGTGGCTGCCAACGAACTTTTGGTTGAACACGGCTTCCCTTGGGCGGATATTGCCTTGGCTAAGCCTTCTGGCGATATGGCCTATGATGCATCTGCCGCCGGCTGTGCCCTGATCTTGCTGGGCTCCTGGGGAGAGTGGGAAGACAATATTGCCGCCATCTTTACTCGCCTTGGATTGGCCCGACATGCACAACTTGATCAGCTGGTAGAACAATTGCAATTTATTCAGCAACCGATTTCCGGAAAATTGTCCTGGCTTGAGGAGGCCATGCATAAAGCAAAAGAGTTTGAAAGCCTATTTCCCAACGGCGTAAAGAATATCTTGAAATTAGCTCGGAAAATCGAGCTATAGAAGCCTATAACTCGAAAGTCACACTTTTTTATTCTAGGCTTTTTCTAAGGATTCAATTCTCGCCAACTATACTGTGGCCGCTTCACCGCTTCAGGGGCATTCTTCAAAAAGTCAGGTCGATAGCGGAAATATTCGGTTGGATTAGAGTTGTTTAACCGGCGACGGGTGACACCGTCATCGTAGTCACGAGCCAACACAAATCCTTGCCAACCAACAAAGGTACCTTCACCTACGAATTTTTTATCACCGCCAGCGGCTTCACCACGGCTGGGAGTTTCAATCTGACGGTTAGCCACAAAAACACCTTCGACCACGGCCGTATCAAGAGCCGGATTATCATGGCCTAGTTCTTCATCAAAAATAATGTCACCACTGGCCACAATCATCAGAAAACCGCCATCGGCTACTATGGTCCGGGCGTTCACATTCACATTACCGTTCACCACCACCACAATTTTTTGGGTGTCGGCGACATTCCAGTTGGTTCCAATGGTGAGATCTCCGTTATGGAAGTAGGCTTCGGCCCCCTCGTTGACGGGATTGCCTGTGGGCTTCGTGGCGTTACTTGCCGTGGCACCAAAATCACTTTCTGGACTGGCAGGCAGCTTGAGGATTCGCTTGAAGTACGCATAATCCTGGTGACTGGGCGTGTCGTTCAGACGAGCGAACCAGTTGTGATTATGTTCATCGATTTGATCCGTCTGGATTCCACCTACATAACTGGTGTCAATACCGCCGCCACCGGTGAGTACGTATCCTTCGGTGGTGGTGCCATTTTGATTGGTGATGAGGTTGGGGTTACACGCCGGCAATGTACAGTATGGTGAAATCAAACTTTGAATCACGGTACCGGTGGTTCCATACGCAGCCACTGGTCCACCCTCGGTTTGGAACCAGGGGTCGGTAGCGTCCAGAACATAGAAGTTCACATTCGCACTCGGCGCGTTGATGCCACTAGGGTACACACAGCCAACCGGGCAGGAACAGAGCCAGAGGTCGGAGTTTTCGATTTGCAATTGAGCGTTGTTTTGGCCGGTGGTGGTATACGGTAAACGGAGGGAATAGGAAGTTCCCGAGGCAACCGCACTATCAATGTAGGTTCCAGAATCGTGGCCAGTGATTGTTAAGGCTCCAGTGGTATCTGGCACGGCTGTAGTTGGTCCAGTACACAATGATCCAGATATTGCGGCAGTGGCATTGGTGTCATAGTAAATATTTCCACTGACGGGAACAGCAACTTCAAAACTGACATAGGCGCTCCAAGCCGAAGTGTCCGTACCACAACTCGTATTCTGGGCTCTGACTCGAGCAGAATAGTAGCGACTGGTTGGTGCAAAGGAGTAAGAAGTACCTGTTACTGTATAGCTCTGGACAGGTGAATCAGCGGGGTTTGTTGATGGATGAAGCTCAAGGTTATAACGCTCGGCTTTTCCAGGAGCAGACCACATTATGATAATTTGCCCGGCAGCATCGGATTGAATCATTTGTCCTGAGGCAGAGGGAATATAGAACACTGGGGTAGATGGCGCCCCATCGTCTGTATTTGAACAGGCACCACTGCAACCATCAGATTGACCACAATAGGGAGCGGAACAGCTTGGACTACAAGGAGGAGGGATATATCGACAAGTTCCAGGGTCCCAAGTACAAACACCTTCCGGAGTGGTGACACATTCACCTGATGGATGGCTTCCAGAGCCAGGTGGGTTTTCATCACAGTTTCCGCAAGAACCACAGCCTCCCCAGCCTGGCTGAACAGTTGGTTGTGGCTCACCAGGATCACCTGTTGGTTGTGGGGGTGGAGGATATACGGGAGCGCTACAGCCTCCTCCCGTGCGATCACAACCAAAACTAATATGTTGAAGTTCCTCACAAATAATTGCACAACTATTCACAACTGGTGGATATGACCCCGGTCCACAAAAAGAGCATGGGTAATAACTTTTCTGAACTTCAACACAAGTCCCTGCTCCTAAAGGTCCACAACGTGATCCTAATGGAGAGCATCTTTCATTTGTGCTTGTACACTGGTTCTGATAGCAAGATACACCACCAGAGCAAGATTGAGCAAAAACTTCATTGGATGAAAAGAATAACGACGAGATTGTAACAAATAGTAATAGAAGCGCAAAACAAATACGCATATATCTAATTACTATACACAAGAGAAGTAAGTAATTGGAAGTTAATTATTTACACTGTAATCGCTATAGTCTACAGGAAACTCCATTGGAAACTGCGATTCATTTGCCTCTAAATAACTAATATCAGCATCAGTTGTTAGTAGTGACAATCCAGCTCCAGGATTATTTGTTATTGAATTCACTGTTTGCCCCCAAATATCGACCGGTCTCTTCAGATTCTCATCTGAACTAAAACCATAGGTGATTGCTTGTCCCAGTATGTTCATGACATCACCACCATACATTCCAAATTCGTCGTCAAATACGACATTAAGTTGCAATACATTAGTATCAGGGTTATAGTTCCGGTAAACTGCAAATCCATTCTTGTTATAAACTGGCAGAAAACCACTGTGATCTTCCATTTCGCCACTAATCACGAGTATTTGAGGAGGAGTTGTAAGTGCATCAGGAATTGAATTGTAGTTTTCAAACAGCGCTTGAATTTCAGGTAGTATTACGTTCAAAATTACCTCTCTTGTACGAGGCGTTTGGACAAGAAAGTAACCATTTATTCCATTTCTTTCTTCTATGAATTCTTGCCTTTCCTCATCCCCACCAGGATTGTAAACTAGCGGTATCCCGACAAATCTCCCTTCCTCGTCAATATAACCAAACTGGATGTAATCAGGATTTTGTAAGGCTGCCTCTAATTCAGGAGCAAGCTGCATTTCTAATAATGCCTCAGGATTGGTACTGGCAACTTCAAGCCAGTTCGTATTGAGAGCAGTCATAGTATTGCTTTCGGCTGGAGTCTCAACCGCGGCGAGAAACTCAGCCTCGGTTGTAATAAGCAACATAGAACCGTCTTCTTGAGGGAGGTAGAAAGAAAATGGTCCATTGGGAATTATTTGAACTCGGAACACACCATGACCATTGATGACCACCTCTTGAGCAACATCACCATTTAAGTCAGCAGGCTGAATGGTATTTCCTTCTAAATTAGTGATTCCTCTCATTTGAAAAAATAAGGCTAATGCGTGTTGATTTTCTGCACTAAGAGCAGACCATTGAGCTTCTGCTGGATTAGCAGCATGCTCAAGCATATATTCATCAACAAAAGCAACTTCTAATGGTTTATCATCACCGCCTTCCTGCTCAAGACCACCTTGGTCACCGTCAGGTTGTTGCGAGGCATCACCAGAACCGCCATCACCGGTACCAATCCCACCATCACCGCCATGAGGATCTCCATCACCATCTGGAGGAATATTGGTTTCAGGATTAACGTTAACATGCATGGCTAAGGCGATACCTTCATCGCCAGGCCCTTGCTGAGGCATTCCAATATCAAGAGTACTGGCCTGTCCATCTGGATCATTGTGACGACCTTGCAGTTGAACGGTATACCAAACTTCCTCTTCTGGAAGAGGCACACCAGAAGAGAATGAGGCTCCAGGCCCAACTGGCCGGACAATGAAGTCACCCTTTTCAAGCAGAGCATCAACTTCTTCCTGAGACATCAGTCGACCATCGGGAGTGTAAAAAAGCGCTGAGACGACATTCTCACCACGACCAAGATCTTGATCATTCACGTAGGCAACAATTTCCTCTGAGGCAACTTCGGAAGAGGCCGGAACTTCGGGAAGTTCAGCCGTTCTTTGTGGTTGTTTGGGTACCAGACGCCATTCACCGTCATCTGGAGGCATGAAAGTAACATCATCGAGTACCACTGGTTCAGACAATGGAATAACTTGAAAAACGTTCTCTGCCATTAAAGAGTTGAGTCGCGTTCGAGAGACGAGTTCGCCATCCAGATCATAGTAGTTGATCGAGTAGCGACCATCACCGAGATCAATTCTTTGAACATAGCCTGCTAATTGGCCAAGTTTTTCCGCATTTCTGGTTGTTTCTGGGGAACCAGCAGGAACAGTATTTCCTGGATTTCGAAGTTCGGCAAGTTCAGATTGACTTAAGGCTTGCACTTGTCTGCCAACAGGCAAGAGATACTCACGAAATTTCGCAGTATTACTGGCTTCAGCTTTGCTGCCACCACCAATTCCTAAAGCAGATCGGACCAGTTCGACAAAAATAAAACTAACAGCTCCAACTCTGAGTCCTGTTCTTTCAATTGATCTTGGCATTATATCCTCTTTCTTTATTTTCTAGGATGATCATTAGGTAAAAAAAGATCGCCATTGCTGTGGCTCTCTGACCTGGCTTAGGTTAGAGGTTGGAGCCACCGCTAATAGCGATTTACACATCCTTATCTCGAATTATAGCAAACAACCTATAAATTGATAAGTACTAGGGATAAGTGATAAGTGTAAGAAGCTCGTAATAAGCCTTGTTCTGTTATGAGATTACTTAGCAAAATCCCTTCAACATAATTGTTGTACACTTATTCTGTCATGCGTTTACGAATCTTTCTTGTAATTCTTACTCTCACAGTTATTGCTGGCTACGTTGGCTGGAAATATTTCCTCAATGGATCCCGAAAGCAAATCTATTCATTAAATGAGACCTCCTTTTTAGCTGAAGACGCTGAAAAACGAGTCAACACTGAATATCTCCACCGTACACCCATGCCTATTTCAATTGCCAACCTTGAGGATCCCTTTTTTATTGAACCTTGCTTTTTTTGGAAAAAAGATTCGTGTTTGCCAAGCTTTGTTGTTGAAGCCTCGACTTTTCGTTTCTCCTCAGGAAAATTTCCAGACGAACAATTGAATCCCTTCCAGTTGTACGTTGCCATGGGTGATATTGTGGGCAAACCTGACAACATCCGAGCATATTTCGCTCGACAAGCAAAACCAGCCGAAAAATATGTTCAATTTGTCAAAGATATTCAGGGAAGAAGCCTAGAGAATCAGTTAACGCCTTCTCTAACGTATGCCTACTACGATTACCTCTTTAGCAAAAAGGAAATGCGATCATCTAAGGACTTCCCAAATCCGTCAGTTGGGATCAATTTGATTAGCCTTGGTATGTATATTTTTGAGAAAAAAGGTATTTCGCAAGCCGAGCCAATTCTCGAAGAGCCAGAAGATTGGAGCTCTTATGGGAAATCACTTTTGTATGCCACTTGGTGGGGTTTCCTTGATAATAATCTTGTTGAAACTGCTTTTGCTGATAAGGGAAAATTTGAATCATTCTATCTTCAGCGCTTTAGTAAAAAAAGTGATGCCATAACCTATGTCGTTGCTGTTGAACCTGACTCAATTACCGAAGGAGAGTATTTTTCTGTTGACACTGATATAACTGGATTAGCTCTTTGTTATCAATCAAAAGCAATGATCTGTCAACTTGAAACAGCTGAGGATCAATCTACTGGTACTGCCCGTTGCCGACCGGCAACTTTCCTTAATACTTTATGTGGTGATACTTTATTGCCACTGTATTAAGGCTCATTCTCCCAGCTCCCCGACCTTGCCGACCAACTCCACCAACCGGTTACAGTAGCCCCATTCGTTGTCGTACCAGGTAACGATTTTCACCATGGTGCCATCAATGACTTGGGTCAGATTTAAATCCACCAAACTCGACTCGCTGCGACCAATAATGTCATGGGAAACCAAAGGCTCGGTGGTACAGGCCAGAATTCCCTGCCAGCGAGGTTGCTGGGCAGCTGTGGCCAACGCCGCATTGACTTCATCAACCATCGTGGGCTTTTTCACTATATAGGAAATATCCGAAATGGAGCCGGTCGCCACCGGCACGCGCAAGGCCAGACCATCGAATTTGCCTTTCAGTTCTGGAATTACCAGCGTGGCTGCTTTGGCCGCACCGGTTGAAGTGGGCACAATGTTTTGGGCTGCCGCTCGGGCGCGGCGTAGGTCCTTGTGTGAATTATCGTGCAGATTTTGGTCATCGGTGTAGGCGTGAACCGTAGTCAACATGGCTCGCTCAATCCCGAATGCCTCAAGAATCACCTGAGTTGGCGGCGCGATACAGTTGGTGGTGCAAGAAGCGTTGGAAATAATCGTTCCCCGGGGGTGATTGTGGAGTTTGGCGCGAATGGCTTCGTTGTCATCAACCCCCAAAACGGTAGTGGTAATACCTTCATCCTTGCCTGGAGCAGATAAAACCACGTGCTTTACTCCACCTGCAAAGTGGAGAGCGGCTTTGTCAGATTTGGTAAAAGCGCCAGTGGAATCAATGACAATTTCCGCTTCGTAACGTTGCCAGGGAATGAGGCTGGGGTCGCGCTGCGCCGTAAGCGTAATAATATGGAGTTGACCGTTGTGATCGGTGACTTCGATGGTGCCAATTTCCGGATACTCGTCGGTGGCTTCCTTGACGCTGCGATAGCGATTTACGCGAAAATCATTCGCCCAGACACCATAGTTAGAGTCATATTTCAGCAGATGTGCCCAGTCTTCCACTTCCATGGAACCAGAGGTGTTGATGGCAACGAGTTCCAGATTCGGCAGTTGCCCAGCAAGATATTTTTTCCACCAAACACGGGTGGCGGTTCGACCGATGCGACCAAATCCGTTAATAGCAAATTTTGTGTGTGAACTCATCTTTCCAGTGTAGCAAGTTGGCGCAGAATGAGAAACATTGGCGAATTGGTGTGGCAGCCTTATTTACATATTATAGGCTCAAAAGTGGTATAATATCCTCTGGCGAAAAGATGTTTCTGTTTTTCCGTTGCGGAAGAATAGAGTGACTTTAACGCCAAGATCGTGAAAATGTATCCTGGCCTCATGGAGGGGGCCCCATAATCATGCAGAAAATGCGTTTTACCTCACTCGTTTTGCTTGTTCTCTTCGTGGTCGCGCTGGTCTTTGCAGATCTGCCGACTGTCGCCAACGCCCAAGAGGGCGACACCTGTGCCGACGGCTTGACCTCGCAACTGCGGGTCGGTATGAGTGGTCGCGTGACGTTCACGGACGGGACGCCCACCAACCTGCGCAAACAGCCCACCAGCCCAGTTATTGTGGTCGCCATGCCCGAAGGCCATGAGTTCACCGTTATTGGTGGCCCCACCTGCGACAATAATTTGTATTGGTGGCAGCTCGAAACCGAGGATGGCCTTACGGGCTGGGCCGCTGAAGGACGCGACGAGATCTACTGGATCGAGCCGCTTCCCGCCGCTGGCAACTTGCCTGGTCGCGAAAATGCCACCGCGACACCTCAGATCCCCGTTGTCGTTACTCCGCAAAACCCGCCGTACACCGGCACCATCCGGTTCACCCGGATGGTTCAGGCAAGCTGTACCATCGAGCTGCTGAGCACCTGGGCGTGGACTGAGAATGATCTCGCCACCTTCCAAGCGGCAGCTAGCGAACCGGCGGAGCAGATCCTTGAGGCGGTATTCACCGCCCTGGTCGAAGCAGCCGACGAGGGCCAGTCCCTGCCCTCGCGCCTGGTCATTCGCGACATGCAGGATAAGGACACGGGACAATTCGTGACCGACGTCACCTGGGGAGCTGGCAATAACGAGATGGTCATCGAAACCCTCCTCAGCCCCCGTGCCATCGAACTGTGCGAGGCCTTCGAAAGCCTCGACTAGCATCTTCATCTTCACGCAAAAAAAGCTCCCAGGGCTAAACACCCTGGGAGCCAAACATTCATCTAAAAAAAATTCAGCGGTTACGCTACAAATTCCAGTAACTTATCCCAATCGAACGATTTTTGACTTTCTTCAATCGCCTGCTGACCTGGCAAGTTACCACTCACTAAATACTCCATCACCGCTCCACCACCGGTAGAAACGTGATTAAAGTTCTTGTGCTCAAAGCCAAGCAAATCAATCGCGGCTTCGGTATCACCACCACAAATGTAACTAAACACTTTCGTCTTGGCTAAGGAGTTGGCAATGTACTCAGTACCAGCCTGGTGATCGGTATCTTCATACTTCCCAACCGGGCCATTCCAAACAACGGTTTCAGACGCCTTAATGAAGCGATCAAACTGCTCCATACTTTCATGGTTAATATCCAGGCCATCAGCAGTCAGTTCAGCCACAATAGCTTTACGATTTTTCTTTTCAAGCTCCTCTTTGCGACCATCGGCCAATTTGCCACCAACCAAAAAGACATTGAAATGATCGAATAATTTATCAAGATATTCGAGCTTATCTTCCTTCGCGCCACCTAAAATAAGGGTAAGGGGCCGCTTAGGGACATACACAATCTGGCGCAGAACCTTGATTTCTTTTTCGAACTGCCGGCCCATGACGGTCGGAAGCAAAGTTGGTAGGGTAACCACCGAAGCGTGTTCGCGGTGTGCCGTGGCAAAAGCGTCATTCACATACACATCAAATCCCTTGGCCAACTGCTTGGCAAAGGTTTTGGAGTTTTCTTCCTCACCAGCGTCAAAACGCAGATTTTCACCAAAGGTAACTTTGTCATGAAATTTTTCTTCAATGCGGGAGAGAACCAGATCGTTGATTGGTTTGAGATCGAGCTTCTTAACTTTTTTCCCATCAGGACGACCGCGGTGTCCAATCACATGTACCTTGGCGGCACCCTTTTTCAGAATGTATTGCAGAGTGGGAACGCCATAGTCTAACCGAGTGGTGTCGAAACCATCTTGGTTTTCGGGTAAATCGAGATCGAGTCTGAGGAGAACTTTTTTATCGCGCAGGTCAAGGGACTTGAGATAATACATGCCGGTATTATACCGGATAAGCAAAAAATGTGGGTTTGTAAGAAATGTGTGACTTACAAATGAATATTTTAGGGAAAAGACGAGTGTATCGTTCTATTTTAGAGTTTGTAAGAAATGTCACACATTTCTTACTTTTTCTTACTTTTTCGAACTTTTTGCTTTACAATACCAATAACCTTCAATCTGCTTGAAGATTTTTGTGGCAACAAAAACAGCAATGGCCATTAAAGAGAAGTCGCGATCATAAATAATCAAAACTTCTCACCCAAAGAAAGGACAGCATGTCTAAAAACGCCGGATACCAACGAGTCATGATCAAGGTAGGAGGCGAATCGCTCATGGGCGACCGTGAGTACGGCATCTCTAACGAAGCAGCTGTCGAAGTGGCCAAGAAAATACAAGAAGTACACGACCTGGGAATCCAGGTCGCTGTTGTAGTGGGGGGTGGAAATATCTTCCGCGGCCTCTCCGCCAGCCGCTCCGGTTTTGACCGCGCCACCGCTGACTACATGGGCATGCTGGCTACCGTCATGAACGGTCTGGCCTTGCAAGATGCCCTCAGCCAAATCAATGTCCCCACTCGCGTGCAGTCCGCTCTCACCATGCCGGAAGTTGCCGAACCTTTCATTCGTAATAAAGCCCTCCGCCACCTCGAAAAAGGCCGCGTAGTTATCCTCACCGCCGGCACCGGCAACCCGTACGTCACCACCGACACCGGCGCCACCCTCCACGCCTTGGAGCTCCACTGCCAGGTTGTCATGAAGGCTACCAAGGTCGACGGCATCTACAACAAAGATCCTATGAAATTCCCGGACGCCAAACGCTACAAAACCGTGACCTATCGCGACGCCATCACCATGCCAGAAATTCAGGTTATGGATACCGCTGGACTTTCCATGAGTATGGAAAACAACATGCCTATTCAGATTTTCAAACTTTTCGAGGGCGACAATCTCATTCGCGCTTGCCAAGGCGAAGACGTGGGTACACTTGTAGCCAACAACGTTGAAACTGTGCTGGAATAAGGTGTCCCCTTACTCAAGTGTCTCAACTTGAGCTTGATCAACCTCTCACCCACTACCTTCAATAAATCCCTATAATGGAAATGGTCGTAGCAAGTAATATCTGATTATCATGAAAAGCAATCTGCCAACAAAGGTCATTTCCATTATTGTGAATCTGCTTTTGTTGATTGTGCTGCCTTTGGTCGTCCTTTTTGGCCCCGTTCAGAGCGTTTCTGCCGATACTATCTATAACCAATGCCGAACCCTCGATAAATCGCGCTGCCCTACGGATCAATTCGACCACAATCATTGTTTGGACTTGGTGTCGCAGTATTATGCGGAGATCGGTCAACAAGTTATCCAGGACCCCGAGACCGACAACTGGACCGAAAACAATTGCACCGTCACTGTTTCTGGCTGTTTTGTACCTATTCCCAACCACAATCACTCTAACGGTAGCCCCTTGGGAGTGTGTGTTGCTCCGGTTGATGAGGAACCAGCGGAGGTCGTGAATTGCGATAACGTCCGCTCCACGAGCTACCGCGACCAATGTCCTTCAAGTACGTACACACTGTGCTTTGATACCAATAATCACCCACTGCCCCGATCCGTGGCTGATGTTGATTGTCGAATTAATCCACCTGGTCCAGATGAATTGTTCTTTTTTTATAATCAAGAATCTTTCGATCAGCAGGCAGGTTTAGCTACCGCTGATTGTAGTGTTGGTCAGCCCCTTTCTGAGGAATATCCTGATATTTGTGGTGACGACCGTCCAATTTCCTGCATAGCTGCGGGACGCTATCGCTGTTGTGCCACGCAAGATGATTGTGATGACATTGGCGGAACAAAACAGGAATGTATGGCTATCCCAGAAGTTAGTGCCAATCTGAATGACTGTGAAAATAACACGAGCCGCCCAAGTCTCTGTACAACCCAAAACACGGACGGTTCCAAGAATTACTTCTGTTGCTCGTCTGACGATGCTTGTGAGGAAGAAAAAGATGGCACCCCAACCGAACCGCTTGTCCAAAAGGAAGAAGACCCGGAAAAAGGTTCCGACTACAACTACTGCAAGCAAGTCCCCTCAGACCAACGCGATGAATGCCAGGCTTGCATGGGTGCTTGGAGCTCAAGTGAAAAAAAGTATGCCAATGAAGGAAAGAAAATCTATACTGCCGTGGGTTGTGTTCGAGTTGAAGGCGAAGAACTCGCCGCCGATTTGATTAAACTTTTGCTGGGTATTGGTGGTGGTGTGGCTCTTCTTTCCATGTTGGCGGCAGCCTTTAAGTTCACTATTAGTAAAGGCGATTCCGGAAAAATTAAAGAGGCCAAAGAGCTCATGACGGCCGCTGTGTCTGGCTTGCTGTTTCTCATTTTTTCGGTGATTATCTTGCAATTTATTGGCGTGGAAATTTTGCAGATTCCGGGACTCGGATAACAGAAATATCTTTTGGGAAAGACCGGCTGTCGTTATTACCTTGGGCTAAAGATTCTTCTCTCTCCAGCCTGCGCAATTCTCCTCAAAATACCTTGTTACTCATACATTGCTTCGTCGAATTGAGCTCTCTCCCAAAGAGTATTTCTGCTATTACTCACCATAAAAATTACCTGGGAGTTCGATATACTGACTGAGTGGGAGTTACCAAGCTCAAATCAGTTTCCATGCGGTCTCGTAAACGGAGATCGCTTTCTTTTGCCATTCGGCTCCCAAAGCTCCCTCAATTACTCTTACTCACAGGCCGCAAACGCTCCCGCTGGCCACTCTTAGTGGGTCTCCTCTTCTTGTTGATCGCCCTGCCCACCGCGTTTTATTTAAATTCGCGAACGCCTGAAGTCGAGGCCGCCTGGTGGAACGCGGGGTGGACGTATCGGAGGGCGATACCAATTACCAATAGTGGAAGCGAACAGACTAATTACCAAGTTGCCCTTTCTTTAGACACTCAATCTCTTGTGAGTGAAGGAAAACTCCAAGCTGATTGCGATGACATTCGCGTCACAGATGTGAATGGAAAAATCCTTCCACATTGGGTTGCAAATTGTGGAACATCATCAAGTTTAGTCTGGACAAGGATGCCACAAGTTCCCGTTTCTGGTGCCACAGCCTACATTTATTATGGAAACGCCACAGTTGAAAGCGGCAAAACACCAATTGGCACTGAGAGCTTCCCCGCCCTCAATTGTCGAGCCATCATGGATGCTGGGGATGATTCTGGCACAACAGCGTACTGGATAGATCCTAATAATGCCGATTTTACCGATAAATTTCAAGCTTATTGCGACATGACAAGTGATGGTGGTGGTTGGACGCTCATTGGAAAAGGTCGTGAAGGCTGGAACTGGAACAATAATGGACAAGGCACTCTTACCGACCTCGCCCAGAATCCAAACACAGCGAGTGTTGCTTTCATGCCAGCAGCCACTATTGATCAAATTATTGGTAAAAATGTCAATTCTCTTACCGATGGGGTCCGTGTCTACCGATTCGGAGTCAACCAAGACTGGCGTTTTTCCTATCCCACAATGACTACTTGGGATTGGGTAATGGACACAAGCAAAACGGCTACGGTGATATCTCGCTCACCCAGTTGCAGTGGTTCTACGTCTGGTAATACTCGTGACGCCTACTGGTGTGGCGGAGGTAATGATTGCGATCGCATTTTCACTTGGGACTGGGCAAGTCATGCCTACATCAAAGGTTGGAGTGCCGGGTCCTCCTGTAGCTGCACGGCCTATGGCAGTGATGGCTGGTGCAATGCTACCGAAGGTCATGTTATTTTGCGAACCCAGGTTTGGGTCAAGGAACCCCCAGCAAACAGAAATGGGATCTCCGCCACCTCTCCACAAGCGGAAGAAACCACCCCTGGCCCCATCGCCTACTGGAAGTTTGACGAAGGCAGCGGTACACAGGCAAAGGACAGCAGTAGCAATCAAAAACATGGCACCCTAAATACACCACCTGATTGGAAACCAGAAGAAGAATGTATCAGTGGTAAGTGTTTGTACTATGACGGCACTAACTACGATTCCGTGAATATTGCTGATAGCGGCACGAATGATCCGCTTGATATGGGAACTAGAAGTTTTAGTATTTCATTTTGGGAAAAACCTCTTGACTATACGTATCCCAAATCATTTTTCCCCATTAAAGATGGTAATGCACCCTATACTGACGGTGCTGGCCACGAAGGATGGTCTATTGCCGACAACTATATTGCCAATGGCGTAAACTTCAACCTCAATGACGGCACAAATCGTATTAGTGCAACCCTCGCTTTTAATTCTGAAAATTCAACGGCTCATTTAAAAAACAAGTGGACTCATATGACGTATGTCTTTGATCGCACAAATAACGTAGCATCCGTATATATAAATGGAGTAAAGCAGACAGCCGAAGTAGACATTTCCTCTGTAACTGGTTCAATCTCCAACTCTTCCTCGCTCACTATTGGCTACGGAACAGGCTGGAAATTTCATGGATACCTTGATGAATTTAAAATTTACCCTTTTGTTGTCACTCCCGAACAGGTGCAGCAAGACTATAACCATGGTTACTCCACCATCATTGGTCAACAAGACCAAGGTGCCCTTTCCGACGGTCTGGTTGGTTACTGGAAAATGGATGAAGCCAGCTGGAACGGCACCAGCGGCGAAGTCATTGATAGCAGTGGGAATGGATACCATGGCACCAGTGCGAATGCCCTCTCCACGAGTGTGGGCAAATTTAGCAAAAGTGGAAGCTTTGATGGTGTTGATGACCGCATTGATCTCCCAAACTCGATTGGTTACTCAACCCAAGTTTCCAGTTTTTCCTGGTTTAAATCAGATGGAAATTCGCCAGGCTCACATCACATCATTTTTGGTGGTCCGGAACTTGAACTTACCGTGAGCAACGGTGGTGTGCTCAGAACGGGAGTAACGACCAGTAGTGGTCGAACCTATTTTGATGGTGGATCAGGACTCACCGATGGCAATTGGCATCATATTGGTTTTACCTTTGATGGCTCTACCATGGTCATGTACGTTGATGGTCGAGTTGTTAACACCCGCAATAATATTACGGGGACACTTACTTCATCCTTTTCCTATCGTCGTATTGGCCAATTCGGGAATAATACTGGCTATTTTGCCAATGGCTACATCGATGAAGTCCGTGTCTACAATCGTGCCTTAGCGACTGACGAAGTCACCAAACTCTACCAGTATGCCCCTGGTCCCGTTGGGTACTGGAAAATGGATGAGGGAAGCGGAACCACCATTGCAGATATGAGCGGGAATGGCAACACGGGTACTTTTGTAAACTCTCCCGTCTGGACCAATGGGCAATATGGACCAGCCCTCAGCTTTACCGGATCGGACTACGTAACCATCCCCTTTTCCTCAACAATCGCTAATAACTACACCGTAAGTGGTTGGATCAATTTTACACAAAGACCAAGCGGCACAGACCCCAACCGAGCAGGAGGGATCATTGGTGGAACAGCATCACCTAACGGAACAATCGAATTCATCGCTACGTACGCCGTAAGCGGTGAAACATCCAAAATCGGTTTGGGAAGAATGTCAGATTTCTCAACTTTAGTGAGCACCGATTCATTTCCTATGAATCAATGGACGTATGTGACCGCTACGGTCGATGCGAATAACCAAATTACTTACTATATTAATGGCCGCAACGCTGGAACGGTTGATGGCTCTGGTCATAACCTCAATATCACGAATCCGATAATTATTGGCGACAATGCTTGGCGAGATTTTATTGGTCAACTTGACGAGATCAAAATTTACAACTATGTTCGAACCCCTCAACAAATCGTCCAAGACATGAATGCTGGACACCCGGCTGGTGGCAGCCCGGTAGGCAGTCAGCTTGCTTACTGGAAGTTTGATGAGGGTGGCGGGCAGACAACGGGTGATACCGTTGGTAACTATCCCGCCACACTTGGTGCCACAACTACAGCAAGCACGGACGATCCTACCTGGAAGTCGGGTTCCGAATGCAAATTTAATGGCTGTTTGAGCTTTGATGGTGGTGATCACCTAAAATTAGGAACCGTTGTTGATGGCTCAAATTCGCATACGTTTACCATGTGGGTCAAAAGCTCGGCCGCTATTAGTGGAGAGAAATTTTTATTCGATATTAATCCAGTGAGAACCGTCATTGGCTGGCATCGAACTGGTGGAAAGATTGCCTACTACGATGTAAGTGGCTGGCACGACTCAACGCTTGATCCGCCAAATGATGGCCAGTGGCACCACCTGGCATATGTTTTAGATGGAACCACCAACAAAGGGGCCATTTATATTGACGGTAAGCTTCGCCAAGAAAACATTGCCTATAATCCCACCACATTCAATGGACCAGCCGCCATTGGAGCTCGTTACGATGCCACGGCCTACTGGTTCACTGGCTACTTGGATGAATTTAAGATCTACTCCTCTCCCCTCACTGCTGAACAAATTCTCATTGATATGAACCAAAACCAGGCTATGAACTACGGTGCCGGTGGCGACAGTGAGGCCGCTATTATGACTGATGGTGCTGGCAATCCTCCCGTTGGCGAATGGAAGCTCGACGAAGGCACCGGCACCGTGGCCAAAGATACCAGCGGCAACGGCAAAGACGGCACCCATAACGGCGGTGGCTGGGGCATTGGCAAGTTTGGCAACGCGGCAGATTTTGATGGGAACGACCTTATTAGTGTTCCCAATATGACTGGATTAGGAAACACCAGTTTTACTTTGCAGGGATGGATAAATGTCAGAAGTCAGCCAACAGTTTACTCTTCTATGGTCATCTCTTCCTCTGGTGGCTTTGTTCTTTACATCAACCAAAGTACACCCTATCCAAGAGCTCAGATGTATAACGGAACAAGTTGGATTGGTATAGCTTGCAATACCTTTACCACAAACTTTAACGAATGGAATCATTTAGCACTTGCCTATGACGAATCAACCACTTCCATGACCTTGTACTACAACGGCCAAAAGTGTTCCGGACCGACAACGGTTACCGGTGGATTTAATGACAGCTACACCACAACCTTTCAAATTGGAGCCTACACAGGATCATATCTGCATGACGGCTTGGTCGATGATGTGAAAGTCTACAACTACGCCCGCACGCCCGGACAAATTGCCTATGACTACAATCGCGGCAAGCCTGTGGCCCACTGGAAGTTTGATGAGTGTGAAGGCGGAACCATCCACGACAGTAGTGAAAATGGTAATCATGGAACTTGGAGTGGGGCTGGCGGAGGGACACAAACGAGTGTGGGTACGTGCTCAACCAGTGGTACAGCCTGGGGAAATGGCGTGAGTGGGAAATATGGAGCAAGTTTGAATTTTGACGGGACGGATGATTATGTGGATGTAAATACAAATCTCAGTACTATCCCCTACACAATTTCTGGTTGGATTAAATATTCCGGATCACTCACAACGCCAGGGTTCGTTTCCTTTACCGATTCAAATGGCCGACGACGAGATGTCTACATTTATAACAATAATATGCTTCGCATCTTTACCTATGATGGATCAAATGCCAGATATTACGTGAGTCCCACGATCAAGTCTTTCAATGATAATCAGTGGCACCATATTGTTGGAACTTTTGATGGAACAACTCCTTATGTATACGCCGATGGCATTCGCTATTCAGTATCGACTCCTGTTTCGGCAGGTACATATCCGACTGGAAAAATCAGAATTGGCGCACTCAATATCTCTCCTATGACTTCCCAATATTATTTCTCGGGCCAAATCGATGACGTCCAGATCTACAACTATGCCCTTTCAGCCGACCAAGTCAAGCAACTCACCAACGAAGGTTTTGCCACCCGGTTTGGGGAATAGGGAGAGAGGTTAATCAGGGGAGGATTGAATTCCTTGAGTAAGGAGTATCCTTGCTCAAGCCAACTCAACTTCACTTGAGCAAGGATACTCCTTCTTTTTTCGCTACAATGGCTAAGTGGGTGTGCGCAAAATCCGATCAGTATCCGCTAAGCGATCCAGAATAGGGTCTTTTCCCCGTCATTTTTTTTCTTTCCCCAAGCTCTCTTTTACCAATAAACGCTCCCGCTGGCCGCTCCTTATTGCTCTGCTTATTATTCTCGGAGCCATTCCGGCCGCCATTTTTCTCAATTCCCGAGCCAAACCGGTAGCCGCCACTTGGTGGAACGCCAGCTGGCAGTATCGGCAGCGGGTGGATATTACCAACGCCAATGCCTCGGCTCTCACCGATTTTCAGATCAGTTTCAACCTGGACACGGAAACTCTCATAACCGCTGGGAAATTGCAATCAAACTGTTTGGATCTTCGCGTAACGGATAATCAGGGACAGGAAATTCCATTTTGGATCGAAGAAAATAATCCCGGATGCAACAATGCGGCCACAAAAATCTGGGTCAAAGTTCCCCAAGTTCCCACTTCTGGAAGCACCATTTATGTTTACTACGGGAATGCAACGGCAACAGCCGCGGTAAATAATGATGGCAACAAAGTTTTTGAGTTTTTCGATGATTTTAACGGCAGCGCACTTAATGCAGCCAAGTGGCAAGACTGGTTCACCACCGCTTCCACCAACACCTACACGCAATCGGCTGGTGTACTGCAAATCACCACGAGTGGTTGCAACAACGGTCTGCGAACAAAAAATCTTAACCAATCCGACGTACGGATTCGCACGCGCATGATTGGTCAAAGTGATGCTGGTTTGCTGGCTCGCGTCACTGATAACGACCATCTCTATCTCATGCGAACCGATATCGGAACCGCCGCCACCGACTACTACCTTCGCAACAGCAGTTGGACCAGTCTTGGTGGAATTTTCACTGATTTTGGAGACTGGAGTGTTTTTCGCATTGTTGAATTCAGGGTCGTTGGCACAGCCCTTTCTTCTACCGTTGACGAACAAACTATGAATAGCATCACCAACACCACTTTTACTTCTGGTGGCATTGGCTTGCGCAAATGTGGTGGAAACCCAAGTTTTGACTGGATCGTGGTCGCGAAGCCCGCTTCATCGGAACCGACCTCAACCCTCGCCACCGAAGAAACCACTCCCGGCCCCGTGGTAGAACTCAAGTTTGACGAAGGCGGCGGTTCGCAGGCCAAAGACAGCAGTGGCTTTAAAAATCATGCCAGTGTCCCCAGTTCAACGCAGTGGAAATCCGACGATGAATGTATTTCGGGCAAATGTCTTTTCTTTGATTCCACCGATGACCGAATCATCATGTCCAATAATCAAACACTGAACAACACGAAACAACTCGGTTTTAGTTTCTGGTGGAAACCAATGGGGTATCACACAAATTACGCCTATCAAATTCTGCGCAAGTTTAGCGGAACCAGTGATGCTAACCTGGCACTCTACTATTTTGGTGACTACAACGGCACATATCCTGAAAACAAAGGTCGCACTATGGTTTATGGAACTGCCGGAGGGGCTTGGAAAGGTATCTCCAATCCCTACACCTTTTCCGAGGCAGAACTGGGACAATGGCACCACATTGCGTTTTCCTACGATTCTGTTTTGGGTGGTCAACTGTATGTTGATAGCAAACCCGTTGGCGGGCGAACTGGTTCAGGAGAACTGTCAGTTAATACCTATGATCTGATTCTTGGCTCCGGTTCTATGGCCCAGTACTATGACGATTTTCGCTTCTACCCCTACGCCATCACCCAAGAACAAGTCCTGAAAGACTTCAATCGCGGTTCGGCCGTGATGATTGGTGCGCAGGAACAAGGAGCGCTCACCAATGGCCAAGTTGGCTACTGGAAGATGGATGAGACTACCGGCACAACGGTTGCTGATTCATCAGGATTTGGCAACCATGGCACGCTGCTTGGTGCACAAGAAACCGGTACAGCCGAAGCGGCCAGCACCACCACAACTGTCGTTGATACCGCAAGCACCGCCCTTTCAACCGTGAATGATGCCTACAACGGACAGTATTTGGTAATAACCGGAGGTTCTTGCGGCATAAGCACCAATACTTTTGGGACCATCACCGACTACGATGGCACCACCAAAACCCTCACTGTTAGTCCGGCCTTAAGTGCGCAAGTCGATGGCTGTACTTACCAAATCCGCCACCAAAATGCGGGTAAATTCGGCAACGGCCTAGGCTTTGACAGTAAAGATGACCGAGTCCAAATTGGCAGCTCCACCCAGTTTGATTTGAGTAGCGGTGACTTTGCTCTGGCCTCCTGGATCCGTCAAACTGGCACCCAAGATTTGCGAAAAATTTTCTTTAAGGGCAACCCTTTTTGTGATGCCTGTGAAGCTGGATATTTTCTGGGCGTTCATGCGGGCAGTCCCCGTTTCTCTGTCGATTTGAGCAGCAACACCGGTGACATCAAATCGGTCTACAACAACAGTATCTTAGTGAATGATGGCCAGTGGCACCACATTCTGGGACAACGAAAGGGCGACATGCTTGAACTTTGGGTGGATGGCTTGCAAGTGGCCACCCTGGCATTACCAACTGGAGCTACTATCAACTACGGCGCGGCATCAAATCTGATTATTTCCGATGCTTCCTATGCATTTGATGGTTCTCTGGATGAAGCGCGTATTTTTTCGCGCTCTTTTTCTGCTGATGAAATTGGTAATTTATACCGCTATGCTCCCGGACCTACCGCGCACTACAAATTGGACGAGGGTTCAGGCACGACAACCATTACTGATTCCTCCGGCAATAATAATTCTGGCACCATGACCGGCTTCGCCGCCAGCTCCTGGGTTCCTGGAAAATTTGGTAAAGCACTCACGTTCTCTCGCAGCACCAGCACACGCATCGATCTGGGCACGCTCTTTACCAATGTTTCTACGGGTTTTTCTGGTTCCGTCTGGATAAAACGCAGTGGCACCGCCTACAACAACGACCCTTTGGGAAATAAAATCTACACGGGGAACAATGGTGGTTGGCGAGTCCTTGGCCTTGATACCAATGTATTCTCCTTTGTTGCTTCGACCGGACAGGTCAACTTTGGCACCATTGGTACTGACTGGACGCATCTGGCTTGGAGTTATGATCCCGTCACCGGTGTTTTAACCACATACGTGAACGGGAAAAAAGCAAATTCCGGTAGTGTCAGTTTTCTCCCCACAACCAACAATCTTTTTATGGGCATGGGGTATGGCAGCACCTCCCAAAACTTTATCGGTATTCTTGATGATGTTCGTCTCTATAACTACGCTCGCACCTCGCAGCAAATTGTGCAGGACATGAATGCCGGCCACCCAACGGGTGGTAGTCCGGTTGGCAGTCAAACGGCGTACTTCCCCTATGACGAAGGCAGCGGCAATACGGCTCACGAAAAAGTCTCCCCTGTCTATGACGGCACCCTCATGTGTGGTGGCACGAGCTGCACTAACCCCACCTGGAAATCGGATGGTCGGGTGAATTCGGCCATTTACTTTAGCGCCGACACCGGAATGCAGGGTGACTACGTCCGCTCCGCACCCATCAATATGGGGACAACTCTTGGTGACAAGCTTACGGCAAGCATGTGGATCAAACCCGTTGCCACTGAAGACAACTATGGCTGGATCATTCGCAATGGTCATAGTACTGACGAAAACTATTCGGTGAAGTTAACAAACTATTCTGCTGGAAAATGGCGGGTGGGTGCGGAGTACTACGACACCACTTTTCGTAACATTGCTGGCGCTCAAAATGTGGTTCCCCAAGATACTTGGAGCCATTTGGCTGTGGTCTTTTCCAACGGTGAATACATAAAAATTTATCTGAATGGCCAGTTCATTGAACAAGTTGCCTGGAGCGGCAGCCCATCCGTCGCGGCGAACACAAACTTTTATGTTGGCGGTCACGTTGGCACTATTAACCAGTTTTTTGGCGGCTACATTGACGAGGTAAAAATCTATAATTCTGAATTGACTGCGGACCAAATCAAGCTGGATTACAACTTAGGTGTTTCTTCTAGTTACGGTGGTTCAAGTGTTGACGAGGCCAGCAGTTTGAACGACGGTGCCGGGTCCGCACCGGTGGCCGAGTATCATTTTGAAGAAATGACCGGGGCGCAAGCTAAAGACACCAGTGGCAATAATCATAACGGTACCATCACGGGAGCCCAGTGGGAGCCAGCCGGAAAAGAAGGCGCGGCCCTGCGATTTGATGGAAGTGATTATGTTGACGTGGGTAACGTGGGTGATGAAGCCACAAACTTTACGGTGTCGGCATGGATTAATCCATCACTCATGGCCAACCAGGAAATATCGGTCATTACCAAAAGGAATGCTACCACTGCCGGCTGGGCATTAGGAATAAACGCTAACGGAACTACGCCTCTAGTCATTTGGCGGACATTCAATGGCGGTGGGCAGTATTCCATCTCAGGGACTCGACAATTAGCTATTAATAACTGGTACTACATTACGGTTGTTCATCAGGATGGTACAGCATCTTTGTACGTGAATGGTGTGTTTGATCGCTCAGCCAGTATTACGAATCCAGCTACTGACACCACCGCCTTGAGAATTGGTTATTTGAATGGTGGTGCAGTAAGTTATCAAGGAAAAATCGATGAAGTAAAAATCTACGACTACGCCCGTACTCCTGCCCAAATCGCTTACGACTATAATCGCGGCGGACCAGTCGCTCATTACAAACTTGATGAGTGTCAGGGTAGCACCACCTACGACACCAGTGGCGGTAATAATGGAACACTCATTGTTGGTGCAACAGGGGCGCAGACTTCCGTCGGCACCTGTAATTCCAGTGGTACAGCCTGGGGAAATGGCGCCACCGGCAAGTTTGAATCAAGTCTGAATTTTGATGGCACGGATGATTACATTGATACCGTTGCTTCCTCGACTTTACTTCCAGGGGATACTTCTTTTTCTCTTGGTGGATGGTTTAAAACATCAACCCTCTACTCAACAGCTGATAACAATATAGGAGGCCGAATTGTGAGCTTGTACCGGAGCGTTGATGGGGCCGGCTTCTCCTCCAAAGTTGGCCTTGGGTTTTATGGGGATAACACCGATACTCTTATGGTTTTTTCTAATGGGGCCAGTGGATCAACCTCTTTGCGAAAAACCAACAGTGGTTTTAATGACAATCAGTGGCACCATCTCTTCACCACCTATGACAGCACAACCAACATACTTAAGCTTTTTTATGATAGCGTGGAAGTGGGTTCGCAAAATGCCAGTACTATCTATTCCTCTGAGTCCGAGCAAATGAAAATTGGAACATTTGGCGGGACGAGTACAACGGGAACCTTTAATGGCCAAATCGACGACGTTCGCGTATACAACTATGCCCTCTCCTCAACGCAAGTCAAACAGGTGATGAACGAGGGAATGGCGATTAAGTTTAATAACTAAAAGGAGTCTCCCTGATCGAGTGCCTTTGGGTTCTCTTGATCAGGGAGACTCCCTATCCAAGCAACCTCTTTCTTGCCTGATAAACCTCTCTCCCTGGTTAGAATCTTGTCAGTTTTTGGTTGTATGTTACTTCTGTGACGTCAAGGTCGTTCATTATTCTTTCAAAGGTCCATGTTGTTTTTGAAACATTTCAAAACGCCCTTCTTCATCCATCAGTAGCAAAAGTACTCGGTGAAAAAATCATTGAACTGGGAAATCTTCTCCTTATAGGTTTAGTCGTTACCGAAATCCTCCAAATAAACATTCGAGCTACGCCTATTAGTATGGGATTCATCGGATTTTTACTATGCTACACTTTGGGTGTGCTCATTCTGAGAAATGGAAAGGAGACACCATGACACTCTTTGGCGAATCACTCAATTTCTACATCATTTTTGGTGGGCTTTATTTGTTTCTTGGAGTCATGTTTCTCTTGGTTCTCACAGGCAAGAAAAAGAAAAAATAACTTCTTTTCTCACAGCACACTTTCACTTTTGAGTTTTCCTTCTCTGTAGTCCGTCCCACATAATTCCACTACAATGACTAGGTGGGAGTTACCAAAGTTCGATCAGTGTCTGCCAGGCGAGCAATACCAAAAATTGGCTGGCCTTTTAGCAGATTTTCATTTCGACTGCCAACGCTCACTTTTACAAAAAAGCGTTCTCGTTGGCCCCTCCTTGTCGCCCTTCTTTTTCTCCTCATTGCCCTTCCTACCGCGTTCTATCTCAACTCCCGCACTCCAAAAGTCGAAGCTGCCTGGTGGAATCCTGGGTGGGCGTACCGTCAGCGAATTGCCATTACCAATAGTAACGGGAGCGACTTAACCGATTTTCAAGTCAGCTTTACCCTTGATACTGCTGCTCTCATTACCAACGGCAAACTGCAAAATGATTGTGATGATCTGCGAATCACCGATCATCTTGGAAAAGAACTCCCGTTTTGGATTGAAGAAAATAATCCTGGCTGTAACAACTCCGCTACCAAGATTTGGACCAAGGTACCAAATATCCCCACCAGTGGCGCCGCTCTGTACGTGTACTACGGCAATATCTCCGCTACAAATAACGAAAAAGGAAATGAGGTTTTTCCTTTTTTTGATGGTTTTAATTCTGCTGCCCTAAACACACAAATTTGGGGGAACACCGGAACTTATAATTTTGCTTCAGGTGCAATCACCGTAACAGCTGGCGCGGTGTACTCAAAGTCAACCATCTTGTCGACCAACCAAAACTACGTGTATGAAATGCGCAGTAAATGGGCGGCTGGTGGCAGTCAGTGGGCGGGACTCGATATTGCGAGTACTCAAAGCGTCTTAAGTAGCAACAGCGGCGCCAGTGCCTTGACTTTCTTCATGACGCTCAACGGCACACCAACTTTGGGAGCATACGTTTCGTCAGGTGTCTCTGGCTATAACGTGACCGGTGGGACATCACAATTTACCACCACTCCTAATACTTACGAAGTCATTGGCTACACGCACACACCAACTACGTTAAGTTTTTATCGAAATCAAACCCTTACCAATTCGTATTCCGACACTGCCAACTTTGCCCCGTATGTATGGCTGGGCTATTTTATGGGAGCGGGTTCGGGTTCGCAGGACATTATGGACATGACGGTTGACTGGGTCCGTGTCCGCAAGTATGCCGCTACCTCTCCCGCCACCACTTTAGCGACGGAAGAAAGTACCCCTGGCCCAGTCGCTCACTGGAAATTCGACGAGGGTGGTGGCAGCGCCATCAAAGATAGTAGTGGCAATAATCGAACTGGCACCCTTTCCAACGCCACTTGGTCAACAGGTGATTGTGTAAGCGAAAACTGTCTCCAATTCAACGGGACCAATGGTTATGCCGATACCGGTTATGACTACAGCATGGAATACAACTCCAGCACAAGTTTTTCGGTATGGATCAGACCGTCAACCATCAACACCGGCGGAAAAGTCAAAACGATTTTGGGCAAAGTGAGTTATGAATACATTCTCTCGCAACTTGATGACACAATTATGTTCCGCCAATGGACTGATTCTGGCAACGACACAATTGCGATCCAAACACCGAGTATTTTGGAAGCAAATCAGTGGTATCAAATCACCCTTGTGTATGATGGGACCGCTCACACTACCAATCTGTATGTGAATGGTACTCTGCAAGCGAGTGGCGCCAACTTGCAACCGTCGTTTGTGAACCGAACCGAGACATTGAAAATAGGCTATGGGTATGGTTGGAACGTTTCACCCACACCCTATTTTTCCGGAAAAATTGATGAGGTAAAAATTTTTCCCTATGCTCTTACCGCTGCTCAAATTAAAAAAGAGTTGAACTTTGGATCAGCCGTAACCGTGGGCTTTGAAAACCAAGGGAGTCTGGGCGAGGGTTTAGTGGCTTATTGGCCCATGAACGAAACTACTGGCACGACCATCGCCGATTATTCTGGCAACAATGCCACGGTGACACTCACCAACGCCCAAGAGACCGGCACCAGTGAAGCGGCCGGCACCACTACTCTTGTAGTCGACGCGGATAACGCAACCATTTCCAACTATGACGATGCCTATAACGGCATGGTTATGGAGGTTACCGGAGGAGCGGGTTGTGGGATAGGATCTGGTTCAAGCAATCGGATTCGCTTTATCACTGATTATGTTGGTGCAACAAAGACCTTTACCGTGGGCAGCGCCTTTCCCGCCGAAACCGATAACTGTACTTTTCAAGTTTTGCATCAAAGTCGTGGGAAATTTGGAGGTGGAGTCTACCTTGATGGTGTGAATCATGAAGGTGGCAACGACACTATGGAACTCACGGATATTCGTTTTGATTCCGATGATCCTTGGTCTTACTCGGTTTGGCATAGAATTCCCGCTGGCTCAACGGTTAACTGGAATAGTTTTTTTGGTGGACCCCAAAGTGGTTATGGTGGCTACTGGCAGTACCATGGCGGTGGCAATCTCATGTGGTATCAAGATTACTACGAGAGTACGGTGTATGGAATCAACGATAGCGTCGTGAATTTTGGAGATGAATTGCCCTACGACAAATGGTTCATGCTAACGCTCACCTATACGCCCACTGATACCTTGCACGGTACGGCAAAAATTTATGTCGACAGTGAGCTCGTGCATTCAAGAAGTGTCACGCTCAGTGCTCGTACCACCTACTTTACCGTGGACAAACTTGCGGGGGCAGGTGGGCGATCTTTTGAAGGCCATATGGATGAGGCCCGTTTATATAACCGTGTACTGGCCGACAGCGAAATTGTTAATCTCTACCGCTGGGCACCAAAACCAAAAGCCTACTATCCCCTTGATGAGGGTACCGGGACAACCACGATCGACAAAGGCGGTGGCACCAGTGTCACTGCGAGTAGCACCACCTGGACCGCTGGCAAATATGGCCAGGCACTGCATTTTAATGGCACAAGCTCAACAGTGGACATTCCGAATATTTCCCACCCCTATGCGTTTACCAAAATGGCTTGGGTCAAAATTCACGCCGCTGACTGTGTTAACGAGAGTCGTTGTTCTATCTTGGCGCCCTATTTTGAAATTGTCAGCAATGGTCAGTTGCAAATGTATTCGTATCAGCTGAACCCGAATGGCTGGCATTCCAGTACAGTGAATCCAGGTGATAATGTTTGGACACACGTAGCCGTTTCCTATGATGGCGTGTATCTGCGATTGTTTGTAAACGGAAAGCAGACAAAAGAAGTTGCCGCTTCTCAGCTTCGTTACTTTGACGACACGACCCACCTTGGATCTCTTTCGAATATTCGGTGGTTTGCCGGTGATATTGATGAGGTGAAGGTGTACGACTACGCCCGTACCACCCAACAAATTGTCCAGGACATGAATGCAGGTCATCCGGTTGGTGGCAGTCCAGTGGGGAGTCAGTTGGCGTACTGGAAGCTAGATGAAGCGAATGGAACAACGGTACATGACAGCGTTTCCAGTAATGTGGGTACCATTGCCAGTCCTATTTGGTCAAACAGCTGCAAAACAAATAGCTGTCTGCAGTTTGACGCTACGGATCGATCAGTCACCGGAAACTTAGCAAGTTCAGTGGCAAATCAATCTTTTACTATCACTGGTTGGATTTTTCAGGATAGCGACGCCCCGTCCGCAAACAGTTGGTTCTCTTTAGGCGGTGGTGGGACAAACAGCTGGATCCACCTGCGCATGTATTCCAACGGTACCATGCGTTTTGGTTTTTACTCTAATGACTTGGATTCTCCTTCTGGTGTTTTTACGCGCAATGTTTGGCATCATGTGGCGTATACCTATGATGCGGCGAGTAAAGTTCGTGGTATCTGGCTTGATGGAAAACAAGTGGCGAGTGCCGTTTCAACCTCAGATTTTTTGGGTTCGGCTGCTTATACCATTGGTAAATTTGCTAGCGAATACTGGAAAGGAAAAGTGGATGAAGTCAAAATGTACTCCTCTGCCCTTACCGCCGAACAAATCGCCATTGATATGAATGGCGGCGCCTCTACCAATTATGGGACGGGAAGTAATGAGGCGGCCTCTCTGAATGATGGTGCTGGTGACGCGCCCATCTTGGAATATAACTTTGATGAAATGACGGGAACAACCGCCAAAGATACCAGCGGTCAAAATGGCAACGGGACAATTAATGGTGCCACTTGGAATGCCACCGGCAAGAGTGGCAGTGCCCTGGAATTCGATGGCAGCTCGGGTTACGTGGATTTGTATAGTTCGAGTTTTGCAAATGCTTTCAACACGGCTGAAGGAACGGTTCATGCATGGGTAAAAGTGAGAGATAGTTCTGTCTGGTCCGACAGCACCCTTCGAAGAATTTTTCTCATCCGTACAGATATTAACAATTACGTCTCCGTATACAAGTTAGCGGATAATCAACTTTCTGGAATCTACAGAGCTAATGGCGTAAGTGAATCGGTGAGTTTTACTCAAACTCCAACTGACTTTTTCTTGGTAACTATTACTTGGAGTAAATCCGATGACGAGGTGAGGGTGTATTTCAACGGAAAACAACAGGGATCCACCCAAACCGGTTTAGATACCTGGGTTGGAAGCCTCAGTACGAATATGTGTTTGCTTGGTTCCAATAGTATGCCGTCGGCTACGTATGTGTGGAATGGCCTTATCGACCAAGTTCGAATCTATGATTACGCCCGCACTCCCGCTCAGATCTCTTACGATTACAATCGTGGGGCACCAGTGGCCCAGTACAAGTTTGATGAGTGCCAGGGGGCAACGGTTTACGACACCAGTGGCAACAACTTGCATGGAACTTGGAGTGGCAGCAGCGGGACGCAAACTTCGGTGGGTACTTGTACCACCAGTGGTTCGGCTTGGGGAAATGGCGCCAGTGGAAAGTATTCAAGTAGTCTCAACTTTGATGGCTCAGACGACATGATTACCGTTCCCCACCCAACTGGTGGCCAACTCGACTTTGGCAGTACATCCAGCTTTAGCATGGCTGCTTGGGTAAAAACAAGCGACACCACCGGAACATACCACACCATTTTAGAAAAGGGTGGATACTCCACAACCAGCCGCTTTACCTTGTTTACCTATGGTGACGGAAAAGCTCGCGTCTATATTGCCGATGGCACGACAAGTCGGAATATCCAAAGCAATAGCACCGTCAATGACGGCCAATGGCACCATATTGTGGGACAGATAAATCGTGAGGACTCCACCATTCAAATTTTCATTGACGGAAAACTTGATCAAACTGCCCCCCTGAATTTGTCTGGATCAGTAACGAGTACCAACGTTTTACGAATTGGTGGACCTGGACCTTTTTCATTCAACGGACAAATAGATGATGTCCAAATTTTTAACTACGCTTTGTCTGCCGACCAAATTGCCAAGGTGTACAACCAGGGCTCGTCGATCCGGTTTGGGAACTAAAAAGACAAGCATTCAGGAATATCTTCGCACACACTTTAGCCTGGAAGGATATTCCTAGGAATATCCTTCCAGAGGAAAACATTGGTAAAGATATTCCTTGCACGTAGTCCACGTATGGCAATTCCTTTACAATGAATGGGTGGGAGTTACCAAGTTACAATCAGTCTCGGTGCGCCGCCGGCAAAGCAGGCGGCGAGGGTTTCGGGCATTCCGACTTGCTGGTTTTCGATTTCCCAAAGTCCCCTTTTCGTTACCCCATTTGCTAACCAACAAACAACTCCTTAACCCACGCCGTTCTCGTTGGCCGCTCCTTTTGGGCATTTTGTTTTTACTGATTGGCATTCCGACAGCATTTTGGCTCAACTCCCAAACAGAGGAGGTTGCCGCCTGGTGGAACCCTGGCTGGATGTACCGCCAACGTGTCGATATCACCAATGGCAGCGGCAGTAATTTAACTGATTTTCAAATTGGCTTTACTCTCGACACCGCTGCACTCATCACTGCTAGCAAACTACAAAATGATTGTGATGACCTACGAATTACTGACCATCAGGGGACTGAACTCCCGTACTGGATTGAAGAAAATAGTCCTGGTTGTAATAATGCTGCAACTAAAATTTGGGTGAAGTTACCTTCAATTCCAACAAGTGGTGGATCATTCTTTCTGTACTACGGAAATGCTCAGGCTATAAAGTCGGCAGACCAAAATGGAAACAAGGTTTTTGTCTTTTTTGATGATTTTTCAGCCACTTCCATCGACGCCTCAAAATGGACACAAGGAACAATCGCCGCCACCTCTGGAACAAATTTTTCTATTTCATCAGGCAAGCTGATTGGCGGAAATACGAACCGCTACATTCAATCGGTCAACACCTTTACAGGTGATTACATAGCCGAGACTAGGGTTTATGAAACAACCGCTGCCAATAATGGGTTTACCAGCATCGGCTTTTATGCTTCTTCGAGTAACACCATTAGCATCCTTAACCATAGCGGAACATTTTATGTACGAAACGACTCCGCTTGGCCAAGTTATGGAAGCTACACAAAAGATCAATGGGAACACGACAAAATTAAAGTCGTTGGAACAACGGCCACACTCTGGAAAGTTGGAGAATCGTCGGGTTCGCTCACAGGATCCCCAACAAATAGCGGAATTAGTGGCGAGTACTTTCGAATTGGTCCTCGTGGTGATGATGGCGCATACAATCAAAATTATTCTGCCTCTTGGGACTGGGTGTATGTGCGCAAAGCCGTCACAACCGAACCTTCAACCTCACTCCAATCCGAAGAAACCACCCCGGGACCCGCCGCCTACTGGAAGCTCGATGAGGGAAGTGGAAGCACCATCAAAGATTCGGTCAACAATAACACCGGTACCATCAATGGCGCCGAGTGGAAACCGGAAACTGAGTGCGTTTCCGGAAAATGTCTCTACTTTGATGGCACAACTGACTTTGTTTCGGTGGCCAATAACAAAACGCTTAACCCCACTGAACAACTCTCTGTTTCCTTGTGGGTGAAAAATCAGCGAGCCACTGGCAAACATACCTTTTTACTCAAAAAGGCCAATGGGGTTGGCGGCTATGGCTTTTATTTAACAACCACGGACACTCTCAGTTTTTTTGTGTACTACTTTTCGGGTAGTCCTAACTATCAATTTTGCGAAATTCCTGCTTATACCCTTCCCAAAGATCAGTGGACCCATCTCACTGGCCAGTTCAAGACCAATGATTTCCTTAAAATTTTTGTAAATGGCGTAGAAAAAGTAAGTTGTGTCCCCAGTCAGAGCACCAATCTTGGCGTTGATACCAGCACTTTAAATTTGGGATACCAAGGGTGGTGGGGAGCAGACAATGCTTACTTTAAAGGATATCTCGATGAAATAAAAATCTTCCCCTACGCCCGTACTCAGGAACAAATTCTGCAGGACTACAACCTTGGTTCAGCAGTGGCAATTGGTCAGCAACAGCAGTCGTACATGAGTGAAGGCTTAGTGGGCTACTGGAAAATGGATGAAGCCAGTGGCACCACGGTAGCCGATGCCTCCGGCAATGGACGAACCGGCACCCTCACCAACGCCCAAGAAACTGGCACCGGCGAAGCGGCTGGAACAAACACAACGCTGGTAGATGCTGACAATACGGCACTATCCGCCGACGACGATACCTATAACGAAATGATTCTGGAGGTTACTGGTGGCGTTGGCTGCGGTATTGCTATCGGGCAAAAAAGGTTCATCTCTGACTATACCGGATCCACCAAGACTCTCACTGTTTCCTCTGCCTTTACGGCCGAAACCGATAGTTGTACTTTTTTGATTGACCATCATGGCACCGGCAAGTTTGGTTCTGGATTGGCTTGTTCCGGAAAATCTTCTGGAGCAAATAGCGGTGATTTTGTGAGTGTTTCTCTTCCCAGCATGAATGAAGTAAGTGCCTTTACCTGGTATAAATTTCACCCACGAGGAACTGGCTCAAACACCATTATGCGCATGCAAAATGATGACATTGGAATAACCATCAATCCAAGCGGCCCGTCGCGTTTCCACATTGACTCATATGCCACGCTCTTTTCCTACATCGATATTCCCAATTCAGCTGATGGAAATTGGCATTACATTGGCCTCACCTATGACGGCACCACTATGACGGCTTACTTTGATGGCCAAGCCATTGGCACGAAAACAGGAAGCTACAGCATCGCCGCTGGAACCATGAATATTGGTGATCGTAGCGACGGCTATGGAGAACATTTCAATGGCTGGATTGACGAAACGCGCGTCTACAACCGCGCCCTCAAACCAGACGAAATAGCCAGCCTCTACCGGTTTGCACCAGGTCCAGTGGGTTACTGGAAAATGGATGATGGCAGTGGGAGCACCGCTACCGACAGTTCCGGCAATGGCAACAATGCCGCCCTCGACGGTTCGACCTATTGGCGTGATGGAAAGTTTGGAGGATCTCTCCTCAATAGTTTTTCAAGTGGGTCGGATGGAGTTATCACCCAGACCGCAATCTTAAATCCTCTCGCTCCAAATCTGACTGTTGAAGCCTGGTTCAAGGTGAACGCCTACAACGCTACCCACTGGCAAACCATTGTTGAAGGCAGTGGAAGTCTCAATGCAGGTACAGGCTATTACCTTGGCTTCCCACCAGCATCAAGTACTAACCTTTACTGGCGGGTGGGTAATGGTACCGTCTTCGACGCGGACATCAACTACGCGAATCACGGAATTCAAGTTGGCGATTGGGTCCATGTCGCCGGAACTCTCGGGCCAACGACTGCCAAAATGTATGTTAACGGAAAACTTGTCAAGACGGATCCCCACACCATTTTCAATATCGGATATGGCGTCTATCCCATTACCATTGGCAGTCTCTCCTATGCAACAGGCGCCCACACTCTTGACGGTTTGATCGATGAAGTCCGCATTTACAACTACGAACGAACGGCTCAGCAAATCGTTGAAGACATGAATGCTGGCCACCCCGCAGGCGGAAGTCCCGTGGGAAGTCAACTCAGCTATTGGCCTTTTGATGAGCAAAATGGAACAGTTGCTCACGATCGTACCCAGACACAAAATCTCACCGTTACAAGCGCGAGCTGGAAATCTCAATCAGACTGCAAGGTGAATGGCTGTTTGGACTTTGACAACGGCGTAGCTGGCAGTACCGCTTATTTCGATGACACGACCGCCAGTATTTATGATCTCACGAACGATTTTACATTTGGCGCCTGGGTGTATCGAACAGGCACACCAGAATCCCAAGCCAGAATTATTAGCAAAGGAGACCGATATCTTTTATACACAACCAATACCAATATTGTGCAGTGTCACATGCAGGGGCTTACGCCGACAGCTCTATCTGCAACATCTGCTCTGCCACTCAACTCATGGACTCATGTACTGTGTACGTACAAAGACAATGTCCGCAAACTCTACATTGATGGTGTCCTCAATGCACAAGACGCTCCCACCGGAACCATGACTCCTGATGATCTTGACCTGGTCATTGGTAACTTTAGTACACCAGGTGATAGTTATCGTTTCCGGGGAAAGATTGACGAAGTAAAGCTCTATTCTTCTGCTCTCACAGCGGAACAGGTTAAACTCGAAGTGAATCAAGGCTCTTCGGTGGCTTATGGAGGAACAACAAGTGAAGCCTCCGATTTAAGTGATGGAGCAGGCAATCCGCCGGTCTTGGAATGGAAATTTGACGATAAAACCGGCACCTCGGTTACCGACACCAGCGGTAATGGCAATAACGGCAGCATTGTTTCGACACCGAGCTGGAAGTCGAGCAGTTCGTGCAACGAAGGATCTTGTCTCGAATTTACCTCAAATTCCCAGTATGTTACGGCTGCCGACCCTGGCACCAGTGTTCTCGATATTACCGGACCAGTAACTCTGGAGGCTTGGGTATGGTGGGATCAGTTCAAGGATTACGGTGTTGTTGCCAATAAAGGAAGCGGAGGCACAGCCGCAACATTCAACTATGGTATCTGGTCATATTCAACATCGATAAACTGTTTTATCGGCAATGGTACAGCAACCAATAGCTTGGGATATAACGCTGCCCTTGTTAGTACTAATGCTTGGCACCATCTTGTGTGTGTCGCTGATGGAACAAATCTTTCCATGTATATTGATGGCAAACGAGTAACTCAAGTGGGCCAAACAGTCACTCCCGCCGCTAACAATGCAGCCTTTATTGTGGGAGAAAATGGTCGATCAGTTGATGGGAAAATCGATACTGTTAAAGTCTACAACTACGCCCGTACTCCCGCCCAAATCGCCTATGATTACAACCGCGGTACACCTATCGCCCACTGGAAACTCGATGAGTGCCAAGGCACCACTCTCAACGATAGCAGTGGCAACAACTATTCCGGAACCTGGAGCGGCAGTGGCGGCACGCAAACCTCAGCCGGCACCTGCACCACCGCCAGCACCGCTTGGGGAAATGGTGAGTCAGGAAAGTTTAATGGGAGCCTTAATTTTGATGGTACAGATGACAGGATTTCGATTCCAGGTGCCACAAATATCACGGTAGGAAATGATATTACCGTTTCGGCCTGGGTAAAAACCACAGCTTACTCTCAAGAACCATTTGTCAGCAATCGGTCTGGGGCTGGTGGCCGAATGTACTTTGGTTTGGGTTTGGGGAAAGCCTTTTTATATTACAGTGGTGCATCTCCAGCAGGAGTCAACGGGACAGCTCGCATTGACGACAACGTTTGGCATCACGTAGTTTATGTCCGTTCAGGCACAACCACTACGCTCTATGTAGATGGAAAACAGGATGCCACAGCCACTCAGACTGGTGTTGGTGCATATGCCGACACCATGTATGTTGCTCATGATGTAGCCAATAATGAATATTATCCTGGACAAATTGACGACATCCAAATCTTTAACTACGCCCTTTCGGCTGATCAAATCGCCAAACTCTATAATGGCAGTTCGGCTGTTCGTTTTGATGATTAATGACTCTTATTTCTTGATAGAAATGGCGCTTTTCTCTCGCTAAAAGTAATTGTGATAAACTACCTTTTTAATGACCCATCGAACAAATTCCCATGAGGGAAACAAACCCCTGTTAAAAGATTCCAGCTTCTGGACCCAAGTTGTTTTGCCCCTCCTTATGGCTGCGGCCGCTGGAATAGGCATTGGTAAAATCGCCGATGATGCTGGTCGGAGGTGGGAACAGGAAATGCAGTCTCGTAATGAGGCTGTTAGTTCTCCCGCTGATGTTCAGCCACCAAGCTCGGTTGATATGCGATGAGCTCACTCTCGTAGTGGAATAATTTCATTGCATTAAACTCTCAAGGCTTTCGCCTTCGTAAGAAAGAAGAGGATTTTTTGTGGACCCAAGGAGATTCAGAGCTTGCTCGCTCATTTCAGCATAACTTCGTTACTGGCTGATTCGCTGCGCTTCCTCAGATAGTTGAGCGTAATGCGCCTCGCGGTATCAGTTTCTCTTTCGAATACCCGCTCGTGTGCATTACTTTGCTCAAGTATCGAACTCGCCTACGGCTGAATTCACCTCCAGCGGGATTCACAAACAAAAAATCCGCCCATGGCGGATATTTCGTTTGTGGACCCAAGGAGATTCGAACTCCTGACCTCTTCATTGCAAATGAAGCGCTCTACCAACTGAGCCATGGGCCCAACCACCGAGTTGTTCTTTTAGATATTTTCTCTTTTTGACAAAATCTAAAACAATTTTCTTCTCCATCAAAGTTTTTACTTTACAACGAATCTCAAGGCTTTAGCCTTCGTGAGGTGTAAGGGGAAAACTTTGATTGTGAGAGTACCTGGACTCGAACCAGGGACCTCTGTCTTATCAGGACAGCGCTCTAACCAACTGAGCTATACTCTCGTTTTTCACCAGACCAGTGATAACAATCACCTCTGATAAAAGGCGATACAGCGTATTGTAACAAAAGTTTTCTAAAATGGGAGAGAGGTTGATCGGGAAAGGAAAAACAACTCAGAGTAAGGAGTCTCCTTGATCGAGAGTGCCTCTCGGCCCTCGATCAAGGAGACTCCCTCTTGATTCGCCCAGACTTTTTCTGCCATTATGGTGAAAGCCTATGCGACTGCGTTTTGCGTTGTTATTAGCGGTTTTTTCTATTTTCTCCACCTTGAGCCTCATTTTTACTCAATCCGCCCAAGCAGGCGAATGTACCAATCAGGGTCTTCTGTGTTCCTGTGACTCAGGTGGTGCTTCCTGTAGTGGTGGAGCCTGGATCGTTTCCTTCGATTGTGATGGCCGGGTAAATGAGTGTCGCAGTAATGAAGGCAGTGCTACTTCAACTGGTGGTCTTGGTTGTGGCCGTTCTCGCCAAATTGATGTTTTCGATCGCAAATGCCGTTTAGATAATGGTGGTTGGGATAATTCCTGTGTTCTGCTTGGTCACGCTGTTTGGTATGCCGGTGATTGTCCCGTCCAAACTCCTCCGCCGGCCAATACACCTACTCCTCAACCTAGCCCCACTCCTCAATGTAAAGCTTCCACCCCACTTTTCCGTCTTCCTGGTGAAACAACTTGGCTTAACCAAAAACAATTAGCCAAGAAAACGCTCTATCCCAAAGATAAAATTTTCTTTAAATGTGTCGATGCCAAAGGCGCCGGTATCACCACCTACAACACCAAAAGTGTCGTTCTGCCAGATAAAAAAGTTCGCAACCTTCCACCACAAGATCAGGTTGTTTCCGAAACCACGCTTGATCAAATTGGCAACTACGTTTTCCGCTGTCGAACAACCAAAACCAATTATTGGTGTCCTAGTAACGCCACCGTAACTGTCAAGAAACAACCTGTCACCGTTTGTGGCGGCAACTGTAGTGCCCGCGGGAACCTCTGTCCCACCGGGAATGTCTGCAACGCTACAACTGGGAAGTGTGAACTTCAAACGTGTTATGCCAATCCAAATCTTTGTAAAACCAATAAATGTGAAACACTTCCGCGCGTAAATTGTGGTGAAAGCTGCGGACCAAACACCGGTCTTTGCCGAGCCAACAACACCTGTCAAAACGGAAAGTGTGTCCTTGATCTTTGTCTCAATTCAACCAATAACTGTTCCACCGACCGCTGTAGCATCTTGCCCGTGGCTCAGTGTGGTGAAGCCTGTGGCCCAGATACAGCCGTTTGTCCGCTGTATCAAGGCTGTAGCGATGATGGTAAATGTGCCCGCCAAACTTGTCTTGACAATCCCAGTCGTTGTCAGACTGATATGTGTGAGGTCATTCCTCTCACCTTGCAGTGTTTGAATATTCAGCCAAACTTCACGGATTTTGCTCTGGGTGGCAACTACGCCTTTACCTGTGAAGAAGTCGCCAATGCTCAAAAGTATGAATTCCAGGCTCTTTATACCACCAAGAAGGAAGGTCGTGATGATGTCGAGGTCACTGATCTTGAGGCGGCTAGCGTTGGCGGAAACGTCTCTAAAAACTTTGGGGTCACCAAAGTGGGCCGTTACATATTCCAGTGTCGACCCTGTATGGAAAACGGCGTATGTACAGAATGGGGAGATTCAACACCTATTGTGGTGAGTTCGCCAGAACCTACTCCACCACTCAACGAAACCATCGCTGACCCGGCATCAAGCAATAATGCTTATGTAGCCCCAGAATGTAAGCTTTCAGGATGTAACAATACGATTTGTCAAGGTAAAGATGATGAACAGATGTTCACCACGTGTGACATGAAACCCGAATACGCCTGTTATGCTCAGGAGGGTCGCTGTGAGATTCAAGAGGATACTAGTGAATGTGGCTGGACTTCATCCGACGAACTCACCCAGTGTATTGAAGATGCGAGGGCATCAGAAGAATAAGTATGGAAAATCTCGATCTCCCATCAGCCTACCTTACATCTGCACCACAAGCGGAGTCTCAGCCGATTCCGGATGTACCCACTCCACCTGTTACAGCCACCACTGGTCCCAATCAACCACAAAAAGATGACTTTAAAACTCTGATCAAAAAATATAAGGTTGTTGTTGCTTTTGTTGGTATTCTTTTGTTCGCCATTTTGGCCCTCGTCACCATTTGGTTCATTCGCCGTGCTCAACAACCACTTGCACCTACCGCGCCTGTATCAGTGCCAAAAGCGGGCGAGGTCTGTACCATTGAATACGTTATCGACGAAGTCTGTACCGATCTGGAACAAGTCGACACCGAAGAGAACAACAAGATTCAATTTCGTTGTCTCGCTCCCGAAGGAACTGATCAATACATTTTTGAAGCACGCTACTCAGATGACGGTGAATTTGAAGAAATCGCCAAATCGAGTGAGGCTCTTTCTCCGCTCATTACTCAGAATGAAGATGATTATGTGGAAGTTCGTTGTATCCCTTGTGCTGGTGAATACTGTGCTTCAGCCGAAAATATTGCCAATGCTTGCACCTACACGTACGTACCCCCCAGCCCCAGTCCTTCACCGAGTCCATCTCCAACGCCTGAACCGGCCCAGTGTGATGAAGAATGTTCTGCGGACAGTGAATGTACAGGCGGTCTAACCTGTATTGGCGGTATGTGTCGCGAAGCCGAATGTTCAGATGAAACCGACTGTATTTGTGACGAGAAGAAAGAAGTCGGCTTCTATGTAGAAAAATACCATGACCTTGACGGTGATGGCTCTCGCGATAGCGATGAGGACGGTCTCGACTGGGAGTTTGAGTGGGATCTGAATCATGATGACGACTGGCGTGAATATATTACTTACGAGTCACGCGATGGTCGCGGTGGCAACATTAGTAACTTAAAAGGTGATGATATTGTCCGTGTTCGTGAAAAGTCCAAATCTGGTTGGGTGGCCACCTCTGGAACCGAAAAATCGATTACCGTGAAAGATGGTGAGCTAACCGCGGTCCGCTTTGGCAACCGCCAGCCCCCTGCTTCGCCTCAAGCAAAAGCCTCTCCACGGGCTCAAGTCCCTGAAGAACCAGAAGAGCCAGCTGCACCAGCTCCACAGCAGCCAGCGCAAAAACCAGAACCCACACCTGAACCAACTTTGCCTCAAGCTGGCTCAACGACCCAAACCGTGGTACTCACGGGGTTTGGTGCCATCATTCTCCTGCTGGGTGTCCGCCGAATCTTTACCGGCACCTGGTTGTAAAAAAAGGAAGGAGTCTCCTTGATCGAGGGTGCTTGAAGACACTTGATCAAGGAGACTCCTTACTCAGAGGATCTTTCCCTCACCTGATCAACCTCTCTCCCGCTACAATATACCCATGGACAAATCTCAGGCTCACCAATTACTCGAACAATACGTCAAGCAACCATCTCTGCAACGACATTGCGAAATGGTCGCCCAAGCCATGGAGGCGTATGCTCGAGAACTCAACCAAAATCAGCAGGAATGGTACCTTGCTGGTCTCCTACATGACCTGGATTGGGAAATGTATCCAGATGAACACCCAAATAAAGCCATCAATGATATTTTGCCTGCACATGGACTTGGCCAGGAAGTGATTGAAGCCATCAAAGCTCATGCGCCTGACAGAACGGGGAAACAACCATCTGCCCTCATAGAAAAATATCTTTTTGCCTGTGACGAAATTTGTGGGTTTCTTGATGCCGTGGCCAAGGTCCGACCGGATGGTTTTACCGATCTAGCTTGGTCATCTGTCAAGAAAAAACTCAAAAATAGAAGTTTTGCCGCCAATGTTTCGCGAGAAGATATCGAAAAGGGCGCAGAACTCATCGCGCGACCGCTCAATGAACACACTGAGTTTTTGGTTCGAGTCTTTTCCGAGTAGTTTGTGGTTACAAACACCATTTTTTCAAATCTGATCTCTTGACTATTGCCTTTTAACACCTGCATACTTGTATGAGCACATATAAGGATCTCACTATGCAAGAATCGTCAAAAACACCAACAATTCAAGATTTTTTGACTTCTTCTCCACCATCAGCCACGCCAACCGCTTCTCAAGAATACTCTGCACCAAAAAAATTACGCCGTCGTTTTCCTTGGCTTAAGATTGCTCTGGCTGGTGTTTTGGGTCTTCTCCTTGTAGTGGGAACTGGCACCATTGTGTATCTCACTCAGCAAGAACAAGATTCGCGTAGCCGAGCCAGCGCTGGACAATATCCAGAGATGGTGGTTGCCACAACAAGTAGGGGGCCAGGCCATTTTGACTTTATTTTTGATGGCAGCACGATGCCCATAGGCACAACTATTTCATCCGTAGACATCAAGCTGGCGGTTTATCCAGAAAGAATGAGCACGCCAACTCCTCCCTTACAAGGTCAAGGTGAGGCCTATCCTGCCGGAAGCGTCCAAGGCGTCTCAACAGAATCACAAGAACTTATTGCCCAGAATGGTGATTTTCCAACTGTTTGGGGAGAGGTCACACCGGTTTCCTCCCCGAGCATTTACCCCCGACCTCCAGAAACACCTTCCCCCTCAATCTATCCAAAACCCACTTCAACCTCATATCCAAAATATTCTCCCACTCCCTATCCGACACCAACTCCAGTGAACCAGATTTGTTATCCAGAAAAACCAACCTGTCCAAGTGGTTACACCTGTGTTCCTAACACAACTCCTGGCGTAAAAGTTTGTGACGAGCAAGGAAACTGTATCTATGGCGATCCTGCTCCTGGATACTGCTTGCCAACGGCAGCAAAAACTCCAATCCCCACACCATATCCCCCAACCAATCCGCCATCTCCTACCCCTCCGGCCCAAGAAACACTGATTTATGACAATCGAAAGGGTGTGCAGGTGTACATCCGAAACCAATATCTCTCAACTCTCCAGCTTGCCTCGAGCGATGTTCAAGAAACACCAGATGGATCGGTCACGTTTATTGCTTCCGTTAAAGTTGCCGGCTCTGCACTGAGCGACCCCAAGTTCTTCCAGGGAAAACAAATTCTCGGAAGAATTGAATATAGACCAACATATGGAGGTGAGTATGGTGGTGGCTCAGGCGTCCCTACAGCGAAAATCCTTTCTCAAAGTATCAGAGGATATCGTCCTGGTTCAGCCGTAGTAGAGGAACTCTACGAGCCAAATCTGCCAAAGCCCACCCCACCAGGAAAGACCCCAACACCAGATACCATTATCCCTTGTGGCGAAAATGGAAGCTGCCCGGCAGGATATTCTTGTATTACTCCAGTTCCACCGCCAACCAATTGTGTTCCTAAACCGGGAGTGGTTTGTCCCCAGCCAGTGCCAGCAATGCCTCGTTGTGTGAAGAATCCTGAACCAACAGCGAAACCAGCCTATGATCTGAAGAAGTGTTGGTCATCGGTAATCGTTAAAGGCACGAGTGTATTAACTCGATACTACTGGCCAAATGGTTGCCGCGGCATTGTGAGCTCTGGGCAAATTTGTAAAAAAGGCCAGGTTTCGTTGACCAAAACAGAAATTGCTCAGTACAAAGCCTGGATAAAGGCTGGCAAACCCGCCTTGGAGGCTTGCGGTATTATCTTGAATACACCCAAGCCATCACCGGTGATAAATACACCGAAGCCATCGCCAGTACTCAAAACACCATGGCCCTCTCCTTCGTTGAAGCCAACGGGCACCCCAACGCCTCGGCCATCACCGATCGTTAAGTCACCATGGCCAAGTAGCACGCCGTATGCCAGCTTTAAACCGTCACCGTACCCAACGGCTCAACCAACGGTTTACCCAACCACGCAACCGACGATTCGGCCAACGGTAAGACCAACTCCAGTCTTAACGCCCAAGCCGACTCCAATTCCAGTGTGGAGAAGAATCATCCCTTGGCTAGGACGATGATATTGCAATGAGAAACAAAAAAAGGGCATCGCAAGATGCCCTTTTTGTTTTGTAGGAACCCTTCACAAGGAATATCTTTTCATTTGTTTTTGCCTGGAAGGATATTCCTAGGAATATCCTTCCAGAGGAAAGGTCGGACAAAGATATTCCTTCATCTTTATCCTCATTCACTCTGAATCCACAAAAAAAGGCGACCCTTTCGGATCGCCTTTTTCCATTATTCAAGTAAAGAAGAAAACAGTCTTTTCTAGACACCACACCAACTGACAGGATGGCCCGGGCATGAGATCCACGGGACTTGGAGTTTTTGCTGATATTACTATCAAGCGAGGAGTGAGGGCGTGAGACCTCAACCTCCGACTCCTTAGAAAGGAGGTAATCCATCCGCACCTTCCAGTACGGATACCTTGTTACGACTTAGTCCTCATCGCCGACCTCACCGTAACGGAGCCTATCCTACTAATGTAAGTTAAGGTCACCCGCTTCGGGCGCTGCCGACTTTGCTGGCTTGACGGGCAGTGTGTACAAGAAGCGAGAACGTATTCACCGCAGCGTGCTGATCTGCGATTACTACCGATTCCGACTTCATGAGGGCAAATTGCAGCCCTCAATCTGAACTGAGGAGCCGTTTATTAGGATTGGCTCAGGGTTACCCCATCGCGACCCGTTGTCGGCTCCATTGTAGAATGTGTGTAGCCCTGGATGTAAGGGCCATGCTGACTTGACGTCATCCCCTCCTTCCTCCCGGCTTGCAGCCGGGCAGTTTCGTATGATATGCAACATACGACAGGGGTTGCGCTCGTTACCGCACTTAAGCGGACGTCTCACGACACGAGCTGACGACAGCCATGCAGCACCTGTATACCACCTTCGTAAGAGGCTTCTGTTTCCAGAAGCTTGCAGGTATATGTCAAACCCAGGTAAGGTTTTTCGCTTTGTATCGAATTAAACCA
>CAZRAG010000003.1:0-52885 GCA_964598125.1 uncultured Pseudomonadales bacterium
GAGCCATCTTGCGGTACTTTTCGACTTTCCGTTGAACCGAGCGGGCAGAGAGGCGCATTTTCTCACCATCATCAGTGGGATCGACTCCTTTGGCGTGGCGGATAAATACGGGCGTCCATTCATCCGTTCGCTGACGTAGGTATTGATCCAGCCAGTGAGCCGCCACATCAGAGATAAACACCACTCGTAAACGCCGCCCCTTTCCCATAACCCCAAATTCCTGAGTTTGCAGATTCACCTGCTCTCGGTCCAGACTGACTAATTCTGAGACCCGCAAACCAGTCGAAAACAAGAGTTCGAGCATGGCCCGGTCACGTGAACCTTGAATGGTAGAAACATCTGGCATCTGCATGAGAACATTGACCTGTTCCGGGGTAATAAAGGTCATTTGGCGGGCCGAAACTTTAGGAAGATCGATTTTCTCAGCAGCCAGAACAGGAACATCATTCTTGGTAAGCCATTTTAAAAATGCCCGTAAAGCAATGATGTAGTAGCTCTGTGTGCGAATAGAAAGGTTCTCTCCCTTATCTGTGACAAAACGAGCCAGGTACAAGCGATACTTCTTTAAGACTTCTTGATCAAGCTGCTGAATTTGGTGGATGCCATGGCCTTTACACCAGGTGGTAAAACGGTTCAGATAAAGGGTATAGTCACGAATGGTCAAGCCGGAAAGGTTTCTTTCCACCTCGAGATGCTCGAGGTATTCCTGGGTTTGTCGTTGAAGGGGGAGAGAGGAAAGTGCGGACATATGTGGATAACTCTCTCATTGTGCGACATACCATCAACGACTGTCAACTCGCGATTGTGCGACATAGGTCTTATTGCCGACTAGAAAGGGTGAGAGTATACTTTTGCTTGATACACCAGAAGTTATCGGGAGGATAGTATGCCAAGTCCGATGAAAGAGGGAACATCTCCCCTGCTGACAACACCAATCGCTGAAGGACAGCGATACCAGCCAATGGAAACACTCCGACAGGCAATCGCTTATTATCTCGGTCTGTGGTCCGACATCACCGAACCCAACATCAACCCGAGTATTCGACAACAATCTCAAGGACTTATTCGCTTGCATGCCACTCAAATCGGCCGGATTCTAGCCAAGATGGAGGCGAATCACATAGGAAGCATGGAAAGTGTACTGACCTTCAGAAAAATATATGCCTATGCCGTAGCATTGTCCCGAGAAGCTGGTCTGGATCAAGCCACCCAACACCAGCCAACCAATATCTATACGTCGCAAGTATATGGCCGAAGAGTTCGCAATCGTTGATCTTTTCTTCCCATTCTTTTCTGATTCTTTGATTTCACCAAACCACCATCATAACCAACATAAACTTGTGAGCGTTTGACGACAATCAAAACCGGAATTTTTTGGGAAGTTGAGTGAGTAACGAGTCAAAATACCAGCTTAGCCAGGAAAAAGGCTTTGCTACCAGATACAAGCCCTTCTAAGGCCTCATTTTCGGCTTTTTCTGGCAAAAACGAGCAGTAGGTCATATACAAAGTCGATCAAAATAGATGAAAATAGACTATTTGGGCCATTTTCGGAAATATTTTCGGGTTTATCTACAAATTTGAAAAATGAAGTTGCGACCATCTGTGGGGGAGCAAGTACCTGTTAGAAATAATGGGAAATAAAAGAAGAGAACAATGTCCGTGATTTTTTTGAATAGCAAAATAGCGAGCAGAGGCCCTCTCTGCCACATCTTTACTATGTCGCACAATATACATTTTGCGACTTAATGGCAAGTATTCAGGTGGACAAACCCGAATCTCAGTTTGTGGTATCAACCCGCTTAAGAGGGTAAAAAACGGCGGTAAATACCAAACAATGAGTACTTATTCCTCTAGTATTCCGATTTCTTCTCATTTCTGAGGCATATGAATGAACCACTCTTATGGTCTCCCAAAACCAACTTGAGGGACTTCTCGAGATTGACCTTCGGGTTTTCTTGGCAAATTCGACCCTTTAGCCTGGTAGATAGCCCAAATATTCTTGCATATCCCAGAATCTCGGCCCTTGTGTAAGAGGTATGTATGCTTTTCACCAGATGTAGCCCTGGAAAAATTATCATGAAAACTGTCATTGAAACTGATCTAACTATATCATTCTCTATCAAAAAGTTTTCCACATTGTTTTCTTCTCTGCCACCAAATGAAACATAATAATAAAATATTATGGGACGTTAACCCTCAGGTCTCTCCCCCCTTCTCTCTTGAGATGGAATGAAAAAATTTGTCGGTCTATTGTGTTATTGTTCCTTATTTTCCCCTGGAAAAGCGACTTAAAATCTGTCAAACCGACTGCGAAAAGGCAAACAGCATTTCTTCTCGAATCATCTTTTCGGTCAATAACTCGCTGGCTTCCTTCTTTGAGAACCAACCAATTCCATCTGTTTCCTCGACATTTTGTGTGTACGTATTATCACCCACTATTTGCATAAGATAGGACATGCCAAAATGCATTTCACAGCCTTTGCTCCAGTGTTTCTTGGCATATTGTGTAAGTGTGGACCCATGTACCCGGTGTTCGTAATTATCCTGACAGACCCAGTGCAAATTCATGTGAAATGGAGCGGGTACGGTTTCTCTGCTTGAATCATTAATCTGTAACCCAGACGAAATTGCTTGAGCTTTGATTCCGGTTTCTTCGAGAAACTCGCGTTCAACGGCTTGATGTGGTAACTCATTCTCTTCGATATGTCCGCCTGGACAGAGCCAGATGCCAGCTTTCTTATGCTTAATAAGTAAAATCTTATTGTCATGAATCAAAAAACCAGTGATGGTATAACAAATTTTCGCATTGTAGGATTGGAGATCGGCCATACTTCGCTCAAGTATAGCAAACCGCCTGGGAGAACAAGGCTACTTCCAGGGCAAAACCACAAAAAATACGATTACCACCCCAATAAATACGGCGGCATACTCACGAACGGTGTTGGTGAACATTTTCTCTTCCAGAACAGATTGGCTGAGTCCCAGAACAGTGTACATGGCTGTCATAAGCAGTAAAGAAATTGGCCAGAGGTGACCAGGGAAAAATGACACAATCGCCGCTAAGAGACCGATAGTCGTCCCCGTTCGAACCGTAAGGGCAATGACTTCTCGACTGAGCCGTTTTTCCAGACGAATGGACCAATAAAAGGAAAAACTGAGAAGCATGGCGATGAGACCACAAGCTAATCCATTCCAAAAAAACATGAGTCCCAAAGAAAAAACCGTGTTAAACGCTAACAAAGCGGCGATTAAACAAAAGAAAAAAAGCGCTGCCTGAGCTGCCTTGAGTAATTGGATGGAACGGACCTTGGCAATGGTAAAGATATTCCCTGCCAGGAATAAGGCATACATCCCAAGTCCAAAAAGTCCCAAGATAAAGGCCCGCGCAAGCCAGCTTTCTGGCAAGAGAAAATAAAACGCGGCCACAGAAAGTCCATAAAAGGAAGGAAGCGGCACAATGGTTAACCACTCTACCCCATCAAGATTATCAAACATGGACCAGCCAGCTAAAAGGTACGCTAGAAAAGCGAAGAGAAATAAACTCATTGGTCGCCATTGCAAAGGTACGAGCTGCGTTCCAACAAGTCCAAGTGCCAGGATGAATGAAACTAAGATGAATTTTTGTCGTCTACGCATAAGATCAGGAGAATTTCTTTTTTTGAGACACACCACAAGGTCTCAAAAAATGAAATCTCCCTCCTCTCTTTGTTTATTGATGTATTCTATTCGTTTTTCGTGTGGCGGTGCAATCGATCTTGGCCGACTGTTTTATTACTCTGCCAACTGGGCGTTGGTGTAGACTTCTTCAACATCGTCATCTTCCAAAAAGGTGTCTTTGAGCTCTTCAATTTCATTCAATTGAGTTTCGGAAAGTGGAACAGGAATGGTGGGCACAAACTCGGTCCCCTCGCGACGAAACATGAACATAACTGATCCTGGTCCACCCAGTGATCCACCACCACGGGAAAAAATGAATTTCATGGTGGCAGAGGTGCGTTGGGAATTGTCGGTCGCAGCCACCACGAGAAAACCGACCCCATTTGGTCCATATCCTTCGTATACAACTTCTTGAATATTTTGACCGTATTCACCCTGTCCTAAAGCTCGATCAATAGCACGTTGGATATTCTCTTTAGGCATGTTTACGCTGCGCGCTTTTTCGAGAGCAAGACGAAGTGAGGGGTTCGTATCTGGATTTCCATCATGCGTTTGCTTAACGGCAATGCGGATCAGGCGCACCACCTCAAAAAAGGATTTCGACTTCTTTTGGTCTTGTGCAGCTTTGCGGTTCTTGATATTGTTCCACTTGCTATGTCCCGACATACCGGTATGATATCACTCGAAACCAAAGGATTTACACGTTATGAGTAAAATTTTTACACTCCAGACTAGAGCTATTAAAGCTGCTCAAGAAGAGCGCTGGGATGATGCCATACTCCTTAATGAAGAACTCTTAACCATTGATCCTCGTAACATTGGAGCTTTTAACCGTATTGGCTTTGCGTATCTGCAAAAGCAAAATCACGGTTCGGCAGAAAAGGCCTATCAAGAGGTACTGGATATTGATAATTCCAATTCGGTCGCCAGAAAATATCTGGAAGTTATCCGTAAAAAACAACCAGTTCGACTCCCCAAAGCTCTTCGTCATTCGGATTTCGTTGATGAGCCCGGAAAGACAAAATCAACAAGCCTTTGTCGATTAGCTGACGCCGATGTTATCAACAACTTAAGCGTTGGCATGGATTGTGAACTAAAGTGCGCCAAAACGAGAATCAGCGTCCACTGTGATGGAAAGTATATTGGTTCTCTTCCTGATGATCTGACTGCCCGATTACGCCAATTAATGGAGGCTGGCAATGTCTACACCGTCAAAATTCAATCGCTCAAAAATAACAACGTAGTTGTTTTTATCCGAGAGCGCAGTCGCGCTGAGACGGTTGCCCACGTTGCCTCTTTCCCCAGCGAATCAGGTGGAATCCTTACTCTAGATGCCTCTGATATCTCTCGAGAGGATGAGGAACCAGTTTACATGGGTGAAACCGGCGATGATGAAGGTGAGAACGAACTTGACAGCGAAACCATAGAAGAAGCCTTGAAAAATTCTTTCGACACTGATGATGAGGAAGAAGAAACCATCGACGACGACTAATATTTGCTTCCCTTCCTGTCTCTAAAATGATTATTTTTTCTTGAAGTATTGGGCTTGATCAGACCCAACACGTAACACGGCGTTGGTGCGCTTTTCCTCAACCAGAGCTTGGTCACGTTTGGTAGTGAAGAAGGAAAAAACAGACTCTAATCTTTGCCCTGACCAGGGCGTTGTACCTTTTTCTAACAAAACAGCTGATCTTTCTAAGCCATCGATGGTTTCCAACCCCCGAACATAAAAACCCATCAAGCCAAGCATTCGACCAATTCTATGGGCATAACCGTCAACTCCAGTCCCATTTTGTACTACTAAAGAATAATCGCTCCCTCGAATCGAAGCGTCCTGGAGGTAAAGTTCTGCCCAACGATCATAGCGAGGCTCGTCGAGACGATTTGCGTCAGTGAGGTATTGATGAATATCAACAAGTTCAAACTGATAAGAAGGAACACGCTGTAGCCAACCCCACCACTTAAAACGGTCCCAAAACACCATTGTGCTTGGTTGGTTATTTACTAAAGCAAAAAACGCTAATTTCCTTACCTTAGAAAGGCTACTGAGCTCTGCTTCTTGAGTCCAGACAATACCGTCAATCGCTACCCCATATTCCAAAGAAATCGCATACGTCAGAAATTCCCAACGTAAGTTTTCGAGCTGGGTTAACCCGACCAGGGCATCACTGGTGTAATTGCCATAGTCAAGCGGTGTCTGGATGACCTGCTGTGGAGGTAAAGGTAAGACCTGAACTTTATTTTCCGTTTTCACCACTACCAGGGATAATGGTTGACGTACTTCATCCTTCACCTGATGAACAACCAAAACGGCACGCTGATGATCCCCACGCCACTGACGTTCTCGAAAAAGCAAAAAACCCGTCAAGACAGTGGAAAGAAAAAAAATCAGGCCAAAAACCCTCCAGACTGACTGCTGGTTTTCTGCCGGAGTTGAACCCCGTGGCTGTCGGCGACGACGAATATTCATGAATTGGTATATCTATCTTAACCCGCTATGCTTTTTCGTGGCGTTCGATGATTGTCTGTCGGAGTTGTTGCGTAAGACGAACAAAGAGTCGGACGTTGTGAATGGAAGCCAAACGGAAATACGCGAGTTCACCAGATTTGAAAAGATGGTGAAGATACGCACGAGTGTAACCCTGTTGACAGGTATAACAGTCACAACCTGGCTGTATGGGACTGGTGTCTTCCTTGAACTGCGAATTACCAATCTGAAGTCGTCCTTTGGGGAATGGCGATTTCCAAATCCAGGGTTCTACTGAAGTATCGAGTTCCCCAAAATACAGAGTGCCATTTCGTCCTAATCGCGTGGGTGCTACACAGTCGAACATATCATACCCAGCCCAGACTGCATCCACAATATTTTGAGGGTCGCGCCCTAAACCCATGGCATAACGTGGTTTTTGTTCTGGGAGAATATCGCGAACCCAATCGAGAACTTCCAAAGTACCAGGCATATTGTAACCAATGGTCTCGCCACCAAGTGCCAAGCCATCAAACGGCAACGAAGCAATTTGTTGCGCCGCTTTCATCCGGAGATCTTTATGCATGGCACCCTGGATAATGCCAAACAAAGCTTGATAATTGCCTTGCCAGCTCAGACGATTCTTTGCCTCCCATTGAGCAAAACCACGTTGCGCCCAACGAAAGGTGCGATCAACACTCGCTACTGCTCGATCATACTCAACATCATCAGGCAAGCATTCGTCAAAAGACATGATGATATCGGCCCCGAGAGCTTGCTGAATTTCGATCGACTTTTCAGGCGAAAAAAAATGTTGAGAACCATCAAGATGTGAAAAGAAAGCAACTCCATCCTCCGAAATTTTTGTGCGTTTAAGTGGTGGCAAGCTCCCTTGCCCTTCTTTGTTCTGGTACAACTGATCTCCCAAGCTAAATACTTGAAATCCACCACTATCAGTCAGCATGGGATGAGGATAGCCCATAAATTTATGTAAACCACCCAGACGATCGATGCGTTCATGCCCGGGACGGAGATAGAGATGATAGGTATTACTGAGCACAACTTGTGGCTGAATATTTTCGAGATCCTGAGTGTCGAGAGATTTTACTGAGGCCGCTGTTCCCACTGTCATAAACATTGGCGTAAGCGCCTGGCCGTGAGGAGTATTTATCACCCCGGCACGGGCATTTTTGTAGCCATGAGTACGCTGAAACTGAAAGGTTGCTGATGAGGTTGGCGATTGGGTCGACATAATGTTTGTATTTGTGAATCTTCAGTTCAAAAAGCAATTGTCAGCGAGACTTGATTCTGCTTGGTATACTCTTGGACATGCAACTGAGTGATTTTGATTATACCCTGCCACCTGAGAAAATTGCTCAGGTTCCGGCCGAGCCACGCGACCACAGTCGACTTCTTCGCCTAGATCGAACAGCTGAAACGATTACCCACCATCATTTTTACGACCTTCCAAAATTTCTACGTAAGGGTGATGTGCTGGTACTAAATGACACAAAAGTTCTTCCTGTTCGACTGTTTGGCAAAAAAACCACTGGTGGTAAGGTCGAGATCCTTCTCACCAAAAAACTCTCAGGCACGGGCCAAACCGAAACTTGGGAAGCACTCACAAGGCCAGGTCTAAAAATTGGCCAAACAGTCGAAGTTCGCAACAGCCAGGCAGGTCTTGTCATTACTTGTCAGGAATTGACCGAATTCACCAGACAAGTTGCGGTTCAAGCCCAATCTGGCGATGTGCTCAATGCTCTCTATCATCTGGGAGAAATGCCGACTCCTCCCTACATCAAAAACTTTGTGGGTGACCCCAATCGTTATCAGACGATCTTTGCGAAAAATCCTGGTTCGGCGGCGGCGCCAACGGCTGGTCTTCACTTCACCCCACAACTCTTGCAAGCTCTTCGAGAGCAAGGCGTGCAAATCGCCTCAGTGACTCTCAACGTGGGTCTGGGAACATTTCTTCATGTCACCACTCCGGATATCACTAAACACCACATGCACTCGGAGAAATTCTCCGTTTCCCCCCAAGCAGCCGAACTGGTAAACACCGCTCTTCGCGAAAAGCGCCGAATCATTGCGGTTGGTACCACTTCTTTACGTACTTTAGAGGCCAGCGCCATTGAGGACTCATCATACCCAAATGGCTGGCGACTTCATCCACAGAGCACAGAAACTGAGCTCTTTTTGTACCCACCTTATGAGTACAAAATTGTTTCCGGTCTCATCACGAATTTTCACCTGCCAAAGTCAACGCTCCTCATGCTTGTGAGTGCTCTGACCAGTTCTCCTCAAACAAGACATGAGTTTGAAACTTTTTCAACAAATATTTTAGGTAAGGCATATCAACAGGCAATTGATAACGACTATCGATTCTTTAGCTTTGGCGATGCCATGCTCATTGAATAAAGGAAAAACGTTGATATTGAAGATGCTGACTGCCGAAACTATCTTTAGTCGGTCAAAAACGACAGGGATTTCTCAAGATCTTTTGCAACTGGAGCTTCAAATTCACGAACCGGCCCACCATTTGGGTATGCAAACGAAATTTTCCAGGCATGAAGCCATTGACGCTCACACCATAGTTGGTCAATTCGGAACCGCTTCCGACCCACATAACGTTCATCACCAACAATGGGATGGTGCATGAACTGGAGATGCACGCGGATCTGGTGGGTTCTGCCCGTCTTTGGCTGGAGTTCAACTAAGGAGAAATCCTGATAAATTCGTGATAATTGATGAATTCCTTTTGTTGATATTCCCTGCTCTTCTAAGTGCTTTTGCAACTTGGCAATATTCAGGCCAGAAAATTCCCGTTGCACCTGAAAAAAAGTTTTACTTGGCCGACCCTCACTCGAAACACTAAATCTCTCCCTATCCTGAGGATGACGCCTAATACCAACCTCAATAATTCCCTTTTTATCTGTAAAATGCTCGTGTGTAAGAGCCAGGTACGTCTTTTGGATAGTTCTTGCCTGGAATTGCTCCATCATTCCATACATCATTGAAGGATTCTTGGCAAAAAGAATGAGGCCACTCGTATCTTTATCTAACCTATGAATCATTCCTGACCGTTGAGAAAAAATTTCATCCTCTGCCCTACCCTTTTTCCAGAGAGCATCATTTTCTAGATAGGTATCGATCCAATCCTGGAGCGTTACCTGTTTAACAGAATTGGCCCGATTAACGACAAGACCGGCAGGCTTATTTATGACCAAAAGATCCTGATCCTCAAAAATTATCCGAGGTTGCTCACCTGGTTCACAACACACTCGTGATGGCCTTTTTTCTGACATACTCGTTATTATAAAGGGTTCATGCCTGGACATGTTCCTCATAAATGTACGAGCAAAGTCCATACAATTTTCTTACCATATTTTTACGTTTGTATCGCGAAAAAAGAATGTACTACCATACATTATGGCCCTTAAATCTGCTGAAGAAACATTTCGTTTTCAACCCAACCTGGTAAGCACCTCTCTCTATCTAGCAGAGTTTCAGCGGATGTTTCAAAATTTACACGAATATCTTGATCGTCAACGCCAAAATCAGTACTCATTGGCACAATACTATCTTGATGCTGCCAGAAAAAAACTGTCACGTAATCCAAGTCAAGCCGAGATTGCCAAACTCCTCTATGAGTGCGTAATAACACACCCTGGTAACGAATTAGAACCAGCCGTAATCACAATGGAAGTCGCTGAGGCGATCGCGGCTCTTGCCCACGGTAAAAAAGTTTCCCGTTCTTTATCGAGAACTTCGGAGGATTTTCTCATTGAAGCCGGAATATTACGGGCGCCACCAGAGGTTATTCAGCCGGCTCGTGTTTCACTTCCTGTTGGAAATGCGATCGGATATCAACTGCGATAATGGCAATGACGCTCCCAACTATAAGCCAGTCGGCAACATTGTTGTTCATTTGCAGCTTTGGAACGTACCAAATATCCCTGACACCAGAATACATCACCCTATCTATCCAATTCGAAAGTGCTGCACCCAGCAAGATGCTGTAAAAAAATCGCATACTGAGTGCAGAATTACCACGCATATGCCAAGCCGCAAAAATGGATATTGCCACAATAAGCAGCGCAATGACAACAGTTTGTCCCATATTTTGTTCTGACAAGAATGGAAGGGAAAAAGCCACCCCCTGGTTGAATATCCTGGTTGGGAAGAAAAGTTTTGTGGCTTGATCAAGTGTCAGGGCGATGATGCCTGGTCCAAAGAGGACTGCAACAAATTTTGCTCGCTTATTCATCCTGCTTTACATTGTGGCGGGCGGTAGGAAAAAGTCTGAGTCGTTCAAAAGGAATAGGCTCTCCAGTCTCTTCATCTAGTCCGTAGGTGCCTTCCTGTATACGCACTAAAGCAGCCTGAAGGTCAGCAATACTTTCATCTGCAGCACTTTCCAAAACCTGGTTCTCTAAGATTCCGTAATCTTCGAGTGCTTCATCTCCAGCCTCGGCATTATCGTTAACACGGTTTTCATCACTTGTTGGGTCTGTTTCTTCCAAATTTTCGGCATAGCCAAGCATTTTGGAAAGATTTTTTTCAAGGAGTGTTTTAAGCTCCTGGAGCTGAGCTGATGAAAGGTGGTTCATTTTTTCCCTTCTCTTTTTTCACAAAGAACAGTTGTCCTGATCGTACATAGAGTAACACACACCCAGACAAAAACAGAATGGCGTGGAACAACTGGTTGATATCAAAATCAAAAATCCTCAAAAATGGATAGTCAACAAAGCCTAAGAGAACACCCATGAAACCGGTAATAATCAAAAATACAGAGAGCAAAAAGCCGCTTTTGGCTGTTCTCTTTTTACTTCTGTACCAGAGAAAGAAACGATATTTTGGCTCAGCCCACCAGAGGTAACGGAAGAGCAACAAAAAGCCCAAGCCAGCATACAGTTGAATGGGATGAGCCGGCTCAACCCTCTGGGGAAACAATATGCCAATGGGGAGCTGAGTAGAAACTCCTGCAGCAGCACCAATGACCAAACGTGAGAACCAGTACCAACTTAAGAACCAACTTAACACCAGAGCATAAAAATCCCATATTTCAAACATATCTCTTTTCATTTTGCGGGCCGACCACCCCATGAAAACAAAGGCCACAATGAGTCCGGCCGGAGCCCAGAGGCCAGGATAGTTCCAAAATTGGATAAAATTCCTGGGGATCAACATCTCCCATTCTCCCCGAACAACTATATAGGCCAATCGAGAGGCAACAAATGCTGCTAGGCCAGACAAAATCAAGCCATCAAAAACATCCCAGAGATCAAAATGCTCTTCTTTGGCTTTTTTCCAAAAAAAGTAACCTGATCCAATCAAACCAATAAAAACAAATATTCCCGAAAGAATTGCCGGAATCCAAGGGAGCTGCCACCACAGTTGCATAGTTAGTGGTAGTATACCTGTATTGTGCTGTCGATTTCGCATTCATTAACCGGCGCTCTCGTTGCCACCACGTTGCATCCTCTTTTGGTCGTGCCGACCATTTTTGCCACCCATTATTTGGAAGACTGGATTCCACACTGGGATGTAGGCACCGGACTGAGTTCCGGCAAAAGAAAACGCCAAACAGCTATTCTCCTGGAACTTGGTGAACTTGTGATCACCGGAATACTCCTCTACTACTTTTTCCAAGTTGGCCACGAGGGTGTTGCTTGGGCTGCCTGGATTGGCGGTTTTATTGGCTTAGTTCCGGACTTTTTAGAAGCGCCCCGCAACTTTTTGCATTGGGAACCAAAAATTTTTAAACCCCTGAATAATGTACATCAAGCTTTTCACCACTCTACCCCAAATATCTTGGTTGGTATGGCCCCCCAGCTCTTTCTCTGGTGGGCAATTTGGTGGTTGAGATAAGTATCCTTACCTCGTAGGGACATTAAGACTTATTTATTATTGTGAGCTTACCCCTTTTTTCATGAAGAACGCCGCCAAAAATAAAGTCATACAAGTTATTTTCAGAGATTGGAACATCCACAAGCTCTACTTTCGGTAAGCCTCCTGCCATAACCACATCTCCAAGAAGTCTTCGAATACAGCTCACTTTTTCTAAGTTTTGAGAGGACTGATCTCCAAAATGAGCTAAAGATGAAATTGCCTCAGAAATTTGCAGTAAGCTTTCAAGTGTGAGTTGCCGTGTTACTGGATCAATACGAAAGAGAGCTCGCGCTTCTTGCTCTATTTTTCTTGAAAGCGTTTTCCGGTCTATAGTACTCTCATCAACTTCTGCGGCCATCATGTCTCCTTTAATATCGATGATATCAAAAAAAACCTGCTAGGAGCTGGTCATTGGGATAAAGGTGAAACAGGTTTTGAACGCTTTGAGCTTTAACCTAACGCCATAGAGAGGCAGCATTATCTTTGTTTCGAACGCTTCTGGCTTGGGCCAGCCCGCCGTAGTGAGAAACAAAGATAAGTAGAGTGCCACGGGAGGGAATCGAACCCTCACTCCCGGTGAAAGGAACGGGTTTTTGAGACCCGCGCGTCTACCAATTCCGCCACCGTGGCCGGATCTTTTGGGCAACAAAAAAACTTTCCAATTGTCGCTCCAAAAAGAAAAGAAGTGCGTTTGATTGTACCATTTCTTTCTGGCGATAATCCCCGGCAATCTCGTTGAGTGGCTCTTCTCTTTTGAACTTGTCAGAAACCAAGCATTTCACCTATACTAGGGGAAATGGATAATGCACAAATAGGAGAATTGCTGAAAGATTTCTTCTCGGCCAATAGCTTTGGTCTGATTTTACTGCGCGCTGCCTTATGGTTCGTGGTTGCCATTGTCATCATTGCCAGTACTGATTCTTCGGGTCGACATTCGCCAAACACGCAGGACCTTAAAGCAAATTTGGGACTTTTGATGCTTTTTATCGTCCTTGCTGGCGGACTGATGTACTTACTCTTTGGCTTTGTCCCCCTTATTTAATGGAAAGATAGTAAATAGCTTATTCCCTAGATTGTTGAGAAAACTCTCTCTCCATGCCGTAAAAACGGATACGGTCCCCTCGGAAGTACAAGTCAACCAAACCAATGCTCCCATTACGGTGCTTCGCAATCTTCATCTTTACTTGGTCACGAAGGTCATCATCTGGACGGTACAGGAAAGTTACGACGTCTGCATCTTGTTCAATGGATCCTGACTCACGTAAATCAGAAAGCTGAGGCTCTTTTGTGCCTCGCGCTTCAACTGCCCGCGAAAGCTGTGCCAGAGCCAAAACGGGGACCTTGAGTTCACGCGCAAGATTTTTTAATCCTTGTGAAATCTCGCCCACTTCTTGAACACGATTTTCCTTGTTCATCCCATGAACCAGCTGGAGGTAATCAACCACAAAGACATCAATTTCGTGCTCCATCATTAACCTGCGAGCTTTGGTCCGAAGCTCAATCATGCTAATACCAGGGGTGTCATCAATAAAAATCTGGGCCTCCGCCAAAACACCCATGGCATGGGAAAGTCGCGAGAACTCTTCTTCACCGAGCCGGCCGGTTTTCAGTCGCCAAGCATCAATATCCGCTTGCGAAACAAGTAAACGGTCAACAAGCTCCTCCTTACTCATTTCAAGCGAGAAAAATCCCACTTTCTTTTTGAAGAGAACCGAGGCATTTTGAGCGATGTTCAAGGCTAAAGCTGTTTTTCCGGTTCCCGGACGAGCCGCCAAAATAATCAAGTTCGACTTCTGCAAGCCGCTCAACATGTTGTCAATATCTGCAAAACCGGTAGGCACACCGCGAATTCCAGATTGATTCTTATGCAGATCTTCAAGGCGGTCAAAACTTTCAACCAAAACATCTTTCATGGACACAAAATTTGGCGCCACATGGTGACGCGAAAGTTGGAAAATGCGTTGCTCTGCCACTTCAAGTAAAGATTGGGCTTCATGCCCTGGGTCAAAAGCTCTCTCCGTAAGATCTGCACCCATGCGAATGATTTCTCGCTTGGTAGAAGAATTTTTGACAATATTGGCATAATGACGAACATTCGCCGCCGTGGGAACCTTATTGGCTAGACTCGTAATGTAGGAAGCTCCACCAATTTTTGTCAGCGTCTTGTTCTTTTTAAGCTGATTGGTAAGGGTCAGCAAATCGATTGGCTCGCGTTGTTCATACAGCTGCAAAACCGCGGTAAAAATGTCGGCATGAGCTGGCACATAAAAGTGATCAGGCTTGAGAATATCGGCTATCTGAATAATGGCGTCTTTATCAAGCAGAATAGCACCAAGAACGCTCTCCTCTGCCTCAATGTCATGAGGAGGAATTCGGCCACTACTTGTTACACTCATATTTTCCTCTGCCGACTGACTTAGGCAACTTTAGCTTCTAAGATGATCAGTTGAGTTTCGGCTTCATCAACCGACTTGGGGCCAGAAAGCGTTAACTTGTCAGTGATTTTTGGCTGTTTTCCATATTTTTGAACAAAGTCATCAACGGTTGCCAGCTCGCCAAAAGTTGAGCTGTCATGTTGGGGAGTTTTAAAGTGCATAGGAATAACGTACGCGGGTTCCAAACGAGTGATGGCTTCGACTGCGCCAGCAGGATCGAGAGTATATATACCGCCAACCGGAACAATCAACACATCTACTTCTGGAATACTTTCAATGATTTTATCCTCAAGTGGATGACCCAAATCCCCTAAATGGAGAACATGGACATCATCAAGAAAAATGGAGTACATCACATTGGTACCGCGCTGAGTTCCTTGATCATTGTCATGATAACTGGGATAACCATAAACGCTAATGCCTTGAACTTCGTACTCACCAGGCTGATCAATAATGAATGGACGCTCACGAGAGCTGGTCGACTTCACTGACTGAATTTGATTATGATCTGAGTGATTATGAGAAACGGTCACCACATCAGCGCTCAACTTTGGTAGAGAGAATCCAACACTTGCCGCATAGGGGTCGGTGATAACGAGTCCTTCTTTTCCTCGTAAGCGAAAACATGAGTGGCCAACATATTGAATATCCATAATTTTCTCCTTATTTATCGTGTCGGATAGGTCCTTGGCCGTAGATTATCACAAACTGTAGTACAATGCAGACGCCTAATCTATGAGAAAGGAAATCTTCTTAGCCATCATCGTGGGTATAATTGTCGGTCTTGGCATCACCTTTGGCATCTACACGCTTCGCCAACGATTTCTCCCCAATAAAACGGTTCAAGAAATTGCCAATAGTCGTGGCCAAAACCCCACCCCTACTCCAGGTGTGGAACAAAAAAATCTCACTGTTTCCCAACCGGAAAACAACTTCCTTACTGATCAGCCAGAAGTCAAAATCGTAGGCAGAACTCTTCCTAATAGTTATATTACCGTTTTCACCACCGAGGATGAATTTATTACCAACGCTGACCAAGATGGAGATTTTGCCCAAGATATAACTTTAGGGCTAGGAGGCAATCGAGTAACGATTGTTTCGGTTCTTCCAGATGGTCAACAGGAAGAAATCGTTCTTAGTCTGGTCTACTCAACTGCTGATCTCAGCCTATCGCCAACCGCTACCGCAGAAGCAGAAACGGAAGAAGGAGAAAACGAATGAACCTGCGCAAAATTTTGCCTCTTCTTTTTGTTGCCACCTTTCTTTTGGCACCAGGAAATGCCTATGCCCAAAGTCCAGCACCAGACGAGGAAACAACTTCTTCGGCAGATCTACGCCGAGCCATTCGCGAACGCATTGAGGAAACGCTTAAGAATTCCGATGCTCCAGCCCAAAACTTTCTTGGCTATATTGGCACGATTACCCAGGTAGGCAGTGCTACTTTCAGCTTAACTTGTCCAAGGGGAGATGAAAAAACTATCCAAATCCAGCAAGGAACAACCATCCTCTCAAATGGTAAAGAGATTCCTTTAAGTGAACTCGTAGTGGGTAACGGCATTACTGTCATGGGAACTCGTCTTGATGAACTGGTGATTGAAGCCAGACGTGTGATTATGACTACCGATAACTTCTCAGAAAATCGTCAAGTAACTCTGGGAAATATTACAGCTCTCGATCGCCAAGAGATAACTCTCCAACCACGTGGCGAGCAACAGGAAGTGAGTTGGCCCACGACTCGCTCAACTGACTATGAGGATCTGAATGGCCAAGAAATTACTGTTTCAGATCTTGAAGAAGATCAAGCCGCTCTGGTTATCACCGATATTGATAAAGATGACAAACGCTTTATTAAGCGTATTCGCTTGTTAGTGCCCGTTGAGCAAGAGTAATCGTTACTTGAGGTAGTTTTGACAGACGGTCTTCTACAAAATGGCAATTCCTGATGTGATATAATCCAGTCTCCTATGCAAAGTGATATTCATCCCAAGTGGTACCCACAAGCAAAAGTTACCTGTGCTTGCGGCAATACCTTTACCATCGGTTCAACACAAGAAGAAATTCAAGTCGATCTTTGTGACGCTTGCCACCCTTTCTTTACTGGTGAAATGAAGCTTCTTGATCGTCAAGGTCGAGTTGATCGTTTCCGCCAGGCCCAAGCCGCTGCCCAAACTTCTCAGCGAGGAAGCAAAAAATCTCGCAAAGAGAAAAAAGCCCAGCAAGACGATTCTCAGCAATCTATTCAATCCTTCAAAGAAATTCTTCAAGAAGAGCGTCAAACCGCCTAGCCGGTTGCATCATGCCTGCTCTCGCCCGTTTTGATACAAGCGAGATGGCAACGCTATAATGCCGCTATGAGCTACGATTCCACTGAGTATTTGCACTCTCATTTAGAAACCCTATTAGTCAAAAAAGCCGAACTGGAAGCCGCTGCTCAAGCAGATCCTGAACTCGCTTCTTTGGCTGCAGATGAAATTGCCCTGCTCGATCAAGAAATTTCCAGTGTTGAGGCCACAATAAAAGACATTGAATCCCCAAGTGAAACCCAACGGGAGTTTCGAAACTGTATCTTGGAATTACGTCCTGGAGCCGGTGGTGATGAAGCAAAAATCTGGATGACCGATTTGCTCACCATGTATACCAAGTATGCAGTCGCTAAGAATTTTAAAGTTGAGCTTCTCGAAGACGGCGTACTCCAGATAAAAGGCAAAGAAGCGTACAACACTTTTCGCTTTGAGTCTGGTGTTCATCGGGTGCAACGGGTTCCTGAAACCGAGGCCAGTGGTCGCATCCACACCTCAACCGCCTCAGTGGCCTGTCTCCCGGAAATTCCCGAAACGGAAGTGGCAATACGTGAAGATGACCTTGATTGGCAATTTTATCGATCTGGTGGCCATGGTGGTCAAAATGTTAACAAAGTGAGTACCGCTGTTCGCCTAACACACGTTCCCTCTGGAATCGTTGTCACGGCGAGTCGTGAGCGCCAACAGTCCCAAAATCGAGAAATTGCGCTCCAACTCCTACGGGGAAAGCTCTGGGAGATGCAAGAAGAAAAGCGGCTGGCCGAAATTGGTGATGCTCGTAGTGTCATTGGTCGCGCCCAACGAGCGGAAAAGATTCGCACCTATAACTACCCCCAGAACCGGATCACTGATCACCGCATCCCACAATCCTGGCACGATTTAGATCGACGCTTGCAGGGAGATCTGGATGATATCGTTGAATCGCTCCAACAATGGGAAGCTACACAGGCAAATTCCGTGACCGTTGATTAATACGTTCCTCAAAAAGATTTTCACCTAATCGTGGTGGATGCCGAGTAAATGTAAGCACCCGTGTTCTAGTAAAAATTCAAGCTGCTCTTGCTCACTTTTTCCCTCTTCTCTGGCCTCATCGGCAATAATCGGGAAGCACAAGAATATGTCGCCAAATTGACTTTTTGTTTCTTCGGTCTCGAAAAAACTTGGTGTGGGTTGTTCAGGATCATGCATGACAAAACTAAGCACATCTGTGGGCCCTTGGTGATGCTTGTAGTTTTGGTTGAGTTCCGTCATGAGATCTTCATCAATGATGTGTACGCCAACTTTTGCGATGGTGACATCATGAATAAGAAAAGTTTTGGCCACCACTCTTTCTAGGGCAGCTAAATCAGCAGGAAAGTCATGCTCATTAGAAAAAATAACCTCAATCATGCAACCATTGTAGTCGGAAGTCGACAAAACTTCTTGTGAAAATATCGGGCGACCAAGGGAAGGAAGTTAGAGACCAGCGTTGCGGCGGCGGAGTTTGTTCTCGCGGCGCATGCGCTTTTTGAGCTCGGTCTTGACTTCTTTTTTGATAACAGAAGCTGGTTTGTGATAACGGCGATCTCGGACAATCGAAACCACATCATCGATCTGCAAAAACTTCTTGAATTTGCGGATCAATCCAGAGTTGTCATCACCTTTTTTGGCTTTAACGATAATCGGCATAGGCAGCTATTGTAACATATTGTGGCAGGGATCATCCCTGTGTTATTTTCCAGGCAGGATAGTAAACGACAATCACCTCTAGATCTGGAAAATCAGGGGTTATCCCTGAGATGGGACTTTACAATCTTCACAACCTGAACGAGTGACAATGGTGTTGGCACCTGACTCGACTTTCTGGATCCGTTGAGCAACATTCTCTTGGAGTTATGCAAAAACCAGGTTCCGACTTTATCTTTCTCCAAAATGGCTTCATACACCTCAGTAAGATCAATTCCTGATCGAGGAGTCGCCTTGATTCTTACCGAACCCTGGTCCTCATCTTTCCTAATTACAAGGTCAATTCCTAAAACTTGTGCTCGCTTCTCCACATCCTTGCTACTGGTCGGTATTGCCAAAGCCTTCCATTCTCCGTGGGTGAAGTGTTGGCCTTTTTTTTGAATAATCTCATCGGCCTTCACTTCCGAACGTAACTTTGCATACCCGGCATCCAGCATATCGAAACCAAACTGGAGCAAGCGCTCATCATCATACACATCGGTAAGCTGGGCACCTTCTATCAAGTTATGAATACTTAACTGGTAACGAAAATCAGAAGCTTCTGGCCAATAACAGTTTTCAAAATGATCAATTTGCGTTACATACTCAATGAGGTATTTGAGTGCAGCGTTTTGTTTCTTATCGGCTTGACGTTGGCCAATCAGTTCAAATACCAGGCTTGCCGCACAAGCTCGCTTACCGCCCATTTCTTCTTGGTGATGATCGAAGGCACCTAAACCAGTATCAACATGAATCACTTGGTCCTCCGCAACACTGAGCTCTTCCATCCTTTCTGGAGAAAGTTTTTGACCAGCAGCCACAAACTCTACTCTCGCCTCTCCCCAGTCGCTGGTGAGGAATCGTTTCAGCAACCAAACAGCAGAAATGGCATCCAGATCTGGACCCTGATGGGTGACGATAACAGGACGGGAGTTGGTATCTTGAGACATAGTGCCTATTATATAGGGATCATCCCTCAAAAGCTTTCTGGGCTAGAAAAGGGTCAAGTCTTTTTCTTATCTGGTTTTGAAGGATCATCCCTGATATACTGTGATTCACATGTTACTCAACCCGTTTTCTTACCGTTGGCTTACTTTCACCATGAAGAATCAACAACATGGTAGTGGGGGTATTAACTAAGAAACGCTCATAGAAATGTTTCACCCCCCTCCCCTGGCCGGAGGGTTTTTTGTTTTTAGAGGACATATATAAAAGAAAAGGAGAAATGAAACAACGAAAGGAAGAGAAAGGAGAGACGATGAATAAAGAATCAGTCTCTGCGAAAGTAGAAAGTGTGGATCAGCGTGGTGAACCACAGCGAGAGGAATTGGAAATTCCCTTTCTCCAAAAAAACCACATCGTTGCTCGATCTGTTTGGGAGGCGGAAGCCCTCATGGCGAGCAATAAGGACGCCCGGCGCTTTGGCAGGATTATCCTTTGGCCAAAGTCAATAGCCGCCTAGTTGAAAGCATTACATTTCCTTTTAACACAGATCTGTTCTGTAAAGTTTTTGCAAGCAAAAAAGAGTTAATAGTGAAAACAAGGAATCACCGTCTCTTTTGAGCGGTGATCCTTGCTTCTTAACCGGAAGCTACTAATCGATATATTAGCAAGGTCTTCGGGTTTTAACAGGTAAAAAAAAGACCGAATTCATCATGAATAATTTAATACACCTGGAGTGATTAAATTCCTATAGGACTAGCTGCCATTGATCATTAACCAGCCAGCAAAGTACAACGAATCTAGTACGCCTGCGCAAAAATCCAACGGCGCTTGGCAGGTTGACCAGAATAGACATCCAGACCTTCCGACTCTTCTTCATCCAACGCCACACAACGAGTGGTTGCTTTAGTCAGCTCTTTGATCTTTGCTTCTGTTTCCGGTGTTTCGTCCCAATACGCCCGAATAAATCCGCGTTTCGTAGCCATGATTTCTTTAAACTCGTCAAAGGTTTCAACATCATAGGTCATGTCACGCACCCGTGATTTTGCTTTGTCCAACATGTCTGACTGAATCCAGTCAAGCAGTTTTTCTATGCCCTCTTCCAAATGTTCAACCGAAATCTTTCGTTTTTCATGAATGTGTCGTACGGCAATTTGAATTTCGGCAGCATCAATCTCTCGAGGGCCAATTTCTAATCGGAGTGGAATGCCACGTACTTCAGCATCGTTAATGCGATATCCAAAGGAAAGTTTCTCACGGGCATCAACTTCAACCCGAATACCCTTTTTCTCTAAACGCGCCTGTAAAACTTTGGTGAACTCGAGTAATCGGTAATCATCAGTACGCACCGGAATAATGACCACCTGAACCGGAGCTACACGAGGTGGGAAAACCAGACCTTGATCGTCTCCATGAGTCATGAGTAATCCGCCAATAATTCGGGTGGAAAGACCAAAACTTGTTTGCCAAGCAAACTCGTTTTCTCCAGCCTGATTTTGGAAAGAGATATCAAATGACCGACTAAAATTCTGTCCCAAATCGTGACTTGTCCCACTTTGCAGGGCCTTCCCATCTGGCATGAGCGCCTCAATGGTCACGGTCTGAAAAGCTCCAGCAAATTTTTCGGACTCGCTCTTGACTCCTTTTACTACCGGGATAGCCAACAAGTCCTGAGCAATTTGCTGATAGGCATCAATTGCATCAAGCACCATCTTTTGGGCTTCTTCATGTGAGGCGTGGGCTGTATGCGCTTCTTGCCATAAAAACTCCATAGATCGCAAGAAAAATTGGGTTCTCTTCTCCCAACGAACCACATTGTTCCATTGATTCATTTTGAGTGGCAGATCACGATAAGACTGGATCCACTTGCTGTACATTTCGTACATGATGGTCTCCGAAGTTGGCCGAACCACCAGCGGTTCTTCAAGCTTTTCGCCACCACCATGGGTGACAACCGCAAGTTCTGGAGCAAATCCTTTAACATGAGCCTTTTCTTTTTCTAACAAACTCATAGGAATAAACAACGGAAAATACGAGTTCTGACATCCTAATGCCTTAAGTTTGGCATCAAGCTCCTCTTTAATTTTTTCCCAAATCGCATACCCATAAGGCTTTAAAACCATAGATCCACGAACCGGTGAATAGTCAGCAATATTGGCTTTCAAAATGGCATCGGTGTACCAAGTGGACATGTCATCACTTTTTTTGCGCAGTTGTTTTTTGTCCGTTTGCTGTTGATTGTCTTTGGCCATATTCTTCCTTTATTTTTGTGTTATTTCCTTCCAAAAAACCGCCCTTGTCTGAGTTTTATTCAGGCGCTTGATAGTTTGAGCTACCAAACAAAAAACCCAGGCAAGGACGGTCAATTACCGTGGTACCACCTCGCTTTCTGATAGCTTTTGCTATCAGCTTATCACCAATAGAAAGATTGAACTTTTCATTGGTTAAGCGGAAGATCACGGCCGCCTGCCGGATGTGTTAACGAAACGGAGATATTACTTTTTCCGCCTGGATCCACATCTGCTTTCAAAATTGAAACGATAGGTAGGAACTATCGCGCTCACCCCTTTTGAGGATCAGCAGCAGTAAAAAGATTGTAGCATGATTATTTCAGCACATCTTGCAAGCGTGTTGGTACAGAGGTATTTGGTCTTTGCAATGAGGAGAATCATGAGAAACTTCTACCGATACCCAGGCAACTCCAGAAATATCGACTCGAATAATATCGGCTGATTCCGTTGACACCGATTTCGATTGAAAAAAGAGCTCTTACCCACTTGGTAGAGTTATTGGCATACCTTGCGACAGCCTCTCAACAAGCTCACTTCTCTGACTTTCCCATGTTTCTGGATTTTGGCCCTCTTCAACATACGGCAAAAACTGCTGACGGTAGTCAATAGATTCCTTAAACATGTGAGGCACTGAAGAATTCACGGAGTGAAAGTATTTCTACAAGCTCGTCATCTGGGTTTACCTCACCCAAATAAGAATCAGTCATAATGATTCTTTTCATGTGTGCGGTACGAAGTTTTTCTAAAGCATTATTGGCAAACAAGCCGTGGGTGATCGCCACATACACCTGTACTTGGGGATCTCTTTCATGGAGTGCCTGCGAAGCGGCGATCAACGTCCCTCCAGTGTTGAGCAAATCATCAACAAGCACAACGTGCTTTGCTTCAAGGCCATCAAGATTGCTCGTATCAATTTTGACCTGACCAGGACCAAGGCGTACTTTTGTGAGATACGTAACCGGAACATTTAAAATCTCCCCTATTTGATGCGCGCGGTGAGCGGCACCCTTATCTGGGGCCAAAAGCACGGTCTGACTGGTATCAACCATCTGACGGATACCAGCGATTAGCAAGTCTTCCGCCGACAGTTGAGTAACGGGAATGCTCCAATACTCTTGATCTCGAGGGCTGTGAAGATCAAGCAAAACGACTTCATCAACCTGCAAGGCTTCAACACTTTTCACAAAAACCTTGGCTGCTATGGCATCACCACCGCGAGCATCGCGATCCTGTAAAGAGTACGGCATGTAGGGCAAAACAAGCTTGAGATGAACACACTGCCGCCGTGCAGCCTCGAGTAATAACAACACGTTCTGAACTTGCTCTGCCAGTGTTGGCATATTCGGAATGGCTGTTGAACCAAACCGCGCAAACACCTCAATAGTTTCAAATTGGGAAGTTGTTTGAATTTGCGCCCATTGCTCTCCATTGGGATAGTTGCCTGCTTGCCAAGCCACTTCAGTAATTTTTGGCGTAATCAACGCCTGATGCCAAGCATCAACTTGAAAAAGTAACCTGCCAATGGGAAGAATGTTAGCCTCACTCAACCCACTTTGCATCGTCATAGAATTATCCCTAATACATCTTTAATTGTTATCAACACAATCAAACCCAAAAGGAAAACAAATCCAACGGTGTTGGCTTTTTGCTCCCAACGGGCTCGTCTGTTCTTTCCAAGAAGAGGCTCTGCCAACACAAACATTGCCCTCCCACCATCTAAAGCTGGAATGGGCAAAAGATTCATAATCGCTAAGTTGATGGAAAGCAAAGCGGCCGTGTTGAGATTGCTCAAGAAACCTTGTTTGACGGCTTCCACTTGCACGGCTTGGTCCACTATTCCCACGAATCCAGAGACATCTTTGGGAACCGTTCCTCGCATGAACAGATTCACAATCATTTGTTTGAGGGCATCCACAATCAACAACGCAAGCCCAAAAGCCTCTTGGAAACCGATCCACATCCCGCGAAATGGCATCTCCCACCAAGGATAAAACTTTAACTCATTGTCACTCAGAAGAATGCCGATCGCACCTTGGTTGGGACCGATCTCATCCTGACGGCGAATATACACCTCCGTCACTTGTTCCTGTGCTTCCCGCTGTAAAACGACCTTGACATTTTCTCCCTGATGTTGAGAAATAAAGTAAATAAATTGATTCGAGGTTGTAAATTTTGAACTCTGCTCTCCTTGGGCTTGGATAATTTGATCGCCCACTTGAAAACCGGCCTTTTGAGCTGGAGAATCGGCGAGAACTTCGGTGACTTCTACTTTGCCTGTGGGTGTGGGAATCCCAATCCGAGAATAGATATAAGCAAAAGCCAAGGCGCCAAAAAGAAAGTTCACCGTAATTCCCGCTAAAAGAACCAGTAAACGCTGACCAATGGATTTTGAGGCAAACTTGGCAGAATCTGAGATGCGATGTTGAGAAACCAGTTCATTAACCGAATCTGTTTCTTCAGTCTGAGATCCTTCCAAATTCTCACTTTCGTCACCATACAAACGCACAAAACCACCAAATGGCAAGGCATTGAGCGTAAATACCGTACCGCGCCACTGAAAAAGACGGCGAAGCCGTGGCGGGTACCCCAGACCAAATTCTTCAACAAAGACACCGACTAACTTGGCGGCCAAGAAATGTCCGAGTTCATGAATAAAAACAAGAAAGGAAAGAATAATAAGAAACCAAAAGACTGTCAGCAGAATAAGGGTGATTGACATAAGGCGTATCTTAAACCGTTAGCTCCTCTTTGGTCCAGGTGCAGCCAACCTTGGGCTGCCAGCATAAAAGTTAGCTCAAAAAATAATTTTCTTACACCGTGAGCAAATCTTTTTCTTTCTCTAGTTTGAGATCTTCGATTTTTTCGTTTACCTTTTCCACTTCTTTTTGCAATTGCTCCACCTGACGCTTAATGTCGTCTTCGCTCACCCCACCAGCTTCTTTTTGCGCCTCAATATCTTCTTTTATTTGCGAACGCAAATTGCGGATCGCAATTTTTGCCTCTTCTGCTTTTTGGGCGACCAGCTTAGTGAGTTGTTGCCGGCGTTCAGCCGTCAACGGAGGAATCGCCAGGCGAATAAAACTCTGATCAGTGACTGGGGATAAACCAAGATTCGCAGCGTGAAGAGCCTTTTCAATATCATGAAGAATGCCGGGATCGTACGGTTGGACAACCAGCAAGGCGGCATCCGGCGCATTAACGGTGGCCACTTCATTGAGCTTCATTCTTGCCCCTCCGTAGGCGGCAACTTCCACAAAGACACCGTCGAGTAAGGAAGGCTGGGCACGGCCCGTTCGGATCTGGCGCATTTCATCCTGAAAATGGCTTACTACGGCTTGGGCCTTCTGTTGAAAGTCTTGAATCATATCCTTGCTCCTTTTTTGAAGGCAGAAACCTGCCTTTGTGGTAGGCGTATCTTATCAAGTACAATGCTGCCATGCTAGATCTCTGGAAATTCTCACACCTTGATACCCGATTCTATCGGCACGTGGGTCAGTTTGCCTCCCGCCAAATTACTGTATACATTGTGAGTTTTTATCTCCTTTTGAGCGTTGGCTTAACAACACTCTTTGCTTTTCGAACCTGGCCTGTATTGATACAAAAAGTTCAATTGACCTGGGAATCACTGTATCAACAATGGCCAGACAACACGATTGTCCGTTTGGAAAATAACCAGCTCCATTTGGAAAAACAATCGGAGAATGCCCTCATTGTTTCCGAAGAAAAAATAGAGATTTTTTGGCCCAAAGAGGTAATCGACAATACCCGACTACCCCAACTCTTCTTTGTTATTGATCCCCTTGCTCAACACGAGCAAGCAGCGCAATATCCTAGTTGGTTGATTGCTACACCAGATTTGTTTTTTGTAAAGACCAGTACGGGAGAACTAAACTCCATACCCTGGAACGAACTTTTTCCTGACCAGGAAATAGCAATTTCTAAAGAATCCATTCGCGAGCAACAACTTCAATTTATGAATAATCAGCGCACTGCCCTTTTCTCATTTTTACCTTTGAGCTTCATCTGGTTTTCCTTTGCTCGACTACTCACAAGATTGCTGGTTTTGCTTCTTATGACCTGGTTTGCTCAACCAGTTTTGAGCATGTTTGGTTGGATTATTGATTATCGCAAGACCTATCGCGTTGGGCTGTTTCTGCTTCCGCTCAGCGAAGAAGTGAGCTTTTTATTAAAGCTTTTGTATCCACAAAATCAGAACTTCTCCTTTTGGCTGATCTGGACTTTTGCCCTGCTCACCATTGGCTGGACAAATCGACGGTTGATGATGATGGCAAAAAAATAAGCAAAAAGCCGCCTCGAATGAAGCGGCTTTTTGTAAATTATCTGTCAAAAAATTAAATAATCATCAGTTGGATTTCACCCACCTGAACGTTCTCACCAATTTTCCCAGAAAGTTCTTTAACTAAATCACCAACCTTGTACTTAGGATCACGAATGTAATCCTGTTCTAAAAGTTCTTGAATGTTTTCCGGGCGCATACTGGCCACTTGCATTGCAAGCTCACGACCAAGTTTTTGGAACTCATCGTTACGAGCCACAAAATCAGTCTCACACAAAAGCGAGACCATCGCGCCAACTTTGCCGGTCGTGTGAATGTACGAACCAATAAAACCTTCCTTGGTTTCACGGTCAGCTTTTTTGGCTGCCTTGGCCAAGCCGCGCTCACGAATGAGATCACGAGCTTTATCAAAGTTGCCATTGGCTTCTTCCAAAGCCTTTTTAACATCCATCACACCAGCACTGGTTTCTTCACGAAGTTTTTTAATATCTGCTGCAGAAATTGCCATAGTTTCTCCTTCTCTTCTTTCATCACCTTAATATAGAAGGTGAAGTTATTTACTTCGAGATTTCTTGCCTTCAGCGTACGCTTGAGCAACCATTTGCGTCAAAATGGTGATGGATGAAACCGCATCATCATTTCCAGGAATAACAAAATTAGCCATGGTTGGATTGGCGTTGCTATCAGCAATAGCGATCACGGGGATATCCATAAGCTTGGCTTCTTTGGCCGCAACTTTGTCTTCGGTGAGGTCAGCAATAAAGATGGCATCCGGAAGCTGAGTGAGTTCTTTGACACCTTCTAAAAAGCGTGCAGCCCGATCAGCCTCTTTGCGCATTTGCAGCTGTTCAAACTTGGTGTATTGCTCAAATGAACCCTTCTCTAACCCAGAGTAGGTGTTGTTCATTTTGCGAATGGATTTGGAAACCTGTTCAAAGTTGGTTAAGAAACCACCGAGCCAACGGGTAACAATGAACATAGCGCCAGCTTGGGTGGCTTGTTCTTTGATTATGTCCTGGGCTTGGCGCTTGGTCCCCACAAAAACGAGAGTTTTGCCTTGTTTACCGAGTTGGCGGGCATAATCCATGGCTTTTTGGAGCTGTTGGGCTGTTTTGACCAAGTCAAAAATATGGACACCATCACGCTCGGCAAAAATGTACTCGCGCATGCGAGGATTCCAACGATGAGTCTGGTGACCAAAGTGAACGCCTGCCTCAAGCAGAGCTTTTAAATCAATATCACCCACTTGGGTGGAAGCGGTTTCCGCCATATGTTTGTCTCCTTCTCTCCTGGGTGCTTTTTTAATACACTTCTGGAGTTCCTCCCCTGGACAACTGAATTGCCACCTGACAATCAGCAGGACACCGTCCAAGGTGTTAGTTTTAGGCTTGGATTATAGCATATAAAAAGAGAGAGGGATCATCCACTACCAGTCTCAAAGCTTAAAAATGTTTTCTAATAAACAGGCGCGGGTCACCGGTCCTACACCATAAGGAACCGGGGTATAAAAACTGGCCTTTTCATAACAAGCAGCTTGAAATTCAGGCACCGGAGCACCAACATCAATAAGAATACTTCCAGGTTTTACCCAATCAGCAGCAATCAAGCCTGCCTGACCGGTAGCCGAAACAATCACGTCATATTCAGGGAGCAACTTGGCGAGGTTATCCTTAGAGGAAAATAAATTGGTCGGGGCACCCAGTACCGAGAATCCGGCTGCCGTTGGACGGCCCACAATCACTGAGCGGCCAATCACTGCCACTCTTCTCGTTCGCAGCTCTTCAAGTGAGTTGTGTAAAGCAAAGAGAGCAATATCGATTACAGCTTGAGCGGTCGCGGGAAGTAAAAATGAATCCAAAGAAGTTAAGTATTCTTTCTTCTCCACTGCTCTTTTAGCAGCCGACTCCAGAGAAAAAAGCGTCATGGGTGCTAACCCGTCAATGTCCTTTTCCGGAGCGATAGCCTCAGCAATATTTTGCCACCAGGTTGAGAAATCAAGTGAAGCATCGCCAAACGAATCATAAGACTCTCGAGAAGGCTTCTGTACCAAAATTGCTTGGACCGAATCATCGTGATTGGCCTGCATCACCGCTCGCAACCAAGTGTGTCGACTTTGTTTCATTGAAAGTGGCACGGTTTGATACTGAATTCCAACTTGAGCAGCGTCGTTTTTTTTGAGCTTGGTGTAGAGCACGCTTGCCTGATCTTCAAAGGGATAAATGGAAACAATCTTCAAGTTTTTTTTTGTCCGTTGAAACTGTTCGCGAACAGCTAACGACACCATCTGCAATTTTGCCTGAGCAAAGGCTCGGCCGTCAAAAGATTCATTCATGAAAGACTATTGTAGCGTGTGGCGAGCCGGAGTATTCCAGTCGCGCATAATTTCGTCCATTTTCTCGTTGACCTGGTCCCTAGAAAGCCTTGTGGGCTCAGTCATTGAAAACAAATTGGGAAAGTCAAATTTTGCGCTAGGATTAATAAAAAAGTACCATTGTTGGTCATCACCCACTTCGTATTGGATAAAGTCTTTTCCAAAAACGCGATTCAATTCTTCAATCAAATACATGAAACCTTCTCTTGTATTTTTAGGAAGAAGGCCACGCAATTCGGCTTCTGAGACTCGTTCATTGTTGAGTAACGCTTTGAAAAATTCTGGTTCACCTGATTGAAGAACCCAACGATCAACCTGTGATCCGTCAACAAGCTTCGTCACTTTTGAGGACCAACGCATAAGGCCAATAGTAAAAATGACCTGCCACTCAACATCGTGACCATCCTCTTCACGAAACACTGATATTTTGTCGTATGAACGATTCATATTTCTGCGCATATTACCACAATAATTGTAATAATTTCGTAAATTTTATTCTTGGATAAGACGACGAATTCGGTCTACATTCTCTTTATCTGGTCCGAGCCGATCAAATCCAGGAGCTTCAGTAATAACCGGAATGTGCTGAAGTTGAGAATGACGAAGAATTTCCTCAAGATCAGCCTGCGGAATAGTGCCCTCCCCGATGTTTTCGTGTCGATCTCGACCACTGCCTAAAGGATCACGCGAATCATTTACATGCAAACATTTCAGGTCTTCCCAAAGCTGGTACTTCTCAATTTCCTCAAAAAGATCGCGTCCCTGGGTCGGACTCAGACCAGCTGCCCACCCATGGCAGGTGTCATAACACCAGCCTAGCGAAGGCCGATGGACTTCGTCTAATAACCAACGAATTTCGGCAAAATCTGAGCAGAGCTTTCCCTTTTGACCAGCGGAATTCTCAATCAAAAATGGGACTGCAACGTCGGCTTCATCAATAATTTCCCGAATAAGCAGAACAACGTTCTGTCTGACAGCCTCCCAACCTGACCCCAGATGTGAGCCTAAATGCACAATTACGCCACTACAGTTAAAAAAATGACCTACTTTTAAATTATTTATCAATGCATTTTTTGACTTTTGAACAAGTTCTTTATTTTCGCTGGCAAGATTCACTAAATACAAAGCATGGATGAAAATTTCCCGAATGTTATTGCTAGCGGCATATTTTTTGAATTCTTGCAGTTCCGTTTCGTTAATAATCCGTGGTTGCCAGCTTCGCGGGGAACTCGCGAAAATTTGCAGACCATTCGCGCCAATAGCTACGGCCCGATCCACGCCTTTATTGAGGCCACCGGCAACAGATAGATGGGCTCCAACCACCTTCAAGGAGTCTCCCTGCTCAAGCGCTGCGCCTTTCACTTGATCAACCTCTCTCCCTCTCACAAAACTGAATAACTTCCCGGCGAATGGCCTGAAGTCTTGGCTCCTGTTTGGCCCAGTTCTTGGCAGCTTTAATAACCTCTCGGCGCCCATCTTTATCGGTCGTATCGGATGGCAATGCAAACTGGCGGGTCATGGCTTCAATTTCGGCAATCCACTGTGCGATGGTATCCATGTCTTTTTCATCCATTCCTCGACTGGTGACGGCTGGAGTGCCCATGCGAACTCCAGAAGGATAAAATGGCGAATGTGGCTCGTTTGGCACCGTATTTTTATTGGCATAGAGTCCGGCTTGGGCCATGGCAAAGGCAAGTTGTGTTCCTCCACCCCATTCGCTCAAGTCAAGAATCATAAGGTGGGTGTCAGTTCCACCACCAACTAACTTGAGATTTCTCTTTTGCAAACCAGCAGCGAGGGCCTTGGCGTTCAAACGTATCTGCTTGGCATACTGCTTGAACTGAGGTGTGGCTGCTTGCTCCAAGGCTACAGCAATTCCTGCGGTCGTGTTGTTGTGCGGACCACCCTGCATTCCTGGAAAAACGGCCTTATCAATTTTGTTGCCTAAATCGGGATCTCGATCAAGACCTTTTTGCGTAACCAAAATCATCGCGCCACGCGGACCTCGTAGGGTTTTGTGGGTCGTGGTCATGACAACATGGGCATGCGGCACCGGATCAGGATGCTCACCGGCTACAACTAAGCCAGCGACATGCGAAATGTCAGCCACAAGCCAAGCTCCTACTTCATCGGCAATCTTGGCAAATTCTTCAAAATGGAGCTCAAAGGGATACGCGGTGTTACCGATAATGATCAGCTTTGGCTTGTGTTCTTGCGCCAGTCGTCGAACTTCGTCTAGATCGATCCGGGCATCAGCATTCAAACCAAATTGGACCGTGTGGTAAAAGGTACCACCAAAAGTTACTTTGGGATGCCCATGGGTAAGGTGTCCACCACTTGATAAGCGCAGACCCAGCATGGTATCACCAGGCTGTAAGAGAGCCATTTCGATGGCCGCGTTTGCCGGACTGCCACTATAAGGCTGCACATTCACATGAGGAACGCCAAAAAGCTTTTTGGCATTCTCTATGGCGAGCGTCTCAATCTCATCAATGATCTCATTCCCCTCATAGTATCGACGGCGAGCATAGCCTTCAGAGTATTTGTTCATCAGGCAAGAACCCACCGCTTCCATGACTTCGGGGGAAGTAAAGTTCTCAGAAGGAATAAGCTGAATAGTTGTGTGTTGGCGCTCACATTCGCGAGCAATCAATTCTTGTATGGTCATGTTCCCCTTTCTGGGTGAGAGGTTGATCAGGTGAGGTGAAAAGCGCTCGAGCAGGGAGTCACCTTAAGCGCACATTCCTCGGGCCTGAATCTCTACCCAAATATCTTCTTCTATATCGTCAATTGGCTGGCTGGCATCAATGGTGACCCAACGGTCACGCGTATCTTGTTTCACAAGTGATAAATAGGCATCGCGAACTTTGGCATGGAAATCAAGTGTTTCCATGTCAAGGCGATTCATTCCCTCTTCTGCTCCTTCTCGACGACTCAAACCTATTTTAGGATCAAGATCGAGCAAAAAGGTCATATTGGGATAAATACTTTTTGTAGAGATATCGTTCAGCTGCTCGATAAGATCAGCACCGAAACCACGCACAATTCCCTGATAAACCACCGAACTATCACGCGTGCGATCCATAAGCACAACTTTACCAGCTTCCAAGCTGGGGATCACAACTTCGCGATATAACTGAGCACGGGAGGCTTGGAATAATAAAACTTCAGCGGTGTAGGCAATGCCAATGTTTTTGGCACTTAAAACCACTTCACGAATTTGTTCGGCAATGGGCGTACCACCTGGTTCGCGCAATACCACCACTTGCTTTCCACAGGCTTCAAGACGAGTGCGCAAACGATGGATTTGTGTTGACTTACCACCACCTTCTCCACCCTCAAACGAAATAAGGAAACCGGAATAGGTTTGCTCGGGGTAATGAGTCTGCATGGCGTCGGTTGACATACGATTTCCAGTGTAATCGAGAAGCATTGGGAAAACAACCAAGAGCCGGTTTTAAAAATAAACTCTCAACTCAGAAAACCCTAGCGAATCTCGGCAGGCTTTGTTGATTCAACCAGAGCCTTATTTTGTGAAATAATTTGCTCGCGAGCAACAATTTGGGCAATTTCTTCCGGTCTCTTCCCTGGGTAGCGTTGCGCTAAAAACTGGCGGGGAGTTTGCTGCCCGCCAATCACAAATCCTGGAGGAATAATACTGAGTGGGAACTGATCACGTATCGCGCGAACTTGCTTTTTTGTGGGAGCGGCGACGCGAACCACTTCTCCGTTTGGTTGAATTACCTGATGAGAAGCAACTAAATAATTGCGCGCATTCTTACCCATTACCTCACCACTCTCAAAATAAAAAGAAGCAGCGAGATTCTCAAGTCCACTGTAGCCAAACATGGAGCGAGATGTTTCTTCAAGGACCTGATACATTTCCGGTATAACCGTGGCAGCATTGTGCATGTCGAGGTGCCCGTTAAGTGGTTGATCAAAACACTGGGCAAACTGTGCCAATATTTGGCGTTCAGCCTCCTTGGTCAGTTCTTTACTTTTGTCTGGGCCATAGGTGTAACTTTCACTTTTCCCTAGAATGGTGATCATTTGAGAAAGCGCCGTGGTGAGCCGTTTCCTATCAACCCGAATACCAGCTAAGGCTCCATTTGCTTCTGTAAAAAATGCTGCAAGATCCATGACCGTGTCTACGGATGTGCGATCTTGTACCGATACGTGCGTTTGGGGTGCGGCCAAGAGTGCTTGCGTCATGAATGTCTCAACCCGCGGGAGGGTGGTCGAGACTTCACGTTGCACTTCTCGACCTCTTTTGGCCATGAAGAGACCTGGATATTTAAAGGTATAGGCCAGAACATCAGCTAATTCGATAAGTGAGTATTCTGGTGACTTGCCACTCGATACCGCAGTGAGAAGTTCCATGAGTTCACCCATGAGTTTGAAGTAGACATCACGAACACTATGCTCCGCAAGATGACGGCGACGCTCCCAGTTCTCGGTGATCGCGAGCAGCTCTGCTTGTCCATTATGAAAAACCTTATCCGAAAAAAAACTCTCACCGCGAAAAGGGGCAGCCATATGTTTACTACGTTACCCCGCTATAACTTTGGAAACAACTCTTGAATGGCTTTCAAACACCGTCTATAGTGTTTATTTCAAAGTAGAGACACTACTCGTAGAATTCAAGATCTTTCACCCGTACTGCCAAAGCCGCCTCGATCCGCATTCCCAAGATGCTCTACTCGCTCAAGATTCATTCGGGTATAAGGCAAAATAATCATTTGCACGATACGTTCGCCGCGCTCGATGGTTTGTGGTTCGTTGGAAAAATTCAAAAGTGCGGCTTGATATTCGTCATTGTCACCGCAAAAATCAGCATCACCAACGCCAATTCCATTGGCCAAGTTTACCCCTTTTTTGTGCAACGAACTGCGCGGAGCCAACAATGCCCAGTGGCCTGGCGGCAACTCAACCGCCACATTGAGGGGAACTTTTGCCACGCTGTGTGGTTGAATTTCCACAGTTTCGCGTGCATACAAATCAAACGCTACCGACCCTTCGGTTTGATACTGCGGCATTGGCAAGGTAGGATCAAAAAGTTTAATTTTCATAGTGTTTTACGCCTCTTTTTTTATGTAGTGGTGAACTTTCGTGACCGGTGATAAATCAATGGTTTCGACAAGCTTCATATCTTTTTCTAATTGATAATCTGGAGCAAAAAGTGGAATGCCTTGCCCAAAATGGACATTTTCTTCTACCGTTATCCACATTTGGGTAACCACACCGCTCGCCACGTAGTGTTGATACACACTTGCTCCACCGCTTACGGCAAGTTGGTTCAATCCCAACTGGATAAGCTTCTCAATCAATTTTTGGGGCGACAAACTGGTGTAGTAGACCTGACCTTTTTCCAGACTTAGCGCGTTGGCAACTTGGTCAACCCCGTCTGGCAATGTGCGAGTAAGCACGAGGTTAACGCGATTGGGCAAAGGTTTATTGAAAGTTTCGTAGGTACTCCGCCCCATAACAATTACGCCCGCCTCGGTTGATTTTTGGCGATAAAAATTGGCGTCCTCTTTGCTGGTCCAGCGGGTAGAAAGTTCGTTGGCGTGACGGGCAATAAAGCCATCGGCGGTTTGAGCAGCAATCAAAATGCAAGAGAAAACACCTTTGGTCATACAGCCATTATAAGGGCCTGGCCCTTGATTCCCAGATGGAAAAATAGTGTCGTCATAAATTCTACCTGGTGATTGATCCAGGGCCAGGCCCTTGCCTTCGCCGCCTAACCCCGATACAGTGTGAACTATTATCACCAATACTTTCATTTCTATGCAAAATAAAATCATCGCTGATCAGCAGCAGCTCACTTCTCTCATCAAAAAATATCGCCAGCAAGGCGGGAAAATTATTCTCACCCAAGGCTCTTTTGACATGGTGCATATTGGCCATGGCCGGTACCTTCAGGCGGCCAAAGATCTTGGTGATGTTCTGATTGTTGGTGTTGATAGCGATGCCAAGATTCGTCACCGCAAAGGTCCAGATCGGCCGGTTGTTCCCCAAGATGAACGGTTAGAAATGCTCGGTTACCTCAGTAGTGTTGATCACGTAATTCTCAAAGAACTGGATGCACCAAAGTGGCATCTTATTAAGGCGATTCGTCCGGATATTTTGGTGGCAACGAAGGAGACGTATAAACCAGAGCAAATCAGTGACCTTAAGGAATTCTGCGGCGACGTGGTTGTGCTCGATCCAAAAGCGACAACTTCCACCAGTGCCAAAATCCGTCGTATCCAGCTAAACGTGGTTTCCAAAATCGAAGCTCTGCTTGAGGAACTCAAAAATGCCTAACCCCAAAACACAAAAAATCATTCTGGCCTATGTTCCCGTTTTGCATGAAGGGTATCAACAGTTTTTTCACCGCCACCAGGATGCGAACTATCTCTATATTTTGAATCGAGAAATTATCGCCCAGTTTGATCACCTCATTCGCAAAGATATTCGAGCCCTTGATCCAGAACTGATTCTAGCCTCGCTCAAAGCCTGGTCACTCTCCTTTCCGGTAGCGGCAATCGGTACCAGCGAGCTCGCTTCTTTAAATCAACCACAATTTAAAATTATCGTTCCAGAAGAAGATGAACTTAAAACAGTGGTACAAGAATCTCTGCCTTCTGCTCAGATTGTCTATGATTCCTATTTTTTGCGGTGGGATGCATCGCGATCAAAAAAAGAACTTCCAGTAAGTGCCGATACTACACTTTCGCAAGCAGAGTTTGATCAGCACATGATTGCCCTCACCAAGCAAGATGCGCAAAAAAGCTCGGATTGGTGGCGACAAATTGGAGCGGCCATTGTTAAGAATGGGCAGATTATTTTTCAGGGCTACAATCACCATGTTCCACAATCTCAGATGCCTTACGTGAACGGAGACCCTCGTGGGAATTTTCATAAAGGAGAGCATATTGATCTTTCTACAGCTCTCCACGCCGAGGCTGGTCTGATTGCCCAAGCAGCCAAGAAAGGTGTTTCTTTGGAAAACGCGGAAATGTACGTCACGACATTTCCTTGTCCCAACTGTGCCAAACTCATTGCCTACAGCGGAATCAAGAAAGTCTTTTTTCAGGAAGGCTATGCCATGCTGGATGGTGAAAGCATCCTCAAAAGTCAGGATGTCGAGATTATAAAAGTCACTCCTGAAAATTAAATTTTGCTACAACTTTTCTGGTGACTTGCCAATTTTTACCCTCACTGGTTGATAATTGGGATCGTCAATATCCGGCACCAGCAACTGAACATGCAAATGGGCCACGCTCCCGGCAGAATAGCGAGTATCGCCAAAGCGCATTGCCACGCCACCCCCTGGTAAGTCATACTCCTTCTCTACCCAAGCAATCAGTTCAAAAAGTTCTTCACCGGCCTGAGGGTCTAACTGTTGCAAATGCTCGACATGATCACGATAGATAATTAAAAAATGGTGATCTGTGTAATCATATGGCCACTGATTTTCTGTGAGAATCCAATGAGACGTTTCGCGCAAGATTGGTTTTTTGTGATATTTGCGCAAATTTTCTTCACAAAATGGACAGTGATCGGCAGCGAGAATTTCTTCCATCACGCGGGTTTGGTCCTCTTGCCGAGCATTATCTAAGTCAACGAATTGTTTGGCCATGGTTTTCCCTTCCAGCAACTTCTAAGTATTGACGAACGAATTCATTGCATAACAAATCATTTTTCTCATTTATGTGAGAGTATGTTTTGAAATTTGCACTGGGGTCTCGGGGGTCCCCACCCAGCAAATAGAAAAACATACTCGAGCATTTTAAACTGCAACTGGTATATCCCAAATTCCCGGGTTGGGATCATAATCAACGAGTTCAAAGTCCTCAACCCGGTAATCAAAGATATTCTTTTTTTTGTTTTTGAGAATCATTTTAGGCAGCGGTTTTGGCTCACGTGACAGCATTTCCTTCACTTTATCCACTTGATCCACAAAAATATGAGCATCGGAAAAGCTGTGCACATACTCACGTACTGGATAGCCGGTAACTTCACTAAACATAAGCGTCAGTGCCGCATACTGGGCCAAGTTTGCAGGTAAGCCAATGGGTGTGTCGCAACTCCGCTGGAACATGTGTAACGTGAGCTGATCATTGAGAATGCGAATGTGAATCCATCCATGACACGGACAAACCACCACTTTTTGCTGCTTCCCCTCACCGCGAATGGTGTACTGGGGAATCCAAGGCGAAATAAAATGGGTCCGCAATTGTGGCATCTCTTGAATTTGCTCTACAATATTTTGAATTTGATTAAAAGGTTTCCCTTCGGCAGTGGGAAAATCATGGAAAGCGGCACCGTAACTCCCCGGTCCAAGGTCGCCGGTTTCCAGACCACGCTTGTGGCATTTTTTCTCAGTCACCCATGACTTCCACCAAGAACACCCATACTGCTCAAGTTCTGTTTGGGTGCGAGCTCCATTAATAAAACCAATGATTTCACCAATGGCACCCTTCCACATTTTTTCTGAAATTTTTCGTTCGGTAATAATGGGAAAACCCTTACTGAGATCAAAACGTAACGGTTTAGGAGCGATAAGCGTGAGTGCATCAACTTCTTGTTGTGACTCGCCACGCACACCATGATCCAAAATAGATTGGAGAAGTTCGCGATATTGAGTATCAGGGGAAGTTTGCATGTTTCGACTATAGAGGGTCAAAGGGAGAAACTCAAGATTATTAAGTAATAGGTAGATTACTCTTCACTTTCATTATGCTGTGCCTCACTCCCATCTTCGCCATCCTTTTTCTCCAACGGGTTATTCCAACTCGCCCATTTGCACTTGGGATAGTTGGTACACCCATAAAATGTCTTGCCGCGGCGAGTGGTTTTTTCGATCACTTCTCCATCCTGACAATCCGGACAAGGCATACCAATTTTCTTTTGGAAGTTCGCTGTGTATTTGCATTCAGGATAGCGACTGCAGGAAATAAATTTCCCAAAACGACCCGAGCGCAGCACCAGTTCTCCATGCTCGCCTTTTACAACAACGCCGTTTTCATCTTTGGGCGCTTCGTAATCATCGGGACGGGTGGAAATGGTTTTCCCTTCCTGCATAAGGATTGAAAACTGCTCTTCACTCACACCACAAGTTGGACATGGTTGATTGAGAGGCTCAACCGGAACCTTCATTTTGTCGGCTTTATCTGCCACTTCAGTGAGCTTCTCGGCAAACGGCTTGTAAAAATCTGCCAGTACCTTAACCCATTGTTTTTCACCCCGGGCAATTTCATCTAATTGATCCTCCATGCTGGCCGTGAAATCGTAATCAACAATAGATTCAAAATATTTGACCAAAAAGTCAATGACGGTCGTGCCGATTTCGGAAGGAACAAAGTTGCGCTTTTCGCGACTGACATACCGGCGCGTTACCAAAACTTCAATGATGCTCGCGTAGGTACTCGGACGGCCAATACCCCGTTTTTCCAGTTCCTTCACTAACGACGCATCGTTGTAGCGAGCTGGTGGTTGGGTAAACTTTTGTTCGGCCAGAAATTCCTGGAAATCGAGGTTCGTTTTGGGTTGAACGTCAGGCAAGAGAACATCATCGCCACCCGGGAACAGCTTCATCCAGCCTGGCATGCGAATCACGGAACCACTCACACGGGCGGTAAGGTTCTTTTCACCCTGGTTTCCCTGAATGATAACAGTGGTGATGTCGTAAACAGCAGCTACCATCTGACTCGCTATAAACCGGCGGAAGATAAGATCGTACAGTTTGGCATGACGCTCCGTTAAAGCAGAATCGGCTGATAAATGAGGAGAAGGACTGGTAGGACGGATCGCCTCGTGCGCTTCTTGGGCATTTTTACTCTTGGCCTTATACGTGTTGGGCTTACTGGGCAAATAATCTTTTCCAAACTCGCTAACAATATAGTCTCGAGCCATGTCGATAGCTTGCTTGGAAAGATTGACGGAGTCTGTACGGTGATAGGTAATCAGACCTTCCTCATAGAGCTGCTGGGCAAACATCATGGTTTGCTTGGAACTCATACCCAGGCGTGTAGCTGCTTGCTGCTGCAAAGTTGAGGTGGTGAAAGGTGCAAAAGCTTGACGCTTTCGCTCTTTTTTGTCGACATCCGCAACAGTGTAGTTGGCTTGAGCTGCCCAAGATTTTACTTTTTCAACATCATCGGCGGACTTAGGTTCGTACTTTTTCCCCTGAAGTTCAATGACTCGGGCGACAAGTTCGTCTTTATGAGGTGTTAACAGTTTGAGATCAACTTCCCAATACTCTTCAGGTTTAAAGGCCTGAATTTCCCGCTCGCGCTCCACAATCAAACGCAGGGCAACTGACTGTACCCGACCCGCTGATAAACCAGCCCGGATCTTTCGCCAAAGAACAGGAGAGATTTGGTAACCAACTAAACGGTCAAGAACCCGCCGCGCCTGCTGGGCATCCACAAGAGCGGCATTAATTTCGCCAGGGTGAGCAATGGCATCGGCCACCGCATCTTTGGTAATTTCATGAAAAACTGCCCGAGTTGACTTGCTCTGCAGTTCTTTATCCTTAAATGCCTCAAGCAAATGCCACGCTATCGCTTCTCCCTCACGGTCAGGGTCAGTAGCGAGAATGATGTTATCTGCATTTTTGGCGAGTTTTTTGAGTTCGGTAACGGTTTTTTTAGATTTGGTGGGCGTGACATACGTTGGACTAAAGTTATCTTCAACATCCACGCCGAGTTTGCTTTTTGGAAGATCGCGAATATGCCCCATGGAAGCTCGGACTGTGTACTGGTCTCCCAGATATTGTCCGATCTTTTTTGCTTTTGTTGGTGACTCGACGATGACTAATTGCATAGAACTCTAGGACTTTATCATACTTTGACAGTGCACTGTTCCCAAATCAAAACGAATATGTTGTTTCCTTTCAAGGGTGCGAACTGCCGACTCCCACTGTGGTTGCTCTATCGTATCAGGACAACAATAGAGAAGATCAGCTAAAACCATTTCACCATTATTTTCTCGCAATTTTTGCATGATTTCATTTTCTAGCGGAGTATCCAGACTTGAATCATCTTGATGCTGCTTTTTTTCTCCCCAGAGTAAAGATGCTATTTCTGCGGCTGATTGCACCAGCGTTGCCCCTTGATTGGCCAATTGAATAATTCCACTTGAGTTTTTATTCCACAGGTTCTGGGGAATAACACAGACTTCTTTTCCCTGATTAAGGGCATGGCTGACCGTAATCATGGTGCCACTTTTTTCTTGTGCTTCGACCACAAGGAGGCCTTCCCCAAAGCCGGCGATAAGACGATTCCGCTGAACAAACGTCCAACTTTGAGCTGAAAAAGTGGGTGGAAATTCACTGACCCACAGTGCGTTTGCATGAGAACGTAATTCTTTTTGCTGCCAGGCTGTCATTTTGTTTAGACCACATCCCAATACTCCAATGGTTTTTCCTTCACAACTCATGGCTTGTTGTTGGGCACAGATATCAACCCCACGTGCCCCACCGGAAACAACACACGCGTCATACAAATGAACAAGATCCCGAACAATTTCTTGGGTTGCCTGACGACCGTAGGCTGACATATTCCGCGATCCAATAATGGCAATTCTGCGTACTGGCCACCGCCACTTGTCCCACGGGTGATTCGCGTATAAGACAGGAGGTGGATCATCAAGATGAAGAAGACACTGAGGAAAATACGGTGACAACCAAGTAATGGGAAAGATGTTTTTTTGAACGTTTTTTCGAGTTTCCAAACAAGTCGCCGTATATGATTGAAAAGAGAGATACCACGTAATAAATTCCTGAAGGCGTTTTTGCCAACTTGCTTGGCGCAACGAGCGATATTCCTCCAATCGCACAAACTGATGCTCCATAATTGGCAACCAAAAACTTGATGACTTATGGAGTACTCGCAAAAGTTCCTGTTCTCCAAGGGTTAAAATGCAAGCGATAAATGGTTGCAATACATCCCAAGAAGCCTGGGTGTGTTCATAAAAACACACGATCTTGCTTGAAATGTCTTGTTGAGTCCGCTCTCCCACTTCATCAAGGTAACAACAAAAAATAACAATCTACCAACAATGAATCGTGTATGGCGAGTTCTACAAAAAGCTACTCATTCCCCTGCTCCCACCACCAATTGGCAATGGCCCGAGCGACGGGTGCTGCGTCGGCTGACCCTTCTTTAAAGGTATTTGTTTCGTCTGATTCCACAAAAACAGTAATCACGATTTCTGGCTGAAGCTCCTCAATGGGTAGATCACCCTCTCTTGATTGCCTCGTGACAGCGACCGTAAACCACCCATGCGTGGGTCGGTGGCCTTGAGCATCTTCCGCACCAAATTCGGCCGTACCAGTTTTACAAAAAACTTCGAAGGGCGCATCAAAAAATGGATAGGCAGTTCCTCCAGATTGACAAGCCTGTCGAAGACCAGACATGACCGTGGCGAGTGATTCCTTTTGCAGCGACAATTCCTGACAGGCAACCGATTCGCTTAACAAGATCTGTGGCCGGCATAATCTTCCCCGAGCCGCAACCATGCTCATCACGGTTTGCAACTGCAAAGGCGTTACCTGCACATCTCCCTGTCCAATACCCATATGGTAGGTATTTCCAAGATACCAACTTTCACCAAAATGTTGCTGTTTCCAAATGGGGTCAGGAATGAGTCCACTCTGTTCGCCCGGTAGTTCGATTCCAGTTGGCGATCCGAGGCCTAACAAACGGGAAAAGTCAGCCAGTTTTTGTGGTCCAATCCACTCCGCTGCTTTATAAAAGAAAATGTCATTACTCCGGGCTATTGCTCGAATAATGGAAATTTCTCCTTCAGCTCGACCATACTGTCTCCAATACCAATTTTCGTAAGAAAAATCGCCAACTCGCAAAACCCCTTCATCTAAAACTTCGGTTTCGCTATCAAAAGCTTCATACTCCAATCCAGCTAAAGCAGTAACAATCTTAAAAATTGAACCTGGCGGGTATAACGCAGAAATGGGGCGAAACAAAAATGGATTGTTGGGAAAATCCAAGGCGGCCACCAACGACTGGGCAACAACTTCAGCCTCGATTTCATTTTTCCAAGGGGAAATTTGGTCATCCGTTGGTTTTACTTGTGGAAGGAAACTTGGTTTCGAAACCATTGCTAAAACCCGGCCAGTTTTTGGCTCGCTCACAATCACACCCCCCCGCTGCTTTCCCAATGCTTCGAACGCTACTTTGGAAAGCTGGGCATCCACACTCAACTGTAAATCCTCTCCTTTTTGCACCGGTTGCTGCATAAGCAAACGAGTGGGCTCTCCCAGTGCATTACGTTCATATACATGGAGACCATCACGACCCGCCAACAGATTATTCGCCATCCGCTCAATTCCCGTTCGTCCAAAAACAACATCATCACCGCTTTGTGGAGTTTGCACATATCCCAAAAGATGCGAAAAGATTGGACCCCAAGGATACGAACGAACATAATTTTGACGGATTCGCGCTGGCTCTGTGGCCAGGCGCTCAATAGCTTCAGCATGAGAAAGAATCATTTCTTTGCGCTGATCATTTTCTTCGTAGAGCAGGCTCAGCTGGAGATCATTGTCAGCAATGACTTCACCATTCTTATCAATGATCCTCCCTCGAGGGGCACGCGAAACAACTTTCCAGACTCGATTCCTCTCAGCGCGTAACTGAAATTCCGCGGATTTTTGCAACTGCAGCTGTCCAAGACGAAACAACATTACAAATAAAAAAAGAAAAACCGCTCCAAACCACAGACACACAATTTTTTGCTGACGACTAAGATCCACCATCAACCTATCTTGGGTTGCAAATGATGTTTTTCTTTTGTCCTCCTTAGTTAAATGATGAAAGAATTCTTTAACCACATGCTTCATTATTATGTTCTCTTCCCGGTGTAGAGACGGACAAGCAGTGTCCCCATATACACACTCATTTGAATCAGCAATGCTACACCGCGAACTGCCGGAATGAGAGCATTCATAATCATGAGAAATGTGAAGAAGATAGCCATGTGCCAAAGAAAAAATAATTCATTCTGTTTCAATGACTGACCAACCATTAACAACGCCCATATGAGCGTGACGAACGCTAAACCCAAGCCAAGTGGCCATTGCAACCACCAATCTATTTGAAGGCCCAAAAAAGCAAGCGTGCAAATTTGTAACCATTTGGGGAAGTAACGCAACATAGCTTCCAGTGCCAACCATAAGACAAGTGGAAAAGCCAATTCTAAGGCGATTAAACCGGAAAAGTACGTGCCAACGATGAGAAAGAGGTTTCGGAAATATTTCCATAAACGGGACTGATATCGTGAAATGGTTTGCCTCATTTAGACTCCGAAGTCACATATACCCAAGTATTCTGTTGATAATTAAAATATGGTTCAACTTCTGCCTGCCACGTTACGCCTTGGCTTTCTTTTTCCACTCGTTTAACCCGACCGATAGGAATTCCAGGTTCCAGATCTTCATTTCCTGCTGTTTGAACAATATCATTGATTTGAAGAGCGGCGTCTCTTGGTAACAACACAACTTGAGGATACCCGTGTGTCTGCTGAAAGAGCCCCTTCGCCGACTGCGTTCCAACTTGAACAGGAATCTGCCATTCACGATCAAGTAAAGTTTGGATGCGGCTATAGCGTTGATTTGCTTCTGTTACTCTGCCCACTAAACTTCCTTGCCATGATACGACTTGGCCTGCAGAAATACCCTCATCACTTCCGGCATCAATAAACCAGTGAACATCACTGCCAAATAAGCGGACTGCTTTTTGCTGAGTGGTTTGTTTGCGTCCGAGAGCTTGTCGCAAGAGTTCATTTTCCTGCATGAGTAGTTGAGATTGATCATCCTGTAATTGGCAAGCAGCAAGTAAAGCTTCAGATTCCGCTAAACGATGACTTCCGTTGTTCATAAGCAGCCAGGCGAACTGTCCACGCCTTTGTATTTGGCGAAACTCCTGGACCCCATTCATTCCAGGTTTCATGATGTGGTACATGCTATCCCTGATACCAGAATCGAGCTCTCCAACTTGCAAACCCACAAGCAGGAGAACCAATAAAAAGAGAATGGAGAGTGTATTACTCAGGGACCTTTCTCGCCAATTTTCTGTTACTCCTACCCTCATAGATTTCCTATTGTTGTTTGCTCATCATGCGCAAGGCTGCATACTCAGCGTCGCTACTCGGCTTAAAGCGAACTGGCCAAAAGTTATCAGAAACACCCTGCAATAAATCAGCAGCTCCGCCAATCAACCAAATCGTACTTCGACTCATTTCTGCTTGTTGCGCATCCGAAAGACGCGCCAAGGAATACTGCAAGAAGTGTTGAACATTTCGATGAAATTCTGTTTGGATTGTCTGCCAATCGCTCCCCAAAGGGGTGTATTCCTCTGGCCCGCTTTTGGCTAAGTTGTACACGAATCGAGTCTTGAGCCAGTGTTTGTCGTAAAAAGACTGAGGAGAGATTTCTCGCTGTCGATGTTGTTTCAGTGATTGTGAAAATTCGGCAGCGACGTTTTGTAACGAAAGTTGAGGTTCTGAAACGCTCAATAAGACTTCTTTTCCCATATACAAAACCAGCCGAGCTGAGGAAAAACCCAAATCAAAAACGCCCTGAATGGCAGACGAATTTCCCGGTTTATTGGACACAAAAGGCAGACCCATTCTTCCTGTGCGCAAGTACCACCAGCCTGCTTCTCGGGCCGTGAGTAATAACCATTTTTCGTGAAGTGAAGAGATCGTTTCGGGAATAATGATTGTGGTGCTGACTGCCCTCTGCCAACGCTCCTTTTCTGACGACACCTCAAACCCCAACACATATGACAGAATGCTCCGCAAGAGTTGACGATCAATCAGTGTATCTGCTGACCACACTCGCCAAAATTCTAAGTGAGGAGGAACCTTTCCCTCTAGATCGGCCGCATCCTGACCATACAGCTTTAGCTCACCTGATTGTCGGTCAACAACAACACAAGGTGGAATCTCAATGAGGAGTCCACGCTCTTTATGCCACAAACGAATGTACGCTCCACCAATACTGAGGACATACTGAGACGGAAATAACGATGGCAGAAATGGCATACTCTCATTGTACCCGTCTTTCCATTCTGATACTCTGGCGACATGCCGCGAATTCTCCGTCGCCTTTTCCAGGTTGCTCTTTTTCTTATCCCTTTTGCCTGGACCGCTGCCACCGATGAGCTTTTCGAATTCAACAAAATGATTCTCACCTACTTTTTTACAATCATTATTGTCATGGTTTGGCTCTGGAGAATGATTCAAGAAAAACGATTTATTTTTCGCAAAACTCCGTTTTTCTGGTTCTTTCTCGCCTTCCTTGTGAGTCAGATACTTTCAACTATCTTTTCGATTGACCCCCATACAAGTATTTATGGATACTACTCCCGGTTTCATGGCGGCTTGCTCTCAACCATTACTTATTTGGCCCTTTTTTTTACTGCTGTTAGTAACTTTTCTAAAGAAGATTTGAAACCCCTACTGCAAAGTTTGCTCTTGGGAAGTCTTGGAGCCACACTGTATGCGATTCCTGAACATTTTGGATTATCGCCAAGCTGCGTGATTATTCGTAATGAATGGAGCACGAACTGCTGGGCGGAAAATACCAATCCTCTTCACCGAATCTTTGGCACCTTTGGTCAACCTAACTGGCTAGCTGCCTATCTCCTCATGACCTGGCCGTTGGCAATTTGGTGGATAAGTAAACAATGGAAGAGCATTCAGCATGAAAAAAGCAATTTTGCACCACTAATCTGGCCATTTTTAACATTTTTCTTTTCACTCCTGGCCATTTTATACACCGGCTCTCGATCTGGTTTTTTGGGAATCCTTACGATTATCGTCATTTATAACGCTGGTAACGTGCTCATTTGGCGCCACAATATCAAAACCACAAAAAAGATTTCTTTTACCGATTGGTACGCTATTCCTCATTGGCTTTTTTTGGTAACTGCCATTACATTTTTACTGGTTGGCACACCTCTCTCACCATCTTTAGGTGAAATGATACAAAGATCAACTTCTGGGCCAGCACCCACACCGGTTACGGTCCAACAAACACCCCCGCCTACGGGAACAGTCCTCGAAAATGGCGGCACCGACTCTGGTAAAATCCGTGAAATTGTTTGGAAAGGGGCAATCCAAATTTGGCGCCGCTATCCTGTCTTTGGCAGCGGTGTTGAAACATTTGCCTATAGCTACTATCTCGATCGTCCGGCAGAACACAACTTTGTTTCCGAGTGGGATTTCCTCTATAACAAAGCCCACAACGAATTTTTGAATATTTTGGCCACCACCGGGATCGTTGGTTTGGCAGCCTATTTTTCCCTTTTGGGATCATTTGTGGTGTATTGCTTCCGGAGTTTTCAAAAACAGAAACTTTCCGACTCACAACAACTTTTTCAGGTGAGTTTACTGGCTGGATACGCCGGATTAGCACTCTCTAACTTTTTTGGCTTTTCCACTGTCATGGTAGGAATTCTCTTTTTCCTGTGGCCAGCTTTGGCCTTCTTGGTGAATGAACCTGTCCCCACCTTGGAAAAGAAAGCACACTCCTCTGCTTTCTTTACCAATGAGACTCAGTGGTTCCAAGCAGCCACGGTTGGCATGATTGGATTTCTGCTCTTGCTAAACGTTATTGGCATGTGGACGAATGATCGTCTTTTTTCACAGGCAAAACAAAGTCTAGCTTTAGGCTATGGCCTCGATGCCTATCAACAATTTTCGACTTTGACAAAACGCGCTCCTCAGCAAGCCGAATATTGGGAACAACAAGCGCTCACGTTAAGCCAACTTGCCTATAGCGCCCAAGCTACACAAAATGCGACCGCAGCCGCAACACTTACCCAAGAAGCAGTGGAAAGCATTAATCAAGCAACGCAAAAAAACCCCGTTCATCTAAATATTTGGAAATCAAGAGCTCGCGTCTTTTTGTGGTTAGCTGGGATTGATCCTCATTATTATGACTCTGCCAAGAGTGCTCTTGAAACAGCTCACCGGCTTGCCCCCACTGATCCTAAGATTCTTTATAATCTCGCCTTGGTCTATGAAAGCTTGGATCAACCTGATAAAGCACGAGAACTTTACACTCAGTCCATCAACTTAAAACCAAATTATGAGCAAGCTCGAAAGTCATATGCAGAATTATTAACCAAGCAGCAGGCATATTCAGAAGCAATTGAACAGTATCGCTATATTAATGACGTTCTGAAACCTGGCGAGAATCTGTTTGCCGCAGAAATTGCGACTATTGAAGCATCCATGAGTGCGCAAATACAGAAATGAATGTTTCAAGGTACAATAGAGATTCATGTCAGTAAAAAAAATACTATTAGCACCTCATGAACAGCTGCGAAAAACGGCTGAGCCGATTGTGGAATTAAACGAGAAAACTCGCGAATATATACAAGCTCTCTCAGATACAATCACTGCCCAAAAAGAACCCGCGGCAGCAGGCTTAGCTCTCCCTCAAATTGATTCACTGTACCGGGCATTTGCTACGAATCTGGAAACTCGTCAATCTGATGCCTTTCAAATCCGGGTTTTTATTAATCCAATTTTAATCGATAAATCGGATAATCTTAGTGTGGGTCCAGATCGCCGTCGACCGGACCTTGAAGGCTGTCTGTCTATTCCCTATTTATATGGCCCAATACTGCGACCGGAATGGGTCACCTTTGAATATCAAGAGCTTATCAACGGCCAACTCAGTGATCCGCAACGCGAAACTTTCTACGATTTTCCAGGTCGCGTGATGCAACATGAACTTGATCACCTCGATGGCATTCTCTTTACTGATTACACACTTGAGCAGGGACAACCGCTTTTTCGTAGTGAAAAACATGAACTCATCCCCGTTGACCCCATTATTGCCGCCGCTTTTTAATGAGTAGAAATGATTGAAGAATCAAAACAAATAACCATTGGCTTTTGCGGAACAGGCGAATATTCAGTAGTGTGTGCTCAAGCGCTTCACGCCCACCCGCATTTCAAAGTTGCTTGGATAATTACCCCGCCACCAAAGCCAGTAGGGAGAAAAAAGATAATTACTCCTACACCGCTTGATAGTTGGGCGAGCTACCATCATATTCCTGTGATGCATGTTGAGACAAATCTCACTGATTTGAAGGAAAAAATTGCCGAACTGCCAGTTATCGACTATTTATTGGTAGTCTCATTTGGTTATCTCATTCCCCCTTGGCTCCTTCAACTGCCAAAAATTGGAGCTGTCAATGTCCATCCCTCACAACTCCCCAAGTATCGCGGGAGTTCCCCAGGACAATTTGCTCTTTTATACGGTGAAGATGAGTCTGCTGTCAGCATCATGCTCATGAACACAAAATTTGATCAAGGTGCGATTATCAAGCAACTGCCTTTTTCTCTTTCACCTCTGGAGAATCAAGAAAGTTACTATCAAAAAGCCTTTGCTCTCGCTCAGGAAAATTTGCCGCAAATACTGCAAGAGTATGCGGTAAGCCGCCACAGTACTCCACAAAGTATGGCTGATCTTGCTCCACTCGCTCGCCGCTTACAACGTGAGGATGGTTTTATTCCCCAAGCTCTTATCCAGGCTGGACAAAAAGGTGAACTTGTACTTAAAGAAGAATGGATTCCCCAACTTGGTCCCGCTCTTCAAGAATTGGTCAGTGCCCAACGATATTTGTCGCCTGCTCAGCTTATTGATCGAGCACTTCGCGCTTTCACACCCTGGCCAGGAATTTGGTCTCTGAGTCCAGAATACAAGGGGAAAAAGGATGTTCGCGTCAAAATCTTGGCTGGTTCGCTCAATGGTCAGCACTTCCGATTATTACAAGTTCAGTACGAAGGGGAAGCTCCGCAACAAGCGTAACGCAAGCGGATGTTTCCGAAAAAAGTCAATTCATTTAACAAAAGATCTGTGAAGTCGATAAAAGCAAAGTTACTCGGTAACGGAGGTAACCTTGTGATAGGTTCGCATATCGCGGGCTGATAAGCGAATACTGATGGAACGACCACCAATATCAACCTTCAGGTTCTGCATGTTGGGCATACGCAGACGGCGAACTCTGTTCTTAGCGTGAGAAACATCATGACCAAAATCAATGCTTTTAATAGCTGGTACCAAAACATGAGAATCCCCAGCTGGCACAACAGCGGCTTTTTTGATTTTGACAGATTCAAGAGCACTCTGGTGAGCAGTGCTATTCTTCTTGACAATAGTGTAAACGCGATACATAGAGGCGTTAGTATACCACGGGTCTTGAGAAATACAATGAAAAACAGACATCAAGTGTTTCGTCGAATTCAGCTCCCTTCTAAGAGCTGTTTTCCCCGTAAGTTACCATTTGGAATGCTACTGAATGCTAGAATGATGGCATGTTGAATGTACTTTTCAGTAGTCCCCTGGCTTTTCTCTTGTTAGCTTTTGCCCTTGTGATTTCTTTGACGATTCATGAATTTGCCCACGCTTGGGTCGCTGACCGACTCGGCGACCCCACGCCTCGTTCCCAAGGACGAGTGACGCTCAACCCTTTAGCACACCTTGATCCTTTGGGAACACTCATGCTCTTTTTCGCGGGGTTTGGCTGGGGAAAACCCGTTCAGTTTGATCCATACAACCTGAGAAACCAACAGCGCGATACCATGCTGATTGCTTTGGCCGGTCCTGCCTCCAATATTATTTTGGCTTTTCTGGTTGCGCTGGCTCTCCCAGTTTTGCCTTTTGCCTCGGTTATTTGGATGGTCATTATTACCATTAATATTGCCTTAGCAACTTTTAATTTGCTTCCCATTCACCCTTTGGATGGCAGCAAAATATTGTCTGGTCTCTTACCCATTCAATATGCCAGAGAATATAACGACGTCATGCAACGCTATGGATTCATTATTTTGTTAGCACTGATTTTTCTTCCGGTTGATGGTGGTTCACCCATCGACTACCTCATTCGCCCACTCATGGATGGCTTTTTGGCAGGGATATTTGCTGTCACCCAATTCATTCAGGCATCACTGGGTATTTGAGTACAGAAAGAGTTCGACTACTTCTTGTCCGCTTCCAGTTGCTTTGCTTCTATTGCTTGAAAGGTCTGATTGCGGAAAAATTCATAACGATCTTGAAGGAAGTCAACCTTGAAATGAAGTTCATCAATTTGACGCTTTTGCTTAGCCATAAGCAGGAACATGGCAGCTATTAGAGATACCATAATCACCAAAACAATCGCGTGGAGTTCCTTCATGCTCTCAATTTGCGTACGTAACTTGAGATAACGGCTTTCTTGACTCACCTTTGATTTGGGGCTAACAGCCTTACTAGCAGTTTTTTTTGTCTTGGGGGCAGTTTTTGCAGGCATGGCTCTCCTTCATTAGATGTGCTTTTACGTTAGCAGGAGTTACCGGGAAAATAAAGAATTAAGTTCATAGTTTCGTATAAATGGCGAATGAAAGACGTAACAAAAGTGACGAGTTCATAAAAAGGGATGAAATATGTTTTTGAGCGCTTTGAGCTTTAGCTCACCGCTGTAGTGAAAAAAAGAAATTTTTTAGAGCCCTCGCTGGGATTTGAACCCAGGACCTCATTCTTACCAAGAATGCGCTCTACCCCTGAGCTACGAAGGCACTTGTTTTAATTCAGAGCTTCCAAAAACCCTGACAACGGATGGATTGTACCAAATTTCGCAAGTCGTTGCTCGGGGATTTATCAGCGAATAATTTCCTCGAGTGGAACTCTGATACTAGCCTGCTGCACTCGCGCCGCCTTTTGTTCGTAGAGTAATCGCTGTTCGCGATCAATTTCTTTCCCAGGAATCTTAAACTGGGGTCTCGTTAATGGGGCGTCTCGCTCGAATAGAACTCGGCGAAAAGTATCCGCTCCAAGATTATTTGCCATGCCAACTTCATACCCTTTTTCAGTCAGCCAGGACATGGTTAAGGCGTTCATAAAAATTATGGCCATCTCGCGAGACGAAAACTCGGCACTTTTTATAGTTGAAGCTTGAATTCTGTTATGGGGATCTGTCTCCTCACCCAGCCATGCTAACCAATACTTCTGAGGAGAAAAGATGAAAGCTACTGAAAAAACGTTTTCAAAGCGAGACAGTTCGACCTGGGTGTCGCGGTCAACTCTATAGATAGCGAGATTAATAATTGGTGCTTCTGGAGTGCGCCCTTTTTTTTTGGCCATTTCGCTCTCCTCAAAAAAATTACCCGTCGGCATGTCGAGATCACTGTCTCCTGGAAACTCCAGGTGGGTGGACGGCCAACAACCCTCGAGCTGCTCGCACGGCTCCTCCCTTTACAGCTGCTATCGAGGCAGTTTTTCGTCTCGACAGGCATGGACGGGTAACACATTCATCTTAGCATGTTTTACGGGTCGTCAACTCCCTTCGCCTACCCTGGATACCAGAGGTGATGGCGTGAAATTTTCCGACATATTTCTTACGAATCTCCAGCACAAGTCACCAGGAGACACGTCGCCAGATAATGCGACTCGTTGGGCTTTCCATAGACATGGCAAAATGTCAGCCCAAAGGTCTCATGTTGACTTCTGCTTTCGAAAACTGGTTACAGCTGTTGCTCGCGCATCCAGGACTTCAGCTCTGGACCAATCTTGCTTTCCATACCGAGTTCAATCACTGTCTTGAGGTACTCCAACACGTTTCCGCAGTCGTAGTAGCGACCACCCTTAATGGGTACGGCATGAACTTGTTGACCTTGCTCACGCAAAATATTTATGGCATCAATATAAACAAGTTCTTTTCCTTCAGCTCTTCGGCGGTTCGCTTCTTCAATAGCATCAAAAATGTCAGGGTTGTACACCTGCCCAGACACAATCGCCAAATCTGAAGGAGATTCCTCTTTCCCAGGCTTTTCAATAAGGTCCTCGACCCGAATGGCGCCATCTTCCAGTACCTCACCACTGGCAAAACCATAGCGATCATAATCTTCATCTCGTCGAGCGGTTACGCCACCCAAAATAACGGTTCCGTATTTTTCGTACGCTGCAATGAGTTGTTTTGCGCGGGACGGAGTCGCTTTAATAAAATCATCTCCCCAAAAAACTAAGAACGGCTCATTCCCAATAATTTCACGGGCATTCCAAATGGGAGTGGCATTGCCTTTGGGACCTTTCTGACGCAAGTAGTAAAAGTTAGCCAAGTTACTAATGCGCTCGACTTCTTCTAACCGGTCCATTTTCCCACCCTTTTCTAGCTCAGTCTCCAGCTCAAAATTGTGGTCAAAATGGTCTTCAATGCTGCGTTTATGGTATCCGGTAACAATAATGATTTCGGTGATGCCTGCTTCAACCAATTCTTCCACCACAATCTGAATGACTGGCTTATCAACAATCGGAAGCATTTCCTTGGGCATGGCCTTGGTCTGAGGAAGAAAACGAGTTCCAAATCCCGCAGCGGGGATTACGGCTTTTCGCACTTTTTGTAGCATTCGCCTCCTTTATTTACTTGGTTTGCGACTTTTCTCTTGTCTGACAGTAACCTTGATCTTGCCGACTTGGCAAATAGGCCTGAGAACTCTAATATAGCATGCTAAAATAAAGCCCTCATGAACTGGAAAAATATTCTGAGCGAAATTCGAGCGTACCCTGCTGGAGTACTTGAGGAGCTGCATAAAGTGGATTGGCCAACCCGCCAAGAAGCGACGCGCCTCAGTCTCATTGCCGGGTCAGTTATCCTCGTTGCCACGTTGTACGTGGCCGGCTTGGACCTTGTTTTTAGTCAGATAATCCAGCTTTTGATAACTCAGTAAATTGAAAAAAAGGAACATCATGGCAGATCAAAACCAAAATATTCAGGCTCCCCAAGAGCAAGAAGTTGTTACTTCTAATCCAAATCACATTATTGTTACTGACATTTCTGAAGAAGAAAAGCGCAAAAAAGGTGCTAAGTGGTACGTCCTCCACACCTATGCTGGTCACGAAAACAAGGTCGCCGAGACCTTACAGCAGCGTATCGACACTATGAGTCTGGAAGGTGAAATTTTTGAATTCCTTATTCCTACCCAGGAAAAGATCCGCGTCCGTCGTGGTCAACGGGAAACCATTAAAGAAAAGATTTTCCCTGGCTACATGCTGATTCGCATGAAGGTCACGGATGCTTCTTGGCTGGCTGTTCGCACCACCCAAGGAGTAACTGGTTTTGTTGGTGTAGGTAATAAGCCCACTCCATTACCAAAGCATGAAGTTGAAGCCATTCAGAAGTTCATGAGTCAAGGTGCTCCCAGTTACAAAGCTGATTTCACCGTTGGCGAGGCTGTCAAGATTGTGGATGGACCTTTCAACGAATTCATCGGTTCGGTGGAATCCATCGACGTCGAAAAAGGTCAAGTTACTGTTTTAGTCTCCATTTTTGGTCGTGAAACTCCGGTCGAACTCGACTTCTTGCAGGTCAGCAAATTATAAAATAACAACTTTTTTCCTTCACTACGGCGGTGAGCTAAAGCTCAAAGCGTTCAGGAAAAGATTGTTATTTTATAGATGTGGTACAATAATCGGACCTCAAACCTGAGGAAGCGATAACGCGACATACGCTCTGGCCAGCATTCAGCC
>CAZRAG010000004.1:0-39582 GCA_964598125.1 uncultured Pseudomonadales bacterium
TAGAGCTTGAAAATAAGAAGGTTATTGATGCTTCATCTCAAGCTAAAGTTGAAGACTTTCACCAGATTATAGACAGTGTGGCTATAGATATTGACTACAATGGAGAGTTGTTCAATGCTGAAATTATGGACTTGCCAGATAAAAAATCTGTTATAGCTGCAAAATATGAGCATGAATACAGCTCAAAAGGTAAGAAAAAAATTGCTATCAAGATAGTTGATGTTCTTGGAGAAGAATACTTTGAGAGTTTTGAGGTGGAGGTCGGAGTATGAAGCATCCTTTGCTCAATGCTCTAGCTTCTTCGATTGCTACTTGGAGAGATAGTAAATATGCTGGCATTTTGCCAGAGAGTCAGAATATCCTCAGACACATCAAGAAAGTCGGTTTTTTACATCAACCACAGCTTGAAGCCTTAGAGACCTACATTTACTTGAAAGAAGTGCTTGACAACAAGCCAACCTATCAAGCTATGCGGTCTTTGTTTCCTAGTGACCGTGAACTGATTCTTGCTCTAGGCCTATCTCAAGACGAAGCACTGGAGTTAGCATTTGACCCTGAAAAGGACTCTAAAATAAACAAAAAGCTTTATGAACAATTTGGAGAGTTAGATTATCCCAACCAGATTTTTGCCCTTACAATGGGTTCAGGTAAGACAATTTTGATGGGCACAATGATTTTGTACGACTTTGTCTTGTCGTACTATCACTCCGATGACAACCGCTTTGCTAAAAATGTTTTAGTCTTTGCTCCTGATACAACCATTATTGAGAGCCTCAAGGAAATCAAGAACTTTGAGTACAGTTTGGTATTGCCAAAAGAATACTTACCCATCTCTTTGAACATCAAGTATCACTACCTCGAAAGCCCAGACACTGCTCTCAATCCAATTGGCAACTATAACATTGTAGTTAGCAACTCTCAGAAGATTATTCTCAAGAGTCAGCATGTTGAAAATAGGCAGCTCAACTGGCTCAAGGACGATACTTTTATGAAGTATCAAGCCAGAGAAAATAAACGCTTGCTAGTAATTCGTGAGATGAAGAACTTGGCTGTATTTGTTGATGAAGCACATCATTCTTTCGGAAAAACTCTTGAAGGAGCTTTGAAGAAGACACGACAGACAATCGAATACATACACAAAGAAGGTAAAACTCCACTGATAAATGCAGTCAATCTTACTGGTACCCCGTATGTGAATGGCAAGATGATGCCAGATGTTGTATATCATTTTGGTCTCAAGCAAGGTATTGAGATGGGCATTCTCAAGCAAGTACGTTTCTTTGAATATGGCAATGTTCAGTCTGAGGAGTTTGTAGTTGATGTATTAGAAAAATTTTGGTCTGAGTACGGTGAGAATAGACTTGAGGATAAACTCCCTAAGATAGCTTTCTATGCTCCGAGTATTGAAGTTCTCAGGCAAGAACTAATGCCACAAATTAGCAAGTTCCTTTCCCAAAAAAGTATTAGCACTGACAAAATACTAGAGTTTCACACCGAAGCAGAAAACCAGAAAGATGAGTTTTTGAAGCTAGACACTGCTGAAAGTGAAAAACAAATTGTTTTGCTGGTTGGCAAAGGTACTGAAGGTTGGAATTGTCGCTCCCTCGTCTCTTGTGCCTTATTTAGAAAGCCCAAAAGTGCCATTTTCGTTTTGCAGTCTGCCACTCGATGTCTGCGGTCAATTGGTGACAACTCTGTTCGAGCGTCAGTTTTTGTTTCACCAGAGAATGCCAAGATTCTAGATAAAGAGCTGAGAAATAACTTTGCTACTTCACTTGAAGACTTGCAGAACCAAGAACAGAAGGTAGCTCCATGTACTTTGACTGTTGAGAAAAAATGTAGTGTTCAAGTCAAGAAATTACTCAAAACAATCGAGCAAGCAGTAGCTCGTGAGCCTGAAAGCATCAAAATCAACTGGAAAGACTACCAGTCTGACCAATTTGAACCATTTGTTCGCACATCAGGTATTTCGCTTGAGGGTCAACATGCTAAGTATGAGGCAGATGGAACAGTTCAGACGCTAACCGTCAAGAACTCTCTGACTGCTTATGAAATTATTGACCAAGTTAGCCGAGAGACACATCTCTCTGGAGTCACCGTCAAAAAAATCTTGACCAATAATTCGGCTTCGTTATCCAAGCTGGTTGCTCAAATCAACAGTTCTCCTGGTATGCTATTTTTCATCATTCAAAGTATTTTGAAGCAGGTTTACGAATACACTGAAAATACCGAGATTGTTGACGAAGTACTTGAGCTAACCAAAAACTACCCATTCAAAATCAATGTACGAGAAGATAAACGCTCGCTCATCGTCTACAAAGAGGCGGAAACGACCAATAGACTTGGTTTTCATATCAACCCTTATAACTTTGATAGCCGAGACGAAAAAGAGCTATTTGCCTACCTCAGAAAACAGCTTAGAGATAACGAAGTTATTAGAGACATTTACTTTACTGGCGGAGTGACAGACAGCAGTCATAATGACTTCTTTTTTGAGTACTACAGCCCAGAAAAGAGGAGGGTTGCTCGCTACTTCCCTGATTTACTAATTGAGACCAGCCAAGACCGATATATCGTCATTGAGGTCAAGACTACTCAAGAAAAGCTCGCATACGAGAAAAACAAGAGTTTATACAGTGGCAAGTTGGACGACCTATTTAGCGAAGTATATGCCAAAGAAGTAGGCTTCAACGACTTTCAGAAAGTGAACCAGAACTTTGAGTATCACATCATTTTTGATGCAGGACTGCAGAGACAACAGGAACAGCTTTTTGCTGATTTATCAAAGCAAATTACTAACTGATTTATTTGAGTGTAATTGGTTAGAGTTCGCTAGAAAAACAGAACTTAGTAACAGAATCAACATACCAAGAACTAAGAGATAAATATGTATGATGATGAGATTGAGGTAAAGCAAATAACACAGAAAGTGGCATTTTATTTGCGTGTTTCAAGCGAAGACCAAGTTGAGAAGTTTGGCTTGCCCTTGCAGAGAGAGTCTCTCGATAATCTGATTTCGTACAAAGGTAAGTTTCCTAACGGAAAAAATAGACTTGAGCTAGCTGGAGAAAATTACATTTACATTGACCCAGGTGTAAGTGGCACTGAGGAGTTATTTGATAGACCTGGCTTTCGCAGATTACTTGAAGACCTTGAGACTTCAGCTCCAGAAAACAGACCATTTGATGTTTTGGCAGTGTATAAGGTTGATAGGCTAGCAAGAAAACTAGAGATATTGCTCAAAGCAATCAAGTTGCTTGACAAACATGAAGTAAGACTTATTTCGACTCTTGAGAACATTGATACTACTACACCGTTCGGTAAGGCTATTTTGGGCATTATGGGGGTCATCGCAGAGCTAGAAATTGAGACAACCAAGCAAAGAATGGTAGGTGGAAAAAATCAAGCAATCAAAACAAAAGGTACTGTCATTGGCTCGCATCCTGTCTTTGGATATACCAAAGATGCAGATAAGAAGAGAATAGTTCTTGAGGAAGAAGCCCAAGTAGTCCGACTAATTTTTCAGTTTTTTGTTTATGACGGTCTAACACCTCAAGAAATTGCAACAAGGCTTCGAAAAGATTCTGTTTTGTCTCCAGCAGCCTCAGCAATTACTCATCATAAAAAGAGTGGTGACATACGAAAAATCAATAACATTTATCATTGGCGTGCGGAAACTGTTGCTTCGATACTAAAAGATGAGACCTACTTAGGTACTTATTATTACAACAAGACAACTGTTGACCCAAAAACAAAACAGGTTATTAGAAAACCCAAAAAGGAATGGCTATTATCGGCAATTAGACACGCCCCATTAGTAAGCAAACGTGATTTTACTTTGGCTCAAAAAAGGTTCAAAGACAGAGCTGCTAAACGAGAGGTAACTCAGAAAAAATCTGATGATTACATATATTTACTATCTTCACTACTTGAATGCGACCATTGCAAAAGACCAGATGAAAGCAAACGCCATAGCATGGGGGGAACAAAAGACGAAATTGGAGGTAAGGGTAGTGGTGTTTATTCTTACAAGTATGTTTGTGGTAGAAAAAGCACTGCTAAAAACTCCGTCACTTGCGGAGTAATTCCTCTCCCAGCCGACCAACTAGAAGAATATGTGATTGAGTTTGTAAAAACGCTACTACAAGACCCTCAGATGGCGTATCAGCAACAGCTAAATAAAAAATCTACTAAACTCTATCTGCAGCATCTGGAAAAACGCATAGAGATAAAACTAAAACAAATCAACAACTATCCAAATAGAATCAAGCAGCTTAGAGACCAACAGGAGCATGGACATATTGATATCGATGAGCTTGATAAGCGTACTGCTGAACTAAAAAATGAGCTAGAAATTGCTGAGCAAGAAATGGAAAAGCTCCAACAAGAAAGAATACAAAAAGAAATGCCTCTCAGATACATAGAAACGCTTGAGGAGTTTCAAGATAAGTATGGTGGTGAACTTGATGATGTTCTGAAAGACAGGAAGCAAGCCACTGTGTTTTTGCAAAACATGATTAGCAAAATTATTGTTTATTCAAGAGATATGAAACCTGATGAAAAAGTTGCGGGGCGACCTAAAAAAGGAACTAAACAGTATATCCCAGACAGCATTGAAATTATTCTAAAGCTACCCAACGAAATGCTTACTTATCTTTCTTCAAAAGAAAGTGAGATAAATAAACAGTTCGGGGTAACAAGTGTTGACTTGTGAGTCAGGTGGGATTCGAACCCACGACACCCTGCTTAAGAGGCAGGTGCTCTAACCAGCTGAGCTACTGACCCGTTTTCCAGATGGAGAGAAGCACAACGCCTAACCCTCCATAACCGGTGAACGTTGCAATTATATCAGAGCTCATTCCAATTCGAAGGAGAATCTCTATAATGGAAATATGCGACGATTCTTTCTTTTTGCGCCAATTCTGACGATCGTATTTTTTCTGGCGGGATTCCAACCTCTTTCTATTTACGCTCAGCAAGCGACACCACTTGCCACCCCACCTATCGAGGCCACAACTTCGGCTAGCCCAGATGCAACGGCTGCAGCCACCATCGCATCGCCATCCGCCCAAGTTCTTGAAACAATCAAAGAAAGACAGACGGCCGACATTACCGAACCTACCGGTGAAGCCAAAGGTAAACTCTCTCGTTATTTGGAAGAAACCACCGTCGATCCACTTGGCCCAACAAATTTTGTCCAGCATGCCATTCGCCGAGCCGTTGCTCAGGGCGTTCCGGCTAACGTGCTCGTGCTTATTCTGCTGTTTCCAGTAATCGCTTCCATGATTGCCGCCTCACGCCATATTATTGGTTTGCAAGGCTTTGGCGTCTACATTCCAGCCGTTTTAGCTGTGGCCCTGCTTTCTACCGGGATACTTACCGGTATTCTCTTATTTGTGGCGATTCTTATTTCTGCCAGTATTGGAAAAAGCATTTTTCATAAAATTCGCTTGCAATACTTACCGCGTACCGCCCTTACTTTGTGGCTGGTTTCCTTAGCAGTTTTTGGACTCCTCCTAGCATCACCCTACTTGGCAGAAGTAGACATAAACCTGATTGCCGTTACCATTTTCCCTATTTTGGTGCTTATTCTGCTCTCGGAAAACTTTATTGAAGCTCAGCTCGCTGGGAGTCAATATCGAGCCATCGAGCTAACCATTGAAACTATCTTCCTAGCCGTCATTTCAGCTGTTTTTATGAGGACAGAAGAAGTTCAGCGTTTTGTCATTGTTTACCCAGAACTCACCATTCTCACCGTGTTTGTCATTGATATGCTCGTTGGTCGCTTCACTGGACTACGACTTTCTGAGTATCTGCGATTCCGTCCAATTATGGATCCAGAGGAGTAAACATGCCAAGTGCTCGCGACATCCTAGGCATGAATGCTCGGGTCCAGCTCTATACGGTTCTTAACTCCCGTACCGCCAAACGCTACGGGTTTTCCAAGTTGCGGGCCAAGAAGTTTTTGGCCAAACACAATATTCCGGTACCTCAACTGTACGCTCAGTTATCCTCTCAGGAGGAACTGCGTGAGTTTGACTGGAATAGTATTTCGGGCAGTTTTGCCGTTAAGCCAGCCAATGGGAGTGCGGGCAGTGGCATCATCGTCATCAAACGTCGACTCAATGATCAACAGTGGCTGAACGTCGAAGACGAAACTCTCAGTGAGGCAGATCTGACCCTCCACGCCAGTGACATTCTCGAAGGACAGTACAGCACCTGGGGATCACGACATATGGTAATTATCGAAGAACGCATCCCCCTTCATCCTGATTTGGAAAAATACGCTCAAGTTGGTACACCAGATGTGCGGGTCATTATTTTCCACCGCATTCCGGTTATGGCTATGCTTAGACTGCCAACCGAAGCTTCCCGTGGTCGAGCAAACTTGCACCAAGGGGCGATTGCCCTAGGTATTGATTTTGGCACCGGGAAAACCACGTATGGTGTAGACGGCAAGATTGCGTACAGTACTTTTGGAGACCGACGTCTGCTTGAATACTTTCCCAACACAAGCCTCCCTGTCAGTGGCATAGAGATTCCCTTCTGGAATGAAGTAATGCGTACGGCTGTTCGAGTGGCCAATGCTACTGGCCTTGAGTACTGTGGTGCAGATGTCTTCCTTCATCCAGAAAAAGGACCCATGATTGCCGAGGTAAACTCATATCCCGGGTTATCTATCCAACTCGCCAACAATGCCGGTCTGCGCCGACGGCTGGAGAAACTTGAGGGAATTCAAGCACGGAATGTTCATCATGCCGTCAAACTTGCCCAAAGTTTGTTTGCCGAAAATTATCCCGCACTTACTCCCGATGAGACTGATCGACCCATTCTGCAATCACGGGAAGATATCATTGTCTACGACGATTACGATAAACCAACTGAAATCGCGTGTTTGATTAACACTGGACGTTACCGAAGTGTGATTGCCGAAAGCCTCGCCAATCAGTTGCAACTCAATCGGCCATCCGACGAACTGTGGCAATTTTCTGAAGAACACGAAGGAAAAATTCCTGTGGTAGAAGTGCGAATTAAAGTACGTGACCGTATTATCAGTACTTCCATGGCGGTTTCTAAACGCCTCAATAAGAAAAAACAACAAATTGAACTTGGTAGAAAAGATCTCTCAGGCTTTTTAGTATCCGGAGATGAACTATGAGCATTTTCACACCAAAAAAAGCCAAAAAGGCAAGTTTTCTCCAACAAATTCAACCGCTCAACGTTGAGGATGAAAAACGAAAATTCTTGTTTGATGCCCTGTATAACCCACAGTTCGAGTATGATGAGCCGGTTCCGGCCGAAAAGCTCTTGCGTCATGGACAAATCCATGAAGACTACTTGCCCCTGGCCACAAAGATCCTCGATACCGTGATCGCCAAGTATGGCAAAGAAAGCAATTACCTTGAAGAAGCCAAAGGAAGACTCTTAAACAGAGATGAGAGTGTGACGGTTATTCAAAAATTTTTGGATCACAACAACCTTTCTCCTCTGGTAAAAATGAGTTTTTCCTCTCAGTTTGCGGCAAGAACAGCCCTTAAAAGATCCGGGACCAACTTTTCACTACAAATCCGCACACCTCTGCATTACCGAGAAAACAGTCTTCAAGGTATGCTCAATCACGAAATTGGCACCCATCTTTTTCGCTGGATCAATGAGATGGATCAAGCCTGGCATGAGCATCGAAGTGAATATGGCTTGCACAATGACTACTTGTTGACAGAAGAAGGACTCGCTACCCTCAGTGGCCTCATCGCTCACCCTGAGCCTTACATGTGGTCACCAGCTCTCAATTATTGGCTGGTGGCTGAGGGTTCTCGTTCTTCCTTTTCTCAGCTTAATCAAAAACTCAAAAAATATGTAGACTCACCTGAGCGCCGTTGGCGTTACTGTCTGAAGGTGAAACGCGGGGTAGAGGACACGTCACTGCCACTGGTCTTTACAAAAAGCCAAATTTATTTACGAGGAGCACTTTTAGTTTTACGCTGGCTCCATACGAATAATTACAATGTTTTACCACTCTATCTCGGGAAAGTATCTCTCGCTGATCTGCCGCAAGCAGAGAAAAAATCGACTCACCAGGCGATTTTGCCAGATTTTTATCAAAATACTGGCGAATATATTCCAAAGCTCCAAAAGGTTACGGAGATTAATGGGCTGGAATCACTTTTCCGGGCGTAACACTAAGCACAAAGCACTTTATTAACACATGTATCTATTTTGTGCCTCTGGCGAGAATCGAACTCACACCGCTTGTTCCGAAGACAAGTGCCCTATCCGTTAGGCTACAGAGGCGTATTGTAGTTTCCAGCTGTTATTTTCTTTTTCTGTTTTGCGTCGGTGACAGTTGGCACACCGTACTTCACATTTCTCGATTTCTTGTACTAAACGTTCTAAAGATAACCGCTGCTTTATTATATGTCCTATTTCAGAAAATTTGTGAGATCTCTCTCGATGATCAAATTCCAGAACAAGAATATCGGTTTCGCCACAATCGACACAAGGATGAGAAAGAAGATACTCTGCGATGTAGGCTGTTTGTTTTTTCTTTAATCTCTGATTCCTTATCTTAGCTTTTTTGATGTAGTATTGTGGATTCTTCTGATAATGATTTTGGATAAGTTCTCGGGAACACTCTTTGCAATACGTCGCCCGTCTCGCAAACTCGTTTTTCCAGTTAAATTCGCTGTCAGGTAAGAAACGATTACATTTTGGGCATCGCTTCGACACATCCATAGATTACCCGAATAATTGTGACAATACAATGGTTTTGTTCTTATTTCTGCGAAAGTAAATGCTGCTTATACCGGCGAATTGCCTGAGCGAGAGATTGCCATTGACGCGTTGGTGATCCATTTTGATCCACAAAGCTGAACTCAGCAAATGGTCCAGGGGTGCCAGCCAAAACAAAGGGAGTAACAGCCACCACGCGCTCATCAGACCAAATGTTTCGAACAGCGTAATCATAATTTGATGTGAGACGATACTGAGAGAATCGGTCTAACCAACCCGTCTCCGTGATATAAACAAGCAAGTGGCGGTCAGTATATTTTTGCATGAAAGCGAGTTCATGTTGGTAACCGCGAAGACTATTCTTCCCATTCAATGACGGCGAAGCCATAAAACCTGGGTTAGGATAACTATGCGAATTCCAGGCGTCTATCTTGGTTGCAATTTCTGGAGAAGTCTCTAAAACTTTCTGCCAATATTCGAAAGCCTCGGTAGTAGTAGCAGTATTCGCGGCAGCCAAATCCAAAGCAGCTGGCAATACCACAAATTCGTTACTTTCCGTATGGAACCAGTCAAGCGCAAAGTTGGTCATTCTGGCAAAAGACTGTGGGTCCAGTGAGCCACCCCATTCCCCGGCATGATTTGGTTCATTAAAAAGAATGACGTGTCGCTTATTCTGAGGCCATTTTAGGGCATTCAAAGCGCGTGCTAGCTGTACAATTTCGTACTTATTTGGTTTTTTCCAACCCCCAACTTGGGAATCAAAGCGCGTGGTAATTCTTACCAGAGGAATGATGTTTTCTTGGCGGGCATAATCAAAAGCCTTTTGCCATTCATCGCGTTTGCCAACATCATCTAAAGAAAAGGGGATGGTGATATAGAGCGGCTCTTTGGCTTCCCCGCGGCTTTCAGCGTACAGTTGACCAACTTTTTCAAATTCATGCGGATGCAGCACGTGCATACCCATTTTATCCATAGCTAATGCTGGCGTCGTAATTTTCAGACACCAAAACAAAAGAAAGCCGGTGAAAACAAGTAATCTTCTGGTTTTCATTGGGTTACATTATACGTCTTTGCTGTAAGAAAGATGTGAGCTTACAGCTAGTTGAGACTAATGTTAGCTGGTTGCTTTTTTGCCACTCAATTTGGCGTTGATACGGATTTCGCGCTCATCACCAGAATCATCTTCAATCACCGTGGAACCGGTCATTTGGTAATAGCGGAGCAAATAGTTATTAAGCGTGTCCGAAATTTCCTTTTGCTCTTCCTTAAACTCTTTAATTTTCATCTGGAGTTGAACCGCTTCTGGTGATTCTTTGACTCGTTGACGTTTATTTTTCACATCCGTAGTCATGGTCTTGGCCTGCTCTTCTAGTTGTTGAAGCTCGGTATCGTTGTCAAACATGTTGCGCAGAGAATCACTGACTTCCTTAATTTGCGCTTTCATGTCATCCATTTGCTGGGCATAACGCTGAATAAGGTTACGCAAAGAAGTAAGTTCTTCGCCAAACTGCTGAGCATCCTCCACCAGGTTGGCGCTGGTATTTCCAACAACTACCTCATATCCCTCAGGCAGGGCAGGCATTTCTTCGCCGGCTGGTAATTGGTCAACGGCTTCGCCTGCTTCGAGTTGAACATCATCAACACCTGGGTTTAACTGCAATTTTATATCGTCAGCCATTGTGGTCCTTTCAGATCATTTTCTTTGTTGAAAACAGATCACTTGAGTAGAACTCACTGTAACAAATGGAGGCACCCAGGCTCAAGAGTGGATTTTGGAGGAAATGAGGCTGGGAGGGATGATCGCACCAAAGATCTTGCTCTTACGAACACTTCTGGCTTTAGCCAGCCTACTGTAGTGAGAAAGAGAAAGATCTTTGGTGCGCCAGGAGGGATTCGAACCCGCGACCTACTGCTTAGAAGGCAGTTGCTCTATCCAGCTGAGCTACTGGCGCTCTAGAGTATCGCTATTGTACCGCGCTGTGGGAGAGAGGTTAATCAGGAAAGCGTCAGCACACTCGAGTAGGGTGACTCCTTGTTTTTGGCAAAAAAAAATCGGGCAGTAGTTCCGGTTAAGAAAAACTGCGCCGACCTAGTTATGTATTAAACATCTAACTATAGGATGTGTCAAGGGTGAGTTTCGGGTTATCTACTGTTATACAAGTCTTTCTCGAGTCCCGCCTGGAGAATTTTTTAGTATTATGGGCTTTAAAGTTGAAAGTGTGTTCTTTTTTCAAAACTCACATCTGCTGATACAATACAGTTTGTTCCACTCCCGGGTGGTGAAATGGTATCACTCATGACTCTGAATCATGCATTTGAGGTTCGAATCCTTACCCGGGAACACAAATTTCTTCGTTTATATTTTTTCTCAAGAGTTGATCATATCCTATAATAGTTGTATAATTACGCTATAACTCGTTTGGGCTGAGCTGTTGCGCTCAGTCTCAAGTTCGTGAAAAGGAAGAGAAAGATGGCTCCACTCGTTGAGCTCCCTATGGAACTCATTAGTTATGTGTTATATGGTTTGGCAGCTACCGCTTTTGGTTTCACCGTATTTCTTGTCTTCTTGACAAAGAAAAAATCTGCTCGTCCGAAGGCTCTCAGCCCTGAAGAAGCTGAGAATCGCCGGCTTGCAATTCGGAGAACCGTCATAGAAGCGACAAACAACACCCGCGCGCATCGCGGCCTCTCTCCCTTGACCAAAAAAGAGGAAGATCTCATCTGATCTTTCCTCTTTTGGGGCGCTACCTTTTCTGGTAGCGCCCATAAACCTCTTCTTTCCCTTGACTTAACAATCCTATAATAATTTGGTATAATAAAGGTATTCGCAGATGGGAGTTGGCGAAGCGCCAACATCCCCGTTCATGAACAATGAGGCTTTTTACGATGGAACCAATTTTTGATCTCGTCAATTCAGTGGTCGGATTCATCCAGCACCCTGAGCTGGCATCAATGGAAGCCATGTCCGCCTTCGGGTGGACTTGCAACGCCGTTTTGGGAGTCATTATGATTCTGCTTTTCCGTTCTAACAAAAAAAGCGATCGCCTCCGCGACCGCTATTAATCTATCATGTCCTCATTCTCTTCGGGCGCCACTCACAAAGTGGCGCCCAAGAAACCCTCATTTCCTCTTTATCTTTTTTCTAACTGATACGTTTTATCACCGAGCCAACCGGTTACTTCTGGTCGGATGAGTTGCCCACCTAATAAACTCGCCGGCTGAAGCGTAAACAAGCCATACTTCGCCGTAACGGTATCAAGTGCTTTTTCAAGTTTCTGTCGCCGCTGCCAACTTCGCCATAGGGGAGTCAAAACTCGCTGTTCTGGTTGCAGCATACTGAGCCGTACTCCAAATTTGATTACCTGAAAACTTCGCTGCCAATTTTTGTACAAATAATCATAAACAAGTCCAAACATTTCTTGGGTCTGGTTGGTATAAGAGGGGAGCGTAACGTGATCATACCAATAACGATCTTGACCATTGAGATACACCGAAACTTGCCTTCCCGAAAGCCCCAATTGACGAGCCTTACTGGTTACCTCAATGACCAAGTTATAGAGAACTTGTTTAATGCGTTGTTCGTCGTCACACAACTCATAACCAGTTATGGAGCGACCAACACTTTTCATGAAAGGATTGGCGTCGATCCGGCCAAAAAGATCCGGTTCTTCGCCTTGAGACATTTTTCGGAGTTGAACACTCCAGTAAGGACCAAAAGACTGCTGTAACTCAGCATCGGTCAATAAGCGAATCTGGTATAAATTTTCAACACCAAGAACCCGCAACCGTTTTTCTAATCGATACCCGATCCCACACGTGTCGCGAAACGCAGTGGTGGCACAGTAGGTATCAAAATTATCGGGAGTAATCTGGGTAATAGAACCTTTTGGACCGGTTTCGCCAGCCATTTTCGCCAAAAAGCGATTCCAACTGATCCCCACATTTGAAGTTACCCACTCTCCCAGTTCTTCCTGAATTCTGGTTTGTACTAACTTTCCAAAACTCTGAGCATTTGGATACAAGCGTTGACAGTGTGTGAGATCAATAAAGGCCTCATCCAGAGAAAAAATTTGAACTTGAGGAGCGACTGATTCAAACACTCGCTTGAGCCGCCGAGTTGCGTCAAGATAAAAATCAAACTGGGCGGGAACGAGCAGTAAATGGGGAGCTTTCTGCAAAGCCTCTCTTTTACGAGCGCCCGTTCCCACTCCCAGTGCTTTTGCTTCCTTGGAAGCGGCAATAATGCAGGTCCGACCAGCTTCTTTAACAATACCAATAGGTTTGCCCCGTAGAGCAGGATTTTCTTGCTGGAGGAGGGTAGCAAAGTAAGAATTAATATCAACATGAGCCCAACGCTGTGGGGGAAAACGAATCTTAGCCATCACACCAAATCTCCGCCAGTTTCCAGTGCTGTGTTTCTTGATTAAAAACGAGGCGGTAGAGATTCCCTTTGGCCACTACACTAAAATGCTGCAGCCTAACTTGTCCATCACGGGACTTTGCAGTCAAGGTAACCGCACTAATAGGAAAAATTTTTTGCTTCCATTGAAATTTTTTGGGCTGAAACTTCCCTTGAGAAAATACTCCGGCCACACTGATTTCTTCCTCAATGGATTGGTACATTACCCAAAGATAACACGAAGATAAGGGGTGCCGTCAACTGGAAATAAAGGTATCAAGAGGGCCACTACAAGATCTGCAGTGGCCCTCTTGAAAATATAACTGCAAAACTATAATTTTGGCAGTGCGTCCACAACTTTTTGTACTGCTAAAGCATAAATCGCCGTTCGGAAATCAGTTTGGTAACGCTGCATCGCTTCCCAACCATCATTGAAGGCTTTGACCATTTTAGGCTCGAGCTGAGCGAGAACCTCCGCTTCTGACCATTTTTCATCTTGCTTATTCTGCACCCACTCAAAGTAGGAAACAGTCACACCACCAGAATTCGATAAAACATCAGGCACAGAGACAATGCCACGCTGAACAAGAATCCTGTCGGCTTCTGGCGTTACTGGACCATTGGCCATCTCGATAATGTAATTGGCTCGAATTTGCTGGGCATTGCCTTCCGTAATCACATTCTCCACTGCAGCCGGTACCAAAACATCAGTATCGAGTTCAAGAAGCTCAGCATTACTCACCTTTTGAGCATCAACGAATTCATGAAGAGAACCATGCTCTTTTTTGAAAGCTAACACTGCTTCAACATCAAGACCATCAGCATTGTACAAACCGGTTCGAGAATCACTTAAACCAACAATCTTATACCCTGATTCGGCTGCTAATTTGGCAAAATAGTAACCAACATTACCGATTCCCTGAACAATGATTCTCGTTTCTGCAGGAACTAATCCCACCTTTTTTGCTAATTCTTGCAGGACATAGACACCACCTTGGCCCGTTGCTTGCGTTCGACCCAATGAGCCGCCTTTTTCAACTGGTTTTCCGGTAATCACGGCTGGAGAAGGGGTGCCAACAATTTTGGAATACTCATCAACCATCCAATCCATAATCTGCGGAGTGGTGTACATGTCAGGGGCAGGAACATCCTTATCAGGGCCGATAACATCCGCAATGGCGCGAATAAAAGCACGAGAAAGTCGTTCGAGCTCAGATTCTGATAACTGTTTGGTATCAACAATCACTCCACCTTTGCCTCCACCAAAAGGAATATCAGCCACGGCACATTTCCAGGTCATCCAGGTAGAAAGTGCTTTAACTTCAGACTCAGAAACATCAGGGCTAAAGCGAATGCCTCCCTTGTATGGCCCTAGGGCGTCATTGTGCTGGGATCGATACCCAGTAAACATTTTGACTTGCCCATCATCCATCTTGACAGGAAAATGAACTCTGCTCACCCGGTCGGGTTCAATAATTCGAGCTAACGTTTGTTCATCGAGTTGAATAATTTCGGCTACTTTTTGTAGCTGAGCGACCGCATTGGCAAATGGATCATGTGACATGTTTCTCCTTTTTATTTTCTATTTCTATTCAGGAAGAAGACCAACAGCTTTGAGAATATGCATCACTTCTTCTGCTTTTGCCGAGGATAACTGATAGTTCTTATTTCTCCCTGCTTGCTTTTCTTCTACAAAACCACCTTCACGTAAAGTTTTTAAGTGATAAGAAACGAGATTCTTGGGTACATCCAGCTCATCAATAAAATCTGATCCGCAGAGATGATTTTCACAACAAAAAAGTGACTTAAGAATAAGTAGCTTATTGCGTTCGAAAACCCAGAGGTCTCTTGGTTCGGTGCTCACAATGTTGGTGCCGATTCCCATAACAGTTCAATGGTAGTTGAACTATTTATTTTTAGCAAGTACAGTACACAACATGAATAACTCCTCATCTGCACCAGTTGCTGTCACACCTGCAATAACCTACTCAAGCACCCCCAAAATGGAAGTCTCACTTTTGCATTCGTTGCAGGATAAAAAAGATCTCTCCCTCGCCTATACACCAGGAATTGCTGATGTTTCCAGACTTATACAGTCTGAGCCAAGCGCGCTTTTTACCCATACCTTTGTGCGCAATAACTTGGCCGTCATCTCTGATGGATCTGCAGTCCTTGGTTTAGGAAACATTGGCCATAAAGCGAGTTATCCGGTTATGGAAGGCAAGGCAATGCTCTTTAAACGCTTTTGCAACATTGACGCTATCCCGATCATTATCAATACTCAAGATCCAGATGAATTTATTACCACTGTTGTGCGGATAGCTGATTCATTTGGCGCAATTAATCTGGAAGATATTGCTGCCCCACAGTGTTTTTACATCGAGGAGCAACTGAAAAAGCGACTCAATATTCCTGTTATGCATGATGATCAGCATGGAACCGCCACGGTAGTGTTGGCGGCTGTTCTCAATGCTTTAGAAATTACACAGAGAGCGGATATTTCTCAAGTAAGAACTGTTGTCTCCGGTGCTGGTGCTGCTGCCACGGCCGTTATTAAACTCTTGCTCGCTTCAGGTGCTCAAGATCTTGTGGTTCTTGATTCTCAAGGCATCATTCACGCCGGCCGTTCTGATTTAAATCCCGAAAAAACGTGGCTAGCCCTGAACACCAATCCTCGTTCCTTGACCGGTACACTCGCTCAGGCCATTGTGGGAGCAGATGTTTTTATTGGCCTTTCTCGAGGCAAACTGTTAACCACTCAAGATGTCAAAACTCTGGCCAAAGAATCAATTATCATCGCTATGGCTAATCCGGAACCAGAGATTCTTCCGGAGCAAGGTCTGGAGGGTGGAGCTGCGGTGGTTGCCACAGGCAGAAGCGACTACCCTAACCAAGTGAATAACGCCTTAGCATTTCCAGGGATTTTCCGAGGTGCTCTCAACACCCGATCACAAATTACTTCAGACATGTTGATTGCCGCTGCACAAGCCATTCGTGAGTATCACCATGAGGACCTCTCATTAGATAATCTCATGCCAAGTATCCTCGATGAACAGGTTCACGCTTATATTGCCCAGAAAGTTGAATCAGTGGCGATATCAAAGTTTCCAGTGACCGATAATTCCCTACATTCTCGAGGGAGTAGCAATTCCCAACAAGTGCAGTCCATTCTCTAAGACTTGAGCGACTGCTCTTGTAAGGTGAATCCGAAAATTCCGAGTCTTGGAGTCCTCAACAAGAATCTGATTACTGTTATAGAACGTGTTAAACCGTTGAGCGAGCTCATAGAGATAGTTCGCCAAATAATTCGGTGAAAACTGCAAAGCGGCTTCCTGAACTGTTTCGGGGTAGCGATAGAGCCAACGCAATACTGCTCGTTCGGCTGAATGCAGTTCTTTAAGCGGGATGAGTGGACTCAATTCCTGAGGAGATTTTGCCAACACCGACTGACTGCGAGCATAGGTGTATTGCAAATACGGACCAGCATCACCTTCTACAGAAAGAGAAGTTGCAAAGTCAAAAGCAGTGTCGGTCAGCCGGCCTACCTTGAGGATACTGTATTTCACGGAACCAACAGCAATTTCTTCGGCTACACGATCTTTTTCCTGTTCTGAATCAAAAATTCTGTCTCCCATTTGCTCGAGCACCGTTTCCTTGGCCGCATCAATGAGATCATCAATATAAATTACGTTCCCCAAACGAGAGCTCATCTTGCCTTGGCCTTTAATGGACATATAGCCAAAGGCAATGTGCACAAAATCCTCACGTTTTCCGATTCCTAACTGCTCGCAAACCGCAAACACTTGTTTCATGGCTAATGACTGTTCCGGACCAATAACCCAAAAGGTTCGATCAGGGTGAAGGACTTTCTGTTTAAGGTCCGTCAAGGCAATGTCCTGAGTAATGTAAAGGGAAGTACCGTCCGATTTAATGACAACGGTGTCGGGCAATCCATATTTTTCGAGATCAGTTAAGATGGCACCGGATTCTAAACGACGAAAAACACCTTTTTTGAGTCCTTCCTCGACGTACTGTTTACCCTTTTCATAGTGTTCGTGCTCATGCCAAACCTTATCCCATTTATTGCCGAGTCGTTGAAATGTCATGTTCTGGCCCGTGTAGACATAGTTGAGGACGTGCTGCCAGAGTTGCCAAGTTTTTTCATCATGAGCTTCCCAGTCCACCACCATTTGACGAACTTGTTTATCAATTTCCGGATCATTTTTGCAGTCATCTGCGGCCAACGTGTACAGTCGGTCCATAAAACGATCAGGTCGAGCATCAAGTGATTCGGGAGTGTGCCACTCGTCTTGATGCCTTGCCCAATAGTCAATACTGATTGGCGTTGTCTCATTTTTTCGAGCAAACTTAAGAAAACCCCACATGAGCTTGGCAATAGCAATGCCACGATTATTATCGACGGCATCACGAATAACGGTGATCCCGATTTCTTCCCAAAGATTAGCAATAGCCATACCCGTGACATTGTTGCGCAAGTGTCCCAAATGCATGGCTTTATTTGGATTAGGAGAAGTGTGCTCTATGAGCCAAGTCTTGCCCTCACCCCAAGTATTTTTACCATAGGTATCTCCCAGCTCTTCAATCTTTTTCAGTTCATCAATAAACCAAGTATCTTCGAGCCAAAAGTTAATAAAACCAGGAGCAGCAACTTCAAGAGAAGCAACGCCAGATGGAAGTTCAAGAATATCAGCGATTTCTTGAGCTATCTGCATGGGGCTACGACGCAAGACCGAGGCTAACTGCATGGCAACGTTGACGGCATAATCACCATGGGATTCTTCCTTAGGATGTTCCAGAGTAAATTCTGGCACTTCCGGCGCAATCGAAGCAACCGCTTGCTCCACTGCTTGGCGAATCTTTTGTTCGATCATAGAGGTATTCTACCTTGTGTTCTCTCAACAGAGTATCCTTACAATTTTGTTACGAACCAAGACTATTCTCTATGAGCTTTGCCAAAATCTAGTTAAAGAAAGCAACAACACAAACTCCGTTAGGTGCTGGTATGATTTTCGTGTAAAGTAGGGGAGCAAAAGACAAAGGAGATTTCTATGCCTCAATCGAATACCACAGAGGCGACGTTTGCCAAATACTTCCAAACCGGAATTATGGTTCTCGGCGCTTTTATTATTGGATATCTATTTAGCGAAGTTCGCTATCTTAAATCAGGCGGTGCACCAACAGCCAAAACAAACACTCAGGAAATTACTGACGATACCGCTCCTGTTGGTGAATCTGTTACCCTCGCTTCCATTCTTGAAACAGTCGGTGCTGATGCCGAAAAGGTCAAGACCTGTATGGACAACGGTGAATTTACCCAAGAAGTAAGTGACGAAGCTGATGCCGGCGCTCAAGCAGGTGTCAATGGAACCCCAGGGAACTTTATTGTTGTTGATGGTAATCAAGGTGAATCAATTGCGGGAGCCTTGCCCTTTGAGCAACTCAAACCAATCCTCGATCAATACGTAAAAGATGGCAAATCAACCAATACGGTTGCTCTGGCTGATCTTCCCGCAGTCGATGATACAGATCATGTTCGTGGAAATCCTGAAGCCAAAATCACCATCATTGAGTACTCAGATTTTGATTGTCCTTTCTGTTCCCGTTTCCATAGCACGATGCTTCAAGTTCTTGAGGCATATAACGGTCAAGTCAAATGGGTGTACCGAGATTTCCCACTTCCCCAACTTCATCCCAATGCTCCCAAGCTGGCTGAAGCCGCTGAATGCGTCGCTTCTCAAAACGGAAAAGAAGCTTTCTGGAATTTTGCTGATGCCTATTACGCCGCCAAAGGTGAAGGCAAAAACGTTACACTGTAACAATGTTTGCTGATTCTTCGATCAACCCGCTCGTGGCCTACACGGGCGGGTTGATTACTTTTTTTGCCAGCTGCTTGCTGCCACTGGTTCCAACATACCTGGCGTACATTACAGGAAGTGCCCTCCAGGACGAGAACAATGCCTATCCACGGTGGAAAGTTGTTCGTCATGCACTTTTATTCATTTTCGGGTTCATTTTTACTTTTGTGGTTTTAGGGTTCTCGCTGAATCGATTCGCCGCACTCTTGCAACCATACCGAAACATACTCGAGCATTTGGGTGGCATCCTCTTTATTCTTTTTGGCCTGTTCTTAGCGGGCCTTTGGGAATTACCCATCTTTCAGCGTGAATGGAAGATTCCACTTCCAAGTTGGTATGAAAAATGGCCATATCTGAATGCTTTCTTGTTTGGCTTGGTTTTTTCACTTGGCTGGACACCTTGTGTCGGCCCCTTGCTGGCTGTGATTTTGTTATGGTCTGCTCATCAGGCAACAATGTTGCAGGGACTATTGTTATTAGTATTTTTTGGGCTTGGGTTAGGAACACCTTTTCTTGTAACAGCCGTTCTTTTTGAAACCGTAATGCCGTGGTGGCGACGTTCTCAACGTTGGAGTATCTACACTAAAAAAATTGCCGGAATCTTGATTCTTGTCAGCGGAGTTCTGTTATTGACAGGACAATTTCAGGGATTTTCTTACTGGCTCATTCAAATTTTTAATGCCACCGGGTTATCGGCGTAGGAGATAACACCTATTTCCTCTTTCGCCTGGCCGCATTTCGTCCCACTGTGTGACTGTTTGCAAGCCAGATTCCAAGAATAACTCTTCTCGCTCTTCAGGTTGCATCCAATGGACATATCGACTTTGCGTCGAATTCTTCCAACCCAAAAATACATCACCAGGTTCATGATCTTCTGGATCAATATTTTTGCTCGTGGCAACTTCTCGCCAGTCGCGGGTAGCTGGAGCCTTGTACCCTAATTCTTTGGGCAACCAAAGAGTCAGCCAAAATTCACCACCAGCCTCGAGACAACTGAAAATTTCTTGGAGAAATCTTTTTCGTAATTTTTGTGAAGGTATATGGTGAAGGACACCAAAGGCAACGATCAAGGGGTATTGATTCTCAGACCAAGGCTGATTCATAAGCAGTGATTGCACCAAATCGACTTGGTGTACTTTCGAGAAGTTCAGATCATCTGATGCGTGTTGAGCCTGTCCTAAAAGTTTTGTCGAATTGTCAATTCCCTCATATGTAACTTTTTGCCAGTGTTGGCGAGCAAAAGTAGCAAATCGGCCCGTACCGCAACCTACGTCGAGAAGGGCAATCTCATCACTTTGTAACCAAGAAGAATTGTTAAAAAATGTCTCCCAGCTTGGCCAAACATATTCTCGGCTCTTTGACCAAGAACTTGCTTGGTCATCATAAAAACGTTGGTTAAGATTGCTTAATTGCAAAATTGTTTGGTCTTTCATAGAGTCATGTTTGACCAATTGAGAGCGGCAGAGCTTAATGGGGCGTATACAATATGGTCGTGTCTGATAAATATCGTAGCCTACCAGAAATTTCTCCGGAAGTACGACGAGAAATTTGGCAATCACTACAGCTAATCTTTGCCTCACCTGCGAAAAGGAGTCACACGCTTCTTCAAAAGGAGCTGCGTCGTCTTTCTCAAGTCACAAAATCAACCATTACTCAGGACCTGCTGATTCAAGTCTTTCGCGAAGATGCGGGTACACATTCTCTACCAGATATAAACCCCCAGAATCTTGGAAAAATCAGGCTCAAGCCTATGCGCTCACTAAGTGGAGTGCAAACCGTTTCGGTTTTAACAAAACCCTTTCCCTGTCCAGGCCAGTGCATCTTTTGTCCCAACGACATTCGAATGCCCAAAAGCTACATCGCTTCCGAACCGGGAGCACAGCGAGCCGAAAGAAACTCTTTCGATCCGTATTTGCAAACCTACTCACGCTTAAAGGCCCTTCAAAACATGGGACATCAACCGGCCAAGGTAGAAATTATTGTCTTGGGTGGGACCTGGTCTGATTATCCGGAAAGTTATCAAATTTGGTTTGTTTATGAATGCTTCCGCGCTCTCAATGATTTTGGTGATGGCCGGGATGATACGGAAAATGTTCGTCAACGTATTGAACAGACTGTTCGCTCTACCTATCGACAGGATAATCGGGTAATCAATAGCGAGGAAATTGCCATTTTGGGTTCCGACATGGTTGAAAACTACAACCAAGTTGTCAGTCGCTACTATCTCCAGCCGGAAATAAGAATTGAGGGCGGTATCCAGGTGCGCAGAGAAACGAAGTCATGGGAGGATCTGGAACAACAACACATGCGCAATGAAACCAATGCCTGTCGTTGTGTAGGTGTTACGTTGGAAACCCGGCCAGATAATATTTCTCAAGACGAAGTCATTCGATTACGCCGGTTAGGTGCGACTAAAATCCAGATTGGCTTTCAGTCACTCTCCGATACGGTCTTAGAACTGAATAAACGAGGTCATGATACAGCGGCAACGCGAATGGCTGTTACGCTTTTGCGTCAGGCAGGCTTTAAAATCCATGCTCACTGGATGCCCAATCTCTATGGTTCTTCTTTGGAAAACGATAAGAGGGAATACCAGGAACTTTTCTCGCACCCTGGTTATAAGCCCGATGAGCTCAAGATCTATCCCTGTGCTCTTATTCCCTCCGCCGAGCTTATGGCTTATTACCAAGATGGACGCTGGAAACCGTATGAAACGAATGAACTTGAAGAGCTCCTTCGTTATTGCTTAACCCATACTCCCAAGTGGGTGAGACTCTCCCGAGTAGTTCGCGATATTCCTTCTCAGGAAACGGCCACAGATCACCTTCCTAATAATCTTCGACAGATTGTTCAAGACGAACTTAAAGATCAACAAACTCCCGTTTTGGATATTCGGGCTCGAGAAATTCGCAATCACACCCCTACAGAGCCAATTGTTTTACGCCAAACACCGTATACAACCACCAGTAGCCAAGAAATTTTTCTCCAATACGTTGATCAAGAAAACCGACTCCTTGGTTTTCTACGCTTATGCTTACCAAACACACCTTCTTTCATTCCAGAACTCGTTGGCAGCGCCATTATTCGTGAACTTCATGTGTATGGTCAGGTCGAGTTGCTCGGTGACCAAGAAAGTGGTCAGACACAACACCGTGGACTTGGCAAAAAACTAATTGCCAAAGCTGTGGAACTGGCAAAACAAGAAAACTACCAACGGCTGAGCGTTATCAGTGCCATAGGAACACGTGAATACTACCGAAAACAAGGATTTGGAGATGGCGAGCTCTATCAGCACATGAATCTCAAGTAAAACGACATTTTTTTCAGTGTATTTCCCTCTTACCATGCTAAAATCAAGCCCATGATTACTGCACAAGAGCTTCGCCAAAAATTTCTTGATTTTTTCGAATCAAAACAACACGCGATTATTCCTTCTGCTAGTCTCATACCAGATAACGATCCCACGACGCTGTTTATCACTGCGGGCATGCATCCCTTAGTTCCTTATTTGTTGGGTGAACCTCATCCTCAAGGAAAACGTTTAGCTGATGTCCAAAAGTCTGTCCGAACAACTGACATTGAGGAAGTTGGTGACAAGACACATTTCACTTTTTTTGAGATGTTGGGCAACTGGTCTCTTGGTGACTACTTTAAGAAAGAAGCTATCCATTGGAGTTGGGAATTCTTAACTTCCTCCCAGTGGCTTGGACTGGAAAAAGAAAAGATCTTTGTATCAGTTTTTGCCGGTGACGAACATGCCCCTCGAGATGAAGAATCTGCCGCAATCTGGAAGTCCATCTTTGAACTCGAGAAGGTCTCACATCCAGAAAAACGAATCTACTTTTATCCCAAGTCAGAAAACTGGTGGGGTCCAGCCGGCCAGACCGGTCCGTGTGGACCAGATACAGAGATCTTTTACTATACCGGGTCAGATGATCCCTTTTCCGCCGATTTCCAAGATGAACCTGCAGCTGATGTCTCTCAATTTATTGAAATTTGGAATAACGTTTTCATGCAGTACAACAAGCAAACTGACGGTTCATTTCTCCCACTTCAACAGCATAACGTTGATACTGGTCTAGGCCTGGAAAGAATGGTTGCCATTCTTAACTGGATTCATGGTGAACTCCCAGAGGCCGATCCGTACATTTCGAGTCTTTTTTCCCCAACCATCAGCTTGCTTGAAAAATTTTCGGGACGTGAGTATAAGCAAGAGTCTGTCGGAAAATCGATGCGGGTAGTCGCAGACCACCTTCGAAGTTCACTCTTTATGGTTCAGGATGGGGTTGTTCCTTCCAATAAGGAACGAGGATACATTTTGCGCCGGCTCATTCGCCGAGCAACCCGGGAACTTCACAAACTTGGAGTTGATCACCAGGCGTTTGCTCAGGTTGTTGAGGAACTTCTCAAATCCTTTATTTCCAATAATGAATATATCAGTCATTATCCAGAAATTGCCGAAAATCAAACGACACTTATCTCCACCATTGTAGAAGAAGTCCGCAAGTTCACTAAGACATTAGCTAAAGGACTGCGCGAAGCCGAAAAGTATGATGTTCTCACTGGAGAAGTTGCCTTTCAGCTCTACCAAACCTATGGTTTCCCACTCGAAATGACGACCGAAATTGCCACCGAAAAGGGACAAACAATCGATCAAGTCAAGTTTGAACAAGAGTTTGCTCAACACCAAGAACTTTCACGCCAACAATCTGCCGGAACATTCAAAGGTGGCCTGGCAGACCATTCAGAGGCAGCGACCCGGTTCCATACCGCAACCCACTTGCTCCATGCGGCGCTGCGTCAAGTGCTAGGTCAACATGTTCACCAAGAAGGCTCAAACATTACGGCAGACCGACTCAGGTTTGACTTTTCTCATGACTCGGCTTTAACACCTGCAGAACTTTCGGACGTGGAGACCTGGATAAACAAACAGATTGATGCTGACCTCCCTGTCACGAAGGCTACTATGGAGAAAGATGCTGCTCTGGCATCTGGTGCGTTGGCCTTCTTTAACGAAAAATATCCAGATGTTGTTTCGGTGTACACCATAGGCAGCGATGAAAACTGGGTGAGTCGAGAACTGTGTGGCGGGCCGCATGTCGGCCATACTGGAGAAATTGGGCCAATCGCTATCTTTAAGCAAAAGGCCTCAAGCGCAGGTGTGCGACGCTTGTACCTGAGATTTGCGTCTTCAAATACTCCGGATAATAGTTGAAGTTCATCTCCACAACTGTTTAAATGAGAAGATATGCCCGCCGAGTCTTCTCAATATCTTTCCATTGTTTTTTTTGGATCGCATGTCGTAACGGCATTGTGGCAAGAAATCAATCAACGAGTTTCAATTATTGCCCGATCTTCTTTACGCGAACAAGGTGAAAATGAAAGCCTGCCAGAATGCGTCGACTTAGCTCTTGAGGAACTGGGCGAAGAGAGCCTCAGTGTTCGGCAAGTCCTGTTTGTGGTTCCACAAACCTGGACTGATCAGGGGCAGCTGCTGAATGAAAAAAAAGGCGTTCTTAAAGAACTGTCTGAAGATCTGCTGCTAAAACCTCTCGGTTTTGTGGTTTTGGAAGACGGCTTGCGCAGTTGGCAAGAACAAAATAATGGGCAATCATTTTCTGGTGTCATCATTCAGCATCTAGCTGAATCACTTCAAGTTAAGGTTTTTATTGAGGGTGAGTCGGCAGCTTCTTTTCAGATTGGGAAGAGTGGTCAAGTAAAAGATGATGTCATTGAGCTTCAGGCTCGACTCAAACGCTACGCCGATGAGTATAGCCGAATTTTGTACTTTGAAACCAGCGGAGAGGATACTCACTACAATCAGCTCGTTGTGTTTCTTCACAAACAACTCGGAAAACCAGTCGAAAAGATGACCGCTATCCAGGTTGCAGATATTGCTATTTCTTCTGGCGGATTGGAAATGCTTGGTATACCAACAAATGATTTGGCAGTAGCTTCTAGTGGATTACCGAATCAATCATCCGTAGTATCGGAAGAAGATGAAACCGAGGAATTTCATCCTCCGAGTTTTGTAACTCAACCTGCACCAGAATTAACTTCAAATCTCGCCGAAGAGAGCAGTAATCTTGAAGAGAGCAACGTTGAACCCGTATTTACTGGTCCATCCAAAAAGAAAAAAAAGAAGTTTACGCTTCCCACACTACCTCGAATCACAACTCGAAAGTTAGCCCAATCAAAAAAAACGCTCATTCTTGTTACCATTCTCCTGGTGATTTTGGTTGGCCTAGTCGGTGCCTATTTTTCAATGCAAAGCAGTTACTCGACAAAAGTTACCGTGATCACTGATGTTCAAAAACTTGAAACGCTTACCACGCTACCTATAGCGGTAAGTGATACTGTTGAAACTGCTTCAAAAGAAGCCGTCCCCGTCCAAAAACTTACTGAAACGGTCACCGTCACTAAGGAAGTTCCAACTACTGGCACAAAACTCACAGGTGAATCAGCGAAAGGGAAAGTCGTTATCTTTAATAAGACCTCCGAACCCAAGACATTTGCCAAAGGTACGCTTCTCCACACCGGAAATAAAAGTTTCAGTTTAGATAATGACGTTACGGTTGCTTCTGCCTCCGCTAAGGAAAATCGTGGTTCACGGACCGTCACTTTTGGCGAACAAGAAGCATCAGTGACAGCAGTCACTTTCGGTCCGGAAGGAAATATTGCCGAAAAACAAGAGTTTACGGTAGATGACTTTGGCTCATCTTCGTACACCGCTCTCAACGACAAGCCTTTTGAAGGGGGAAGCAGTCGTGAAATCCAAGCAGTGGCACAAAAAGATGTTGACCTTGCTGTCAGTGCCTTGCTTGAAGAGGCAACGGCAACGATCAATGAAAGGCTCCAGGCTAAATCAAGTCAAGAAGCACCGGTACTTGTCACAAACCAAATTTCAAAAGATGATTCGGGTAGCTCTGTGGCCGTTGGTCAGGAAGCAAAGATGATTACCGTGAGCTTGACAGCTAGTGGAACGGCGTACCAATTATCTCTCCAAGATCTTGAACCTGTTGCTGAACGAATTTTTTCGTCTGATTTACAAGAAGGCTTTCATCTTCAAATCGAGACTCTCACGCTTTCGAATCCAAAATTAATGACCCCAAATGAACAACCCTCCCTTGAGGTTCAGATGAAAGCCACGGCTAGTCCCAAAACAGATATTGCGGCCATGAAAAATCTTCTTCTGGGTGAATATACTGCTCGATCCCAAAGTATTCTCGAAAAACTGCCTGGAGTAAAAAGTGTTTCTACCCAGCTTCAACCAAACTGGGCAACTCCATTTTTTAAACGTTTTCCTAAGGAGAGTGAGCGTATCAGTATTGAAGTGAAGGCCCAAAATCTATGAGTCGACTTCAGGCATCCCTCACTATTCCTGAACTTTGTCATAAAGAGGAAGCCTACCGTCAACTCGTACAAAAACAAAAAGCAACATGGCTTCGACATTACCAGCGAAAAATTGTCTGGCGTCGCCGGAGTACAAAAACCCGAACTGGCTTTGTCCGCTTATTACCTGGAATCTCTATTACTGTTGGAAGCATCATGCTTGCCAATGCCCTGTGGCCTGTACTTTCGTACTTTATTTTTACTTCTCCCTCCCTACAAAGACAGGAGCTTGTCTCAGCTCGGCCAAATGTTCCTGTCATGTCACAAACTTACTCTCTACCCATTGCCCAAGCAGATGAAAAACAACTGAATCCTAAGATTATTCGCCAGGAACTTGACTTTACCAATCTCAATAGTTGGTTCCCTGATTCAAAATTACCGGAAGTTGAACAAACAGCTTCCTGGGAACATGAAATTGACCATTATCTTCTGAATATCCCCAAAGTTGGTATCGAACAGGCTATCGTGAAAGTTGGTGGGACGAATCTTGATGAAAATCTTGTCCAATACCCTGGAACAGCTGAACCTGGAGAGGAGGGCGCCCCAGTTATTTTTGGTCACTCAGTTCTACGTCAGTTCTATAACCCGAGTTTAAAAAATCCTCGTCGCTACTTTTCCATTTTTAGTAAGATAATGACTCTTCAAATTGGAGATGCCATTGAATTAGAGTATGACGGTATTCGCTACACCTATTCTGTGATTGATAAGGTAGAGGTAAAGCCAGAGGATATGTTCATTCTCGAACAAAAATATGATGGCAAATACCTCAAGCTCATTACTTGCGTACCAGAAGGTACGTATCTTCGTCGGGGTGTGGTAGTCGCTCAACTCACGAAAAAACAGTAAACTGCAACATATGGATACACCCAAAATTTTGGCTTTTGATTTTGGCTTGAGTCGAATTGGAACGGCGGAATCATTTGATACACTGGCAGAACCATTACGAATTATTCCCAACAACGCTGAAACCCTTCAACACATTGAAAAACTCATCGAACTGCACAAGCCCGACCTTTTATTGGTTGGAATAAGTCAACGTGAAATGGCTGATCTCAGCCGAAAATTTGCTCAAACACTTGAGGAGCATTTCTCTCTACCCGTTCATTACATGGATGAAAACATGTCCTCTAAAGAGGTGCATCAGCGACTCGCCCAAAGAGATAGAAAACACCGGCAATACAAAGGCCCCATCGATCACTACGCAGCCGCCATTATTCTGCAAAACTACTTAGATGAATACTATGACTAAGACCCATTCACGTCGTTTCAAGCTTTCAACCAAAATGCTTCTTTTAGGGATACTTTTGTTTGCCATATTCGCACTCACTGCGTCTGGTTTTTGGGTTTGGCAAGGTTTTCAGCCGGTCTCACCTGAGAGTGAAGCAAAAATTGCCGTTATCATTGAACCTGGTTCAACAGCCCAAGACATTGCCCAGAAATTAACCGAAAAAAAACTTATCCGTTCATCTTGGCACTTTCGTGTATTGGTTCGACAGCAACAGTTAAGCACCCAACTCCAGAATGGAACTTTTACACTTTCTCCTGGAATGAATCTCTCCCAAATTGCGCAGCGACTTACCCAAGGGAGTGATAGTGAGAAGGTAACCCTCAAAGAAGGGTGGAGAGCCACCGAAATGGGGGAGTATCTGGCCGAAATCTTACCCAACTTCATTGTTGACTCACCGGAATTTAAGTCAGAATGTCTCAACTATGAGGGTTATCTTTTCCCTGAAACGTATTTTGTCCCTCGTGAATACACAACCACTCAGATGTGTAAGCTCTTGAGAAAGCAGTATGGCGATGTGGTTACCATGGAAATGAGAGAGGACATGCATCAGGCAGGTTATTCAGAAGAAGAGATTATCACCCTGGCTTCAATTATTGAAAGAGAAGCAAAGGATCCCGAGGATATGAAGGTTGTTGCTGGCATACTCCACAATCGTCTCGAAATTGGTATGCCCCTCCAGGTTGATGCCACACTTCAGTACATAAAAGCATACGATGCCAATCGTAAAACATGGTGGTCACCACCACTTGCCAGTGATAAGCAGCTTGACTCTCCCTTTAATACATATCTGCATAATGGTCTTCCACCAGCACCCATCTGTAATCCAGGAAAACATGCCATAAACGCTGCTACCTATCCTACTGAATCGGAATATTTGTACTACATTTCCAGTGCGGACGGGAGCAAGATGCTTTTTGCCAAAACATATGAAGAACATCAACAAAATATTGAACAGTATTTACGCTAATTATGAGACATACCCGCTTTATCCTTTGGCGAAATAGAACCAACTTTCCTGTTTTATCCTCTGGAGAAAAGGTAATGATTGGTTATGCCTTGATTATGGCCTTTTACTATTTGGGGGATACAACCATTGGATATATCGTACCTGTTATTCTCACGGAACACCTGAAAAGCCCTGCTCTCATGGGTCTTGTTTTTGCCTTTTCTTCTGTCATTGGTTTGATAATTGATTTATCGCTTCCCCAATTGCTCCCTGGGAAAAACTTTCGTTTTTTTGCGCCAGCCACTTTTCTCGTTGCCTTCCTTTTTCCCATCGCCTTTTTGTTATTTCCTGCTTCCCTCTGGTCATTTCTCTTGGCAATGGCTATATGGGGACTCTACTATGAACTGGCTCGTTTTTCTCACTTCAGTTTCATTCACCAAACACTCACTCAATCTCAACATGACTTGGGGTGGGGTATTCTTCAAGCATTTCAATCCCTCATCCTACTCATCGGACCAATTGTGGCTATTTATCTTCTTAACACCCAGGAAAATCTTCCTTTTGGAGCATCAGCCTTTTTCTTCTTGATAGGTTTAGCAGGCTACTTTTTGCTGAAATCATCTTTTAATAAGAAGCGAGCACAAATTGCTCCTGTGATGAATGCCCAACCAACGAGTCGATTCCGAGAAATTCGAGTATGGCTTGTCTTACTCAAAAGGATTTGGCCCTTGTATCTTTTTTTGTTAGGTCTCACTTTACTGGATAGTTCCTTCTGGACAATGGGGGCTCTTTTATCGGAAGAGCTCCGAAATGATGGTTTTCTCGGAAATTTTGTTATAGCTGCTTACATTCTTCCTTCCGTGTTTATGTCTTTGATAGCTCGTCAGATCGCTAAGCCATGGGGAAAGAAGAAAACAGCTTTTGCAACAGCACTCATTGGTAGTCTTATCCTTATTTTAGGTGGTCTCATTGTGTCAGGCAGCTTTTTTGTACTCGTAATTCTCGCGGCTGCCTTTTTTCTCTCCATTTCTTACCCGGAGATGTATGCAGTATTTGAGGATTTCGTGGCCAGAATGAATCATAACGGGAATGATATGGTCGGTCTCGAGGGATCGGCAACCAGTTTGGGATATATTATTGGCCCTGTCTTGGCTGGTTTTTTGAGTACGTATGTTGGCTATCAATACACACTCGTAAGCTTCGCCATTATTTTCTTTGCGACAGCGATTGTGGCCTATATAAAAGTTCCTCCAAAGGTCCGATTGCCTCAGAGTGAACTTGCGCAGATTGATGACCAAGCATCACCGGTAACTCAATCTCTTTCCTAAGATTCGATCATAAAAAAGCAGGATCAATGGTATACACGTGATCGTCATCAATACGGTCACTACCGCGGCCATCGGTGTTGCTGGAACTAAAAAAGAGAAAATTATCGGGGCCAATTGTTACCGCCCGTAAACGGCCATATGTATTTTTGAACAGAGCTACCGGAGCTTCAAGCTCTGAAGCATTTCTTTTAACCAGATACAACGCCTCTCCCCGTAAACCAGCAAAAATAAGCGTATCGTTCAGCGCTACCAAACCAGTTGGTGCCCAGGTCTCATTTTCGCCTGAGTGAATGACCGGTGAAATTAAACCATCTTGCTCCTTATCCCCGGAAATTGTTGGCCAACCATAATTTCCACCTCGGACGATGAGATTAATTTCATCAAAACCTGATTCCAAACCAGAAGGTCCGTGCTCGGTCGCCCACATATTTCCATCCTCATCCCAAGCAAGACCTTGGGGATTCCTATGACCATAACTGTACACTGCATTACCGAAGGGATTATCAGCCGGAACCGTACCATCATCATTGAGTCGAAGAATTTTCCCACTGAGTTGTGATGTATCTTGAGCACTCGCTGGATGACCGGCATCTCCAGTGGTGATGTATAACTTTCCATCTGGACCAAAAAGTATCCGACCACCATCATGCAAAGCAGCGCCAGGAATATTACTCAAGATAACCTGTCGGTCAAGAAGTTGATCATCTTCCAATCTGAATCGCTCTATTTGGTTGGTATACTCGTTACCTTTTTGAACAGTGATATACACATACAGTTCTTGATTTGATAAGAAGTCCGGATGAAGAGCTACTCCTAAGAGGCCACCTTCGCCAATATGTTCAACCCCTTGCACGGGAATCTGTTTACGCTGTTGTGGGTCAACATGGACTAGACTCCCCGTTCGTTGCGAAATAATCATTGTCTCATCAGGAAGAAAAACTATCTCCCATGGAACCTCTAAATTAGTAGCTACGATTTGTGGCATTTGGACAGACACATTCATGTTTGGCTGTTCAACCCCTGTCTGTGTTTCTTTTTTTTGAACAAGGCGGGACTGGATCTTTACTGAGAGATCAATAAAGGGATCGATAAATGCTTGATGAAGTGGTGCGTAAAACAATACAGTCAGAAAAAAGATTCCAACGACAATGACTCCCACTCCTATCTTTTTTTTGTTTCCCATTTTTCTTTCTTCCCAAGAAAAATAGCATTTCAACCATATGATTTTCGTCATGCTAGCGTAACGAGTCAGTAAGAAATAGATAGGAAAATTAAGGTGCAAAGTTATCCTGCTCTTTTGCTTACGACTAAAGCTATAATAGCCATCATGTCGCTCTCAGTCGGAATCGTTGGCTTGCCCAATGTCGGAAAATCAACCCTTTTTAACGCCCTGTTACAACGCCAGGCAGCGTTGGCCGCAAATTATCCGTTTGCCACCATTGAACCAAATGTGGGCGTAGTACCTGTTCCAGATAATCGGTTGCCAAAACTGGCTGAGGTGGTAAAAACACAAAAAATAGTCCCTGCAACAGTAGAATTTTATGACATCGCCGGTCTGGTTAAGGGCGCATCAACTGGTGCAGGTCTTGGAAACAAATTTCTGGCTCATATTCGCCAGACCAACGTGATTGCCCACGTCGTGCGCGTGTTTACAGATGAAAATATTTTGAGAGAAGGTTCAGTAAATCCAGCCAGTGATTACCAAATTGTGGAAACCGAACTCCAATTAGCTGATTTGAGCACCTTAGAAAAACAGCCCGAACCCCGGGGCCAGAAAGATCCCGAACTCATGAAGCGCTGGGACCGAGTTCAAAAATGGAAACTTCTGCTTGATGCTGGCCATTCATTGCGTGATGCGCTCGTGGATGAGGACGATTTTCTGATTGCCAAAGAATTAGCCTTACTCACCGCTAAACCGCAACTCATTGTGGCCAATGCAAGTGAAGATGAGCTTGGGAAAGCTGAGTCAATTGTCACCAAGTTAGCGCGCGAAATTGCTGTCGATCCAGTTCAAGTTGTGGTCATCTCAGCCAAACTCGAATCAGAATTGGCCGAGGTGGATGCCGAAGAACGTGATAGCTTTTTACTCGAGTACGGACAACAACAAACCGGTCTGGTAGCCTTTATCCGCCGCGCTTACGAAACGCTTGGCCTGCAGAGTTTTTACACTGCTGGTGAAAAAGAGGCTCGTGCCTGGACCATTCACACGGGCATGACGGCCCAAGAAGCAGCCGGCGTAATTCATACGGATTTTTCAAAAAAATTTATATCAGCCCAGGTAATGAATTATGACGACTTTGTCCGTGTTGAGGGTTGGAAAGCTGGGAGAGAACAAGGTCTCGTCCGCCAGGAGGGTCGAGGCTATATTATGAGACCAGATGATGTTGTCGAATTCATGATTGGTCGGTAGAGATCCTTTCCAAGAATCCCTCATTATTTGTTTGTTTTTTGATAGATTTGCCTGGTATAAAGTGTTTATGAGTCAAAAAGTCGTGCTATACTACGAAAAACTTCATTTGGGAAGGGTTCCCAATCCAGAGCGTGATGAAGTTATGAAAGGAGCATATGACGCGTGCTTATGAAGTAGCCGTTGTTATTGACCCGCAGTTAACTGACTCAGAAATTGAGCGTTTTCTGCACACTGTTCGCCAACTTTTTGGCAAACAAGAAGCTTCCATTAATGAAGAAGAAGTTTGGGGCCGACGCCCTACTGCCTATTCTTTGAATGGACATGACGAAGGCTTTTATGCCTTCTTTAAAGTCAACATGCCAGGTGATAAAGTGGCATCGTTGGAACAAAGTCTCAAGCTCAACGAATCGATCATTCGTCACTTGATTATTTTGGATGAAAAATAACACAGAAAGGTACGGCTATGGCCACTCGCTCTCTCAATAAAGTTCTACTCATCGGAAACTTGGTTCGCGATCCTGAACTTCGATACACTCCTCAAAATACAGCGGTCGCAAACTTTACCATTGCTACCAATCGTAGCTGGACTAATAATGATGGAAGTGAACAAGAGAGTGTTGAGTTTACCCGTTGTGTTGCCTGGGGAAAACTCGCTGAAATCGTCGAACAGATCCTGAAAAAAGGACGAAAAGTTTACGTTGAGGGCAGACTTCAAACCCGAGAATGGGAAGGTCAAGATGGTCAAAAGAACCGACGCACTGAGGTCGTTGCTGACCAAGTTATCGCCCTTGATGCCCGCGGCACCCGAGAGGAAGGCGGTGAAGGTTCAGATTATTCCTATCCCGAAGAAGGAAGTGATTCAGGAGAATTGAAAGTTGAAGATGAAGTGAGCGGCAAAGCTAACCCAAAAATTGATAAACTTGCTGACGACATTCCTTTTTAGGATGTCGCCGCATACAAATGAAAGACTACAATGAAAATTGCAAATTTAGAAGAAATTAACTACAAAAACGTAAAACTTTTACAACGTTTTTTGTCACCCGCAGGCAACATTTTGCCTCGTGGAAAAACCGGAATTAGTGCCAAAATGCAGCGACGTTTAGCTCGAGAAATTAAACGCGCTCGCCAATTAGCACTTCTTCCTTTCACAACCATGAATTAATGATAGTTGGGCAACTCAGAAAATTATCTGGGTTGCCCAATTCATCTTGCTTGGCAGACTTTCGGTTGACTGCTATAGTAGCAGCTCATGATACAAAAACCTCTTAGCCATATTCAGAAACGATCGTACTCGATCATCACCCATTCTCTCGTCGCCGTTTTAGCCGTGCTTATTGGCATTCGAATTGGAACGAACGTCACCTTCCGTCAGCTCATTGGTTTAACCTCCTCCGCCTTCGATAATAATCAGTTGGAGCGAGTTGTGAATCGAGAAGCCCCTGTCACTCAAGAAAACGTTGACTTTTCCCTATTCTGGGAAACCTGGAATCGTCTTGAAAGAGACTACTACGACACCAGTAAACTCGATGCCAATAAAATGGTCTATGGGGCAATTGCTGGCATGACGCAGGCAATTGGCGATCCATACACCATGTTCTTGGCACCGGAGCTCAAGCAAAGACTCGATGAGGATCTCTCTGGCGAATTCGGAGGCGTCGGCATCCAATTAGGATATCGAGATGGTCAACTCGCCGTGATTGCTCCTCTTAAAGACCATCCAGCTCAAAAAGCAGGGGTCGAAGCTGGCGAATTTATTCTTCATATTAAAGATGAACAACAAAAAGTTGACATTGATACTATCGGTATGTCTGCAGAAGAAGCGGTCAATCTTATCCGGGGAAAGCAAGGCACCTCAGTTATTCTGACTTTGGCTCAAAAGGGGAAAGACCCTCATGATGTTGAGCTTACCCGTGAAATCATTGAAATTCCCTCCCTTGAGCTTGAATTTATCGATGCCCCAGAAGGGAAGACTGCTCACCTTATTCTGAGTCGGTTTGGTGATAAAACACTGCAAGAATGGGACCAAGCAGTCACCCAAATAGTGGCTGACAAACAAGTCAAGGGCATCGTACTTGATATGAGAAATAACCCTGGTGGTTATCTTGAGGCCGGAATTGACATTGCCAGCGAGTTCGTAAATGGCGGAATCATTGTTTCACAAAAAGGACGAACCTCAACGCAGAACTATCCAGCCAGTCGAGTGGGTCGACTCCAGGATTACCCCGTGGTTGTCCTCGTTAACAAGGGCAGTGCATCGGCTTCTGAGATTGTTGCCGGTGCGCTCCGAGACCGACGAAATGCCAAGCTTGTGGGCGAACAAACATTCGGCAAAGGCAGTGTTCAGGATGCCCAAAAAATTGGCAAGGGTGCTGGACTTAACATTACTATTGCCAGATGGCTTCTTCCTTCAGGCGATTCGATCCAGGATACCGGACTCCCGGTTCAGGTAGAGGCAACCGATAATCAAGATACCACGGACATTGATGAAGCGGTTGATCAAGCAATTCAAACGCTCTACAATTGACACGCTATGAAGCAAAACATTCATCTTTCGAGTTTTGTTCTTGGACTTACCTTTAGTGTACTTATTCTGGTTTCCGCTGCCGGTGGTGCTATTGCTGACCGGCTCTTTATCTTTCGTCCTCTTGACCGTTTCTTCCCTCGAGAAACCATCACTCAGCTTGATACCGATGTCCAAAAAGGCGAGGTGGTCAAACCCCTAAGCTCCGAAACAGAAAACGCCGTTGTGAATGTTGCTTCTCAGAGTAAAAAATCTGTGGTTACTGTGGCCATAAAAAAAGCTGCCCAGCCACAGTCTCTGCAACTTCCTGGCATGCCTTTTTTCTTTGAGGTTCCAAATCAAGGAGAAGTTCTTCCAGAACAAAGAGATATCGGTACTGGTTTTGTAGTTTCACAGGAAGATGGCTTGATTGTCACCAATAAACATGTTGTTAATGATGTTGAGGCTGACTATATCCTTATTGATGTGGACGGCAACGAATATGCTGTTGAGCACATCTATCGGGATCCCGTCAATGATTTAGCTATTCTGCAAACAACAGCTCGTCTACCGGCCTTGCCCCTCTCTGATAGCGAAGAAATTGAAGTTGGCCAAACCGTTATTGCTATTGGAACAGCCCTCGGTGAATTCCGGCAGACAGTGACCACAGGCGTCGTTTCTGGCCTTGGAAGAGGAATTGAAGCCTCTGACGGCTTTGCCTCTGTGGAAAGAATCGACAACCTCATCCAAACAGATGCCGCTATCAATCCAGGAAATTCAGGAGGACCACTTATTAATACTCGCGGAGAAGTGATTGGTGTCAACGTTGCCATGGCCCAGGCAGAAAATATTGGTTTTGCCATTCCCATTAATGTCGTTAAAGATTCTATCAGTAACTTTAATCAAACAGGCCGCTTTGAGAGGCCAATGCTTGGCGTTCGCTACAAACTCATTCCTAAAGAAACAGCTCTCCTCAATGATGTGCCTGAAGGCGCCTACGTTATCGGAATTGTTCCGGACAGCTCCGCTGCCCAAATGGGTGTTCAAAGTCAGGACATTGTCATGAAAATTAATGGCCAGCAGGTCAGTGAGACTCATGGTGATCTGGCAGGCATCATCAATAAAATGAAGGTTGGAGATGCCATCACTCTTGAAGTATGGCGAAATGGTGAAACCTTGACACTCAGCGGTTCCCTGCAGGTTGGCCAAGCACAGTAGTAAATTACTGAATAAACAGCCTCCCTCTCTTGATTCTCAGGACATTTCCATTTGGAAAAAACGCGCTAACTCAAGGTGTGATGTGTCAATCTGTTCTCCTTGAAGATCGGCAATGGTGCAGGCTAAACGGGCATTCTGAATGGTCTTGCGCCAGCTCTTTTCAAGGTTCTCAGATTCACTTTTTGATTTTTGAGAAAAAGTGATTGAACGTATATGCTCCCACCTGTACTGACCTGCAAAAAGGGGAAAATGCGATCCCTGTGAAGCCCTTTCTTCTTGAATTTTTCGTGCTCGTCGTATTCTTTCCCGGGAGTCCTCCCAGTCAGCTACTGACATGATTTGGAGATCTTCCTTACCAACCCGCCAGGTAATATCAAAACGATCCCAGAGTGGATTTGAAATTTTTTGAAAGTATTTTTGAACTTCTTGCAAAGTGCAGTGACATTCTTTTGTTCCTCTCATACTACAGGGACAAGGATTACATGTGGCTAATGCCACAAAATGAGGAAACCAATCTTGATGAAAGAGTGAGTCATGATCAGAATTTGTTTCTAAAATCTTGCGAAGAATCTGAAGAACGGTTGGTCGAAAGGCCGGTAATTCATCTAAAAATAGCAGACCAAAATGGGTCTGAGAAAGTAAGCCCAACTTTTTATTGTTCCCCAGAAGCTGAAAAGCAGTGAGTGCATTTTCAGCAACCGAAATTCGCTGTTCATTTGCTTCCCAGGACTGACTTAACAATGTTTGTTGCCGTTGCCATGCCTGCAGAGGTGAAAGTGTTGGCATGAGCTCCTGTACGATAGTCTTTGTGTGTGTTTTTCCTAAGCCAGGGGAGCCAATCAACAGCGTGTGGTGATTTCCTGCTAAACATATTTCCAGAGCCCGTAAGAGTCCTCGCGAATAGTTCGTGGGGAGGATTGTGGTTTTTTTTGAAAAATAAAGAGGCTTTGCTTGGTGTTTTCCCTTTTTTTTGTTTTGACAGATGGCGATAACATCTTGCAAACTGGTGACAAACTCAATCTGTGAGTGATGTTTTTCCTCAATCTCTGAAGGTAACTGGAGTGGTGGTAACCAAATTTTTTTATGTTCTTGGAGTAAAAAACCTAAATATCCATAAACGCCTTTGGGAATACGAATACTTCCATCAAGTCCCAGTTCACCAACAGCCGCATATGATTGAACGGGTATAAGTCTATGAACTTGTAAAAGTACGAGCGCTATGGCCAAATCAAGAGCTGATTCCGTCTTGGGAAGGTCTACCGGCTGAAGATTCACCGTAACATTGGCATGTGGTAAATGAATACCGGACTGACGTAGAGCCGAAAAGATACGCAATCTACTTTCCTGCACTTCTTTTTGAGGAAGACCAATAAGGGAAAAGCGAGGAAGCGAAGCGTGGGTTTTACTTACCTCGGCAACAACGGTAACAATTTGCGTACCCACCCGGGCCGCCGAAAATACCTGTTCTTTCACAGAGTAATTTAAGCAACAAAAAATAACAAAATGCTAACAAGCAAACAGTAGAGAGAGAATGGCCAGAGCATCCTTTTGGCAACAAACCATTTGAGAATAGAAAGAGCAGCAAATCCAACCAAAGCACTCGTTATGGCACCCAAAGTGTAGATATTCCAAGGTAAAGCCATTACATTTCCCTCTTGTACAACATCAAGCAGATCCAAAACAACAGCGCCGGCCACTGCGGGAATACTTATTAAGAAGGCGAATGAAAAAGCCGTTTCTGCCGGGATACCGCTTATGGCTCCGGCCGCAACAGTGGTTCCTGATCTTGATATTCCTGGGAGAACTGCAAGAACCTGAAAGAGACCAACAATAAAAGCCTGCAGAACAGAGGGTGAGGTCTTACCTGTCACATAGGAATGGATTTTCTCAACAAAGGTCCAGGTCTGGCCATCTTTCTCAAGTGCCAAAAATCGATCGGCAATAAAAAGAAGGGTAGCCGTGAAGATGTAGGTGATGACGAGTGCTGACATATCTGTCCGTAAAGCCTCTACAATTGGCTTAAGAAGTGCACCTGCCAAAACAATGGGAAGAGTAGCAATACCAATCTTAAAGAGTGAATCTTTGCTCAACGCTAATAATTGCTTACGAAAGAAAACAATGACGGCTGCTAAGGTGCCAAGATGCAGCATAATATCAAAAGTGAGGGTTGCCTGGGACATCGCCAAGAAATTCTCAAAAATTGCTAAGTGCCCAGAACTGGATACTGGAAGAAATTCTGTTACTCCTTGAACTATTCCTAAGAAAACAGCGTGCCACCAAATCACAGCAAATCCTTATTTGTCTTCGGCCTTTTTCGCCTTAGCGCGTTGGCGGATTTGTGTTTCTTCTTTGACCATATTCTCAAGTGAGTCGGCAATAATTGCTTTAGCACCCAGTCCCAAACCAATACCGGCGGCAAGGGCAATAGCAAAAATGAAGCCAGCAAAAAGTATAAGAATAAACTCACTGGCTATACCAAGTTCTGATAAGGCAATGAGAAAGAACATGATAATGGTAAACGAACTGGCAGCTGTACCCGCTAAAACTGCCTGTGAGGGCGCTACCTTACGGAATTGTTGTTTGACTACTCTTTCAGCAACTCCAGCCAACAGTACCCCTAAGATCAGGACAATGATGGCTGAAAAAATGTTAGGGAGATACCCAATAATCATGGAAACAATACTGGCAAAAAAAGTAATTCCCAAAATCTCACCAGCCCAAGCAATAAAGAGAAACATAATTGCTGAATAGAGAAGAGTAGAAAATATGCCGGAACCGCGAAGTTTCGCTGCAGGTTCAATAACTACTCCAAGCGGGGAATCTTGCAGCTGTTTTTGGTGCATAACCTGTGAAACAGCACGACGCGTAGCGCGTGTAATTTGCCCCGCAAAGAGGAGTCCCGTAATAAAAATTGCTCCACTGGCAAATAACCGCCAAACACTTTCATACATATACCAGGCAGGATTGAGAACAAAGTTTTCAAACATAGACCTATTGTAGCTGGTTTCTCAAGTTTGCGCTATCAATGACCAAGAGAGACGTTCGTAATAAAATAATTGAGCGATGCCGTAAGCCAGATTCTGTCGAGGACATGTATTTCTCTAATGCCCACAACCTTATCACCTCGGAAAATGAGTAAACCCATTTTCACATAAGGAACGCATCCATTAAGGTGAAGCTCGGTGGTTGCAGCAGGGAGGATTGCCCCCAGTAGTTATTTTTTGAAAAATACACTTGGTCCGCTTGGCGTTTCACCCGGCGCTACTCGGTTCGTCACTGTGGCTCTTACTGTCCAGAATAACGGTGCAAGCACTTCTATCCTGTCCCTATCTTTCGATAGGCACCCCGCGTTCTGCTGTCCGGACTTTCCTCATTTTTCATTCTCGGGCCGAAACCAAAGAAATCAAACGCACATGCCGTCGGCATCGCTCCACAATATTATAACAGGCTAAACAAATTTTTCTTATGCCATGCGCTAAATTAGCGCTGATTTTT
>CAZRAG010000005.1:0-39271 GCA_964598125.1 uncultured Pseudomonadales bacterium
CTCAGTAAGCTGTTCTTTACTCAAGACTTTTCCTTGATTTCGAATGAGAAATAGAAGAAGAGAAAACTCTTTTTTTGATAATGAAATCGCTTTCCCGGCTCGACTTACCAGATAATTCTGCATATCAACAAAAAGCGTGTCGATTTGAAGCGTTTCTTTTTCAAAGTGGCTCGGCCTTCGGGTAAGAGCTTGAACTCTGGCGAGTAGTTCAACAAAAGCAAATGGTTTTGCCAGGTAATCATCAGCTCCTTCATTAAGGCCAGCGACACGGTCCTCGATTTCTGCTCGAGCTGTGAGCATGAGAATGGGTGTGGGATCTTTCTGTTGGCGCAAGCGTCGACAGATCTCTAAACCATCCATTTGAGGAAGCATACGATCCAAAAGAATTACATCATATTTTTCGGCTTGTGCCAGATCATATCCAAACGCACCATCGTACGCAACATCGACAACATAGGATTTGAGTTCAAGTCCTTTTTTAATGGAATCAGCAATTCTTTTTTCATCCTCAATTATCAGAATCTTCACAAACCATATTATAGTCATGAAGTTGAGAAATTGTTGAAGTTCATATCACTTATTGTTTGATGTGCCATCAACCAAACATGAGCCACTCAGGTTTGAGAACAAGCAAAATTCCTAGAATAAGGATTAATGTTCCCCCAACAATGTGTGAGTAGCGAGCATATTTACTTTCAATTCCTGTGGTTTGAAGGGTAGTCATGGCAACTACAAAAATGAAAAGATCATCAATCATGAAGATAAGAATGTATAACAACAGGAGGCCATAATACTGCCAAGCTGCAAGGTTGGATAAAGCTAATACCTGGGTGTAAATAGCCGGTAAACCAGCCGAACAGACCAGCTCGACCATATTGACGGCTACAGCCAGGATCACCATACCTGCCACTGCAAGGAAAAGCTTTTTTTCGTCAACGATGGATTTCATTTTTTCAAACCAAACTTTACGCTTTGTGGGTTCAACAACTTTGCAGGCGCCATATTTGTTTTTCCACGAATCATAGAGTTGGTAAAGACCAACCCCAACAGCGAATAAACCAATGAAAAGACGAATGATGGGAATAAAGCCTACAACGAGAAAGAAATTGAGCCAAGCAGTAAGAAACAAAAAATAGACCAATGCAGAGGCAGCTATGAAGCTCCCTCCCAGAATCCATCTTCTTTTTTTATCTTTTAAGTTGAGTAAAAGGCTAATCAGAAAAACTAAGACCCACATGGCGCAGGGATTGAAGCCATCCAACAAGGCAATAATAAGAGTCAAAACTGGCAAAGAGAATGTTTTATTTGTTATTGAGCCGACGAGTGGCAGGTCTATCTGCACGGCATTAGAGTTGCTATCTTGAGGTGAATCTGGTGTAGAGCTGTAGCCAGTTTCAGATTTGATTTTGTTCACAATGTCTGGAGAATTTTCCTTTAAGGCCGTTTCAATCATTTCTTCAATTTTTTGGCCAGTTGTTTCGTCATTCAGGTAGCCAGTTAGGTAATCATCACCGATAACGGTAAACGGAACACCTGAAACCTCCGCTTGTAAAGCCTTCCCAACCTTTCCCAACAGCTGCGAATTTTGTTTTTCAGAAACTTCATACTCTTCAACAATAAGATCAGGATATTGGTCGGCAATTTCCTCGAGATACGCCTTTTCTTTAGCACAATGTGGGCAACCTCTTGACCAAAACAAGTGGAGGGTAGCGGAGTCAGCAGCTTGAACTTGCCAAGCTGATAAAAATACTCCTAGAAGAAAAATTGCAAAAGCAAAAAGAATTTTTTTGAACATAATTAGATTTTTGTAAGGACATTCCTTCGCAACTTTGGTATAAAGAATTCGTTCTAGTCTATCACTTTTGTTATACAATCTTGGCACAGGTTATGCAACTTAAAGATCTTATTTCTCAACATCAGGAAAAAAGTCAACAGGAATACCACGGTGCTCCTGATTGGTTGCGATCTTTTTCACAGCCTTTGCTTCGTTGGATTCTTTTACACCTCGCAAACTACAACGTCACTATCGATGATCCTCTTCCACAGGAACCCAGTCTTTTGCTCGCTTATCCCCATGGTGAACATGCGAACTCTATTCTCTTACCTTCACATGAAATTACCTATGTTGCCGCCAGAGATACCTTTTTTAAAAGTGCGGCTCAACAGTACTTACTCTCACTTATTCTGAATATGGTACCCATTTCTCGAGATGAAGATTTTTCTCGTGAGAGCTTGGCGAAGGAAGTGTCGGCAATGCAACAAGTAGTCCAGCAAAAGCATCATCATTTATTAGTGTATCCGCAAGGAACACGTCGGGGAGCAGCCGAGGGTCCTGAACAACTCTGTCAGCAGCTCAAACCAGGTATTCATCTAATTGCCAAACAGATTGGTTTGCCCGTTGTTCCTATGGGTATTGTGTATGAGCCTGGGTACGATCCCCAAAAAGGCACAACCGATGTTTGGAGGGAAACACAACGAGCTATACGTCAAGGGAAACGCCCGCCAAAACGAAATATTCATGTTAGGATTGGAGATCCAATATCGCTTGAAAACAAACATCGCAAAGTATTTCTGGCAGAGTTAGCCACTATTTTGTATCAATTGGTTCATTCAGATTTGTTAGTCGAGAATGTAATGTCTGAACCACATCGATAAGCATCGAGAGCTTTATTGTGTTACATCCAGGGCGACTTGGTGAATAAAGGCGTACATGGCGCCGTAGTCTTGCCAAAAAACTTGATAATCACCATCTTGCGAAACCTCGTCCGGTGGAAACGATCGGTAACGTTGAATCAAAGCTTGGAGTTCCTGAGGAGTGTGGGGTTGTAGGTACGCAATGTCATCTCCGGGAACAATTGTTTGGGAGTCATCTAGAGCAAGAAGAAATAAGGTCGTTCTATTTTGTAGTTGTTTATCTTGAAAGGTAGCTTGTGTAATGATTTCGGCAATGGGAGTAAGCTGGTTTTCTCGCAAAGAAAGGCCAAGCTCCTCTTGAGCTTCCCGTAAGGCTGCTTGCAACGGCCGTTCATTTTGCTCTACACCACCGCCAGAGAACCGATATATTCCTGGTGGGTAAAGCTCAGGTTTTGCTCCTAATAAATAACGACCTTGTTTGTCTTTAATAACCAGTAAGACATGGCGTGGTCGGGCCATGTTGCCAAAGACAGCTCGTAAGGTAATGGTGTTATGAAATTGTTGTACGAACATATTTTCAAGAAATATCGGTTCATTGATAATTTGATTGTTGTTTGTTAAGTCTAAAGAAACAAGAGTAATAATCCCGCTGTTACTCCAACTATTCCAATCATCTTTTTTAGGGTTAATTCGTCTTTAAAAATAAAGGATGACATCAACGTGAGTAAAGAAATAGACGCCGCATTGGTAGCATTTACAAAACCCACATTTGGAGCCAAGTTGAACCCAACTTGCATAAAGAAATTAAAACTGGCGCCAAAAATTCCAATCAACAAGAGTGTAATGAATTGATCTTTCGATACCTTTTTCCATTCCACTTTTTTGTAGAGTATCTCCCCCAAAATAAGCAGAGTCACAACTATCATTGAAAGAATTAACCTGGTAAGAATTGGAACTCCCATATTAAGAAGGTATTTTGAACTTAATGCCAAAAAACCCCAACAAAAAAATGCACCTATCGTATAGGGGAACCACAGTTTATGAGAGTTCGTTCTATCTTTGTCTTTATCAATAGTAATTATTGCTGAGAATACAATGATGAAAGCAATGGCAATCATGGTCTTTATTGTGAGTGGAGCCGAAAAAATAAATATTGAAGCGACAGCAGTAAATACAACATAACTTTTTGAAATAATGAGACTGTACCCAGGGTTTGGAGCGTATTCGATTCCTTTTAAGGAGAGTACATTCCCAAGATAACTGAAGAAAACGCCTTGAATGAAAATAAGAAAGTACTCGAATGGTGTCAATGTAAAGCTTGTTGGGGTTCGAACTGTTAATAGCAGATACACAAGTACAGGTATGAGAAACATTGCAAGATTATTGAGTTGTTGAGGTGTCTTGAGGGAATTACTTTTTCGTACACAAAGATACAAGGCTACTGAACTCACAAACATGAGTAGGCTGGCAACGATCCAATTCATAGTTACTCTTCCTTTTTACACGAGAATGTTTACTATTGCATTCTAGCAGTAGATGCATTCTGTTTTGGGGATATTCATTGCCAACAAGGATAGGAATCTCTGATTTTGAATCGAAATAAAAAGTCTCAATACAATAAAGCTGTAAAGAACGTATTAATGGGTGACTGAGGAGACTTGAACCCCCGACCTCCGCTTCCACAGAGCGGCGCTCTAACCAACTGAGCTACAGCCACCAAGAGTGCAACTTAATCAAGGCTGAGTTGCTTGCGTATTTTACCATCAGAAACGAGAGATTTGAGGGGTTATCAGAGCTCGGTTATGTTTTCAGACCGGAGTGCAACTTGTCCAACCTCAACAAATGGACCAAGATCCTTATACCGTTGAGCCTCAGTGAGAGAAGAATAAAGGTATATGCGCATTTTTGGTGTTTTTGAGGTCGGGAGCAACCACTTTTCGGTATATTGTCTTGACGTGTTAATTCGGCTACTGGCACTGGGTTGTCTTCCTGCTTTCCATAACAAGTATTGATAATGATCGTCAGCAGCGTCATACACATCGAGATGACCGCGATAAATGAACTCATAGGGTTGTCCTTGTGAGAGCTCAATAATTTTTTCAACAACCTTTTGATGATCGTGAATGCTGACTGGTTGCCTAGATTCAAGAAAGCGCGCTGATTGAAATCCCATAAGCAGCAAAAGAACAGGAATGCTTGCCCAGAGATAGGCATTTCGAGTGTATGTTTGCAGCTTAACGAATCCTATTCCAAGAACCAGCGCCGGCACAGGAAATAAAAGTGCCAGTGAATGCTCACCCGAAACATGTTTTATCAGAAATCCTAAAAGTGCAGTGAGAAACCACAGCGAGAGAGCCTTGTCCGTTGGGGTAAGCGATTGTTTTTTCCAAGCCAGGAACAACTTCCACACGGTTAATTCAAAGATGACAAACCAAAAGAGTGCGAGAACACTTGAGCTCGGAAAAGTAAGCTGCTGCCAAATCCGCCAAAAATAGCCGAGTGAAGTTATTCCTCGAGCAAAACCGTGACCAAGTGCGAGACCAAGTACGGCACATAACGCACCTATGACAGCTCGTTGTTTCCAGAGAGGAGAAATCTTGGGAAGTTTTTCCCACCAAACAAAAAATGTAGTGGCCCCCAATAATGATATGGCTGAGAAATTTAACTGTACTGCCAAGAAAATGGTGAGCAGGCTTAATCCTAGCCAACGGTCCTTTTTCTGTTCCAACCAGAGTGTTGTGAAAATAAGCCAAAGGACTGAAAAAAACGGAAGCGGTGAAGGTTCAATGGCAATTCTGGACTGCCAAATTGCCTGGGGAGACAAAGCATATGCCAGAGCTGATACCAACCCACTTGCTATTCCCCATGAGCGTTTCACATACCAGTACAATAAAAATACGGTGGCCACACCAAAAGAAGCCGTCAGAAGGGCCGGACCGAGCGGTTCCCAATGACCTAACCAGAGTGGAATAGCTGTTAAGTAGTAATAAAAAGGGCCAAGATGAAAGCCAGTAAGACTGGTTTCCGGTCCTACCAGGGTGAGGTGTCCCTGAAGAATATTCCGTGCAGCCAAAAGCGCCCGGCCTTGATCGGTAGAAAAAACGAGCTTTTCCTCGAGTTGATAGAAGCGCTCAAAACTTGCAACACTGAGAATGATACTCAGAATAATGAGCTCAAGAGGTTGAAAGGAAATGCGAAGATGATCGAGTCTGCCTGCCACAGCTACTAAGTCTTTCTAATTATTTTCATCCTTTTTCGTAATACTCAAAATCTTTTCAAGTGCCTCTTGTGTTTGCTCCAGTGAACCTTTTAGTTTTATGCGCAGTTCGGTTTGACGATAGCTACGGCGAAGTTGGACCTGGGACTGTTCACCGAGCGATTTTTTCAAGCGCTCTTCCCATTTTTCGATTTCTTTACTGACGATGATTTTTGGGCGATGCTCGAGTTTTTCGTCACCATCCTGGTTGCGGAACTTTCTGGCCAGCTCTTCGGCGCGACGAACGGAGGCATTTTCCTTGAGCACTTGTTTGTAGGCCTCAATCATGCTCTTTTGGTTATCAATTGCTTGGAGAGCTCGAGCATGACCTTCGGTAATGAGACCAGACAATAGTCCATCTTTCAGAGCATCTGGGAGTTGCAGAAGTTTTACCGAGTTAGAGATAAAAGAAACGGATTTACCAATTTGCTTAGCCACTTCGGTGGGAGTGAGTTGAAATTCGGAAATAAGTCGGTTGAGAGCGTGTGCTCGTTCTAAAGCGTTGAGGTCCGATCGTTGAACATTCTCAACAATCGACATTTCTAGCATGCCACGGGGTGAAGTTTTTTTAATAATGGCGGGGATCGTTGTTAAACCTGCTGCTTTTGAGGCGCGCCAGCGGCGCTCACCAGCAATAATTTGGTATCCGGCTGGCGTATGGGCTAAAACGATCGGTTCAAGAACTCCATGAACCTTAATGGAATCAACAAGGTCCTGAAGGTCATCAGCATCGAGGTGCTTTCGGGGTTGGTGAGGGTTTGGTTGAATAAGTTGAATGTCAAGATTTTCGACTTTCTGATCTGGAATGGTGCTCATGTGCACAGCCTAGCAAATACTGATAGTTTTCACAAGATATTTCACAGTGTAAGAAATGTCACACATTTTTTATGAATGCCAAAAAAAGAAGAGAGATACGAGATATTTTGAATAAAAGCTAAAAAATGTGTGACATTTAAAATATACCAAGCCTTATAATACCGATATGTTTGAATCTTCCATAAAACTTGCCGCCTACCTCGCCCATAGCGGAATTGCCTCACGCCGGCAAAGCGAAGCGCTTATCCTGCAGGGAAAAGTCAAGGTGAATGGTCAGACTGAAAAAAATGTTGCTACCCGGGTTGTTCCTGGCGTTGATACCGTTGAATTTTTGGGGAAACCTGTTGAACCGCAACAAGAAAAGGTCGTTCTTGCCCTTTATAAACCCGTTGGAGTGGTTTCGACGGTCAATGATCCCGACGGCAAGCCAACTGTGATGAAGTTTATTCCCTCTCAGTTTCGTGAATATCGACTTTTTCCCGTTGGCCGCTTGGATGAAGCTTCAGAAGGCCTCATTCTTCTCACCAATGATGGAGATCTCGCCTTCCATTTGAGTCATCCTAAATTTCAGGTGCCTCGAACCTACAACGTTCATATTGCTGGTCGACTTTCTGGTTTGGAAATTGGCCGGTTAATGAATGGTGTCCCTCTCAAGGATGGCCGCACCAAGTCCGCAGATGTGGAAATACTTGACGAGGATGATGCCTCACAGGTTCTGCAGATCACTATTCGGGAGGGTCGTCATCATCAAATTCGCCGCATGATGCAAGCACTGAATCATGAAGTTTTACAGCTCATTCGGATTAGTCATGGTGATTATGAGCTTGGTGATCTCCAACCTGGAAAATGGCGTGTTGAATCACAGCGATAATTTTTCTCAATCACAAAAAAAATTATTGAACTTTAAAAAAGGTTTTTTGAAGTAGCGTCTTAAGAATTATTAATCTTTGAAAAAAATATAAGGCTTGCTTATGAAATGGTTATAATTTTTGGTTTGCAACACGAAGAAATATAAGCCTTTAGGCTTCAAAATGAAACATCTTAAGAATTATTAAGCTTTGATAAAAATATAAGGCTTTAGCCTTCATTTTTTGAAAAGGTAAATAATTCTTACTTTACGTTCACCACAGTTCGGCCAAGACGTTTCGTGAATTCAACGATACCGTCTTTAAGGGCAAAAAGTGTAAAGTCACGACCGCGGCCAATATTATCGCCAACGCGATACTTGGTACCTTTTTGACGAACAATGATTTGACCAGTTTTAACTTTTTGGCCGCCAAACAACTTAACGCCAAGACGCTTTCCTGAGCGTTGGGCATGTTGTCGAGCTGAACCACCTGCTTTAACGTGCGACATAAGGTTTGTATTCTAACACATAGACAAATCGTTGTGTAATAGCCTCTACTCTACCAGCTCGTAAGGGTTCACCCTGGAGCTCAAAACCAGCTTTTTCAAAATCAGCAAAAGTTTGATCCATAAATTGATACTCACCACGAATTTCCCAAGCTGGCAAAATAATAGCTATACGAGCACCTGGTTGTAAAAGTCCGGAAAAACTTTTGACCATACCACGATACAGTTTTTCCAAGCCACGAATAATACCTGGAAGTTGCTCAGGTGCTGGCCGTAGTTTACCCAAGAATGGTTCTGTAACGATATGCGTGATTGGGCTTGAGAAATCTTTTGGAGTGAGATGAGAAACCTCGCGGCGAACAATTTCAAAAGTAAACGGTGTTTTTGATTGATGAGTCCACCAGGTAAGATTTTGGTTGGAAGCAATAACCGCTTCCTCCGAAAAATCGGAAGCAAATACTTTGGGAGCACCTAAGTCAGCTGCCTCGATGAGAATGGTTCCTGTTCCAGAAAATGGATCGAGTACCACCGCTTCACTTGGGGATGTTTGATTGAGTGCCAGATTAAGCATCATTCGAGCAACTTTAGGTTGCAGCATACCGCGCTCACGATCTCGAACTGGCTTTTTCATGTCCCGCTTTGACCAGCTATCAACATCTTGGACAGTCTCCGTCCAGCCGTAATAAATGGCATCTGCGAGTTGAAAAACATAGACTTCCTCGGTACCTTTTTTGAGTTGGGCGGCATTGGCTCCATGACGAGAGGCTTCCGCGTAACTACTTTTAATACCACGACTGCGCAAAACTTCTTTAAACTCGATCAAATCAAGTGTTGGCAGATGATCACGGCCATACTCTGAGACCACAAAGCGTCGTGGCTTATCTTGCTCAAGTAAGGTAATGACCTGGTCCCCCACTGTTTTGACATCAACAAGATCAGTTTGATGGGTAATTCGCACAATCTTAACGGTGCCGCCCAATATTGTTTGGAAGTTAATAAGTTGCTCATCAGTGAGCGCGACATCGGTCTCCAGCTGGGCGATATCTGGCTTGAGGAGAGAGATATTTGGATGACCAAAACGGTGGGCAACTACTTGGAGTTCGGCCCAACACAAATCAGAGGTAGAACCCAGGAGAAAAAAATAACGTGACATGTGAATGTAGTCTAAGCTTAAGCTGCGATTTCGGCAACTTCAAGAACAGTCTGTTCTTGACGATGGCCAATGTGTCGGCGGAAACGTGACTTAGCCTTGTATTGGCGAATATCAATTTTTTCGCCTCGTTGTTCCTCGACAAACTTCAAAGTTACGGATGCACCAGCCACAAGTGGGGTACCGACTTTTGTTTCTGTTTCGGTTCGAACAAGCAAAACTTGATCAGTTTTCAGTTGATTCTTGGTGAGTTCATCTTGAGAAAGACGATCAACGACCAGCTTTTCACCTTCACTGACACGGTATTGTTTGCCTTGTAATTTAATGACTGCGTATTTCATGAGAAGTGTATTGTAGCACAAGTTTTCTCAAGCAATACGCTTTTTTGGTGGATACTGACTCCGTCTTCCCGATTCCATTAAACCCAACAGGATGCTGGTTGCCAGCAGAGAACTTCCTCCCAAAGAAAAAAGGGGCAATGGGATACCGGTTACAGGATTCAAGCCAATGTTCATGCCAATATTTATAAATGTTTGTCCAAAAAGCATACAGCCACCGGCAATAAAAAAATGCAAGATCTGTTGTTGTGGAAATTGCCGAGCGTATTGGCCAATAATCCAAAATAGCATGGCATAAAGACAAATTAAGGCGGCACTTCCCCAAAAACCCCTCTCTTCGGCATACGTAGCAAATAAGAAGTCCGTTTGTCGTTCCGGAAGAAAACGGAGATGAGATTGTCTCCCCTGCCCAATTCCCTGGCCAAAAGTCCCGCCAGATCCCACGGCAATCATTGCCTGCTGAGCATTGTAGCCACTCCCTTGTATATCTGCCTGTGGATTGGCGAAGGTGAGCAAACGAGCTTTTTGATAGGGTTTTAAAATAAACAGCCAAGCGATAATCATTGAAAAAATAGCCAAACCTGTAAAACCAAAGAGAACTTTTTTGGGTGGGTTGAGCAATAAAAATAGACTCCCCACTCCAGCCACAATAGTTAGGGCCGTTCCAAGATCTGGTTGTAATAGTACCAGTAAAAGAGGAAGACCTGAAACACCGCTAAAAAAGAGCCAATTTCTTGGTAATGAAAAATGACGAAGCTGAAATTGATTAACCAGCAAAAGAAGGAGAGCCGGCTTTAATAGCTCGGATGGCTGTAGCCGATAAGAACCTATTTGTAGCCAACTCACGGCCCCTTTGGTAACTTGACCAAATACAAGAGTGAGGGTGAGCAAAAAAAGCGCTAATCCATACCAGATCCAACGCGTTTTCTCCCACAAAGCCCAAGGAACTTCACTTACAAAAAAGAAGGCAATCAAAGCTACCAATGCAAAAAAGAGCTGATTGTACGCAAGATCAACAGAGATTCCTCGCAAGGTAACAACCGAAAGAACCATAAGAACAATCATCAACACCAACAAGCGATAATCTCGCGGATACATGTCTTCAGTCTACCAGTCAACGACGAGCAACGGAGGCATCAATCAATCACAGTGACTGCAAGTGACTCACCTTTAAGAATGGATTCTGCTTTCGTCTTTTCTCGAATCTCGTTTTCAAAAAGAACAGGCCAATCCGGAAGAGTTAAGGTGATTCGTTGGTTGATGCCTACACCGGCCTCTTTTCTGGCCTGCTGAACAGAACGGATGATTTCCCGAGCCTTTCCTTCTTGTTCCAGTTCGGGTGTGAGTGTTGTATCAAGAATAATCTGGAGTTCTTGATTTGCTGCAACATCCCAAATCACCGACTTAACATTGAGTTCTTGGGCCAAAACATCAAGGATCTCTTGACTTGGTTTATTGGCTGATGATACCACCGTGATTTTGGTGAGTGGTTGGCGTACCTTGAGTCCGGTTTCCTTTCGCTGCCAGTGGCCAGTTTCCACAACTGGGCGAATGGCCGCCATTTCCTGGAGAACCTGTTCATTTATCCAGCGAGATTCAACCGCTGGCCAAGTATCAAGGTGTACGCTGTCGGCATGGGGATTCAAAAATTGATACATGGCTTCACTCATAAAGGGAACGGTTGGAGCGCTCATGAGCGAGAATTGCATGAGTACATAGGCAAATGTGTTCCAGGCATCTTGATCCCCATTGCGAAGTCGATCACGTGACTGACGTAGGTACCAAGTGGAAAGTTCATTTACAAATTCAATGATGAGACGGGCCGCTGAAGTGAGATCATATTGATCCATTGCCTGCGTCATTGCGAGTTTCGTTTTCTCAATGAGTGCCAAAATCCAGCGATCCATGACATGTTGGCCTTCGGGCATTGTTTGGGTCCAATCTGGCAATTTATACGTATGGAAGAACATAAATACGTTCCACCAAATGTTTAGCACTCTCTTTCTTAGAGTGCTAACATCTTGAGCGCTGAATGCTAAGTTTTCGGCCTTCGTGACAGGACTAGCCATTAAGTAGAGGCGCAAAGCATCGGCACCATCGGCGTTCAGCAATGCTGTTGGATCTGGATAATTCTTTTTTGATTTACTCATTTTCGATCCATCCTCGGCAAGAATCACCCCGGTTGTATGGGCATTGAGGAAGGAAGGTTGATCAAACAAGCCAACTGACAAAACATGCATACAGTAAAACCAGGCGCGTGTTTGAGCAATGTACTCAGAAATAAATTGAGCGGGATATGACTGCTCAAACTTGGCTTGATTTTCAAAGGGATAATGTCGAGATGCATATGGCATGCTGCCACTGTCGACCCAAACGTCAAACACTTCAGGAATACGTTTTCCTTTAAGAGTTTTAGCATCATCGATCCAGACTTCAACGTCATCAATGAATTCGCGGTGAATATCGTCCAAATCTGCTACCTGGGTTGGGTGAACTGCCCACTGTTGGAGTTCTTTAATGGAGCCAATGATTCGTCGGTGTTTGCCACTCTCGTCGACCCAGATTGGCATAGGTGTGGCCCAGTATCGAGAGCGAGAAATATTCCAGTCAGGAGCAGCCTCAAGACCGTTCCCAAAACGGCCATGTTTAAGATGCTCTGGGTACCAGTTAATCTTTTCGTTTTGTGCAATGAGGTCTTTTTTGAGTTTCTGAACATCAATAAACCAAGCTGGAACTGGTGCGTAATAGAGACGAGTACCACAGCGGTAACAAGTGGCTACGCTGTGAGTATGTGGTTCTTCTTTGTACATCAAACCACGCTCTTGAAGATCTTGGTTAACCAGAGAATTCACATCAAGAATGGAAATTCCGGCCCAAGGCTTGACTTCGGCTTTGAGTTTTCCCTCTTCGTCAACATGCTCAACTAGTTGAATGCCATGTTCCTTCATGACTTGGTAGTCGTCTTCGCCATAGACAGCAAGCGTTACGATACCGGTTCCGCCGTCAGCCGTGACAAAATTACCAGGAATGACGATAAATTTTTTACCAGGCAGATCTGGATAAAAATCATAGTGACCAACAAACCGAGTGCCAACAAGATCTTGACCTGAGAATTTTTCAACAATTTCATATGGCTCATCTGTAAGCATTTCTAATCGGGATTCAGCCAAAATGTAGAATTCATCACCTTGTTTTACTTTTACGTAGGTAAAGCTTGGATTAATTGCTAAAGCTGGAGTAGCAAGTTTGTTCCAAGGTGTAGTTGACCAGGCGAGCAAGTAAGTGTCCTTGTGTCCTTCTACTTGGTACTTGTAGGTATTGGAGGCATCAGTTACTTCTTGATAGCTGTTATCCATAGCTATCTCAAAGTTCGAGAGTGGTGTTCCACAACGGGGACAGTACAAAATGACTTTTCGCCCCTCATATACCAGCTCTTTTTCCCAGAGCTGTTTAAAGGCCCACCAGACAGATTCCATATAAGAAGTATCCATAGTCTTATAACTATTTTTGAAATCTACCCAGCGACCAATGCGTCGAATGATTTTGTCCCAGGTTGCATCATGAATCTTGATTGCCTCTCGGCAGGCATTATTAAAATTGGCAATGCCAAATTCCTCGATACCTTTTTTGCCACCCTTGAGCCCGAGCTCTTTTTCGATCATGTGTTCCATGGGTAAGCCATGGCAGTCCCAACCCCATTGGCGCTCAACCCGGTAGCCCTTCATGGTCCAGTAACGCGGAACCACATCTTTAGCAATGGATCCAAGAATACTGCCATAGTGAGGTGACCCAGTTACAAAGGGTGGGCCGTCGTAAAAAACATAGGGTTTTTCGGTGGGTCGTTCAGAAACTGATCGCTCAAAAGCTTGAATCTCATCCCAATACTCTAAAATAATTTCCTCAACCTGCGGCAAAGATGGACGGGTTGCAAGGTCGAGTTTGAGTTTTGACATGGGGTTATTGTACCAGCGTTAGAGTCTAACGAGGCAGTATTTGGTCCACCGACTGTCGTGTTGGTATCGAGCTATCCCAAAGACTGCCTCGTTCTGCGCTAACAATGTGTCTCTTTTTAGCGGCCTTTTCTCAAGAAGGCGGGGATGTCGAACTCGTCGTCATCGGAATCAATGTCGGGATCGTTGGAGGTGGCGGCCGTAGATGGCGGCACTGGTTGATTGGTAACGATAGTAGGCTCCGTTGGTGATTGTGGGCTTGTTGGTGCCGGTGGAATATACCCACTCAGCATACCGTCATTTTGCGTTTGCGGCTTGAATTTTAAGGTGTTGTGTTGAAGGGAGGCAGAATCTGCTGCTTCCTCTTTTTGTTGAGGGGCGGTTGTAAAGCCAGGAAATTTGGGCAAGTTCGCGCTAAAGTCGGTGCCGTGTGTGGGGGCAACGGGTTGACTTTTTTGTTGCGCTGATTTGTCATAGGCGCCGAAACTTGGTCGGCGATAGGCCTCTACCCCACCTAGACTATCAAAGCCGGTTGCAATGACGGAAATCTTGAGTTTGTCGCCCACATTTTCATCTATGGTTGCTCCAAAGATGATGTTGGCATCAGGATCAGCCGCTTGGTTGATAATCATGGAGGCTTCCGAGATTTCCGGCAAGGTCATGTTCGAGCCACCGGTTATATTGTAGAGAATACCCTTGGCACCATTGATAGAAACGTCAAGAAGAGGCGAAGCAATGGCTGCTCGGGCGGCAGTAACAGCCCGATTCTCGCCAGTAGCTTCACCGATACCCATGAGGGCGTTACCAGAATCCAGCATGATTGTTTTCACATCAGCAAAGTCGACGTTTACAAGACCAGGCTTGGTGATTAAGTCGGAGATTCCTTGAACGCCTTGGCCCAAAACACTATCAGCTACACGGAAAGCTTCAATGAGCGTCATTTGACGATCAATGACATCAAGAAGACGCTGGTTAGGGATTACAATCAGGGTGTCAACATATTCACGAAGCATTTCTACGCCCTCTTCGGCGATAGTTCCGCGTCGCATGCCCTCAAATAAGAATGGTTTGGTTACGACCGCAACAGTGAGGGCACCAGATTCTTTGGCAAGCTCGGCTACAACTGGTGAAGCACCTGTGCCGGTGCCACCGCCCATTCCAGCGGTAATGAAAACCATATCGGTATCGAACATGAGCTCTTTGATCTTTTCGCGGGATTCTTCGGCAGCTTGACGACCGACATCGGGATCGGCGCCAGAACCCAGACCTTTGGTGTAGTTTGAGCCTATTTGCAGTTTTGATTCCGCTTTATTATTGAGAAGTGCCTGAGCATCCGTGTTAATTGAGACAAATTCAACGCCTTCAATCGTGCCTGATTCAATCATGGAACTGACGGCATTGCCACCGCCACCACCCACACCGATGACTTTGATTTTGGCGAATGAATTATTCTTTGGTTTTACAAGACCCATAACGTATGACTGCTATCTTACAGTCTGGTAGTTGGTTTGCCAAGCATGAAGAAAACAAGTTTTCACTGGACGTCTCTAAGGCAGAATTGACTGAAATAATTTTTTTAGACTCTCAAGAAGTGATGAGGGTTGGATATTCTTCGGCAGGGATCCAAAAGAAAATCCACCGCCACCAGAGGTTTCACTCAAACCTTGCTTTTTACCAAAAATGAGTAATCCTGTTACCGTGCTATACATGGGAGTTTCAATTTCATCAATGAGGCCACGTAGACCAGCAGGCTTGCCAATTCGAGCGGGCATATTAAAGACCTTGCGAGCGGTTTCTAAGAGACTGACGGTCTCCCCGCCCCCACCTGTGAGGATGAGTCCAGCGGGAACATCGCCAAGAACATCTTGCTTTTTAAGTTCATCATGGGCAAGATCGAGAATTTCACGAAGTCGTGGAACAATGATGCCTTCGATCAATGTTTTCTTGGAAAGCTGTCGGACTTCTTCCTCAATACCAAGCTCACGCAAATCAAGAGAATCGTCTTTTTTGTGGCGTAGGCGAGCTTCTTCACGCGACTCATTGGGCAGTCGACCAGGAATCTCACTGTTCATTTGAGAAAGTGAGTGTTTGACCATTTCGGCTGCAGGAATACTAATTCGAGAGCCTAAGGCAATGTCTTTTGTCACATGAAGTGCACCGATGGGAATGACACCTGAGTAAACCAAGGCACCTTCAACATAGGCGTTAATGGAGGTTGAACCAGCACCAATATCAATGAGCACAACACCGAGTTCTTTTTCGGTTTCGGTAATAATCGCTTCCGAAGCGGCTACACCAGAAAAAACGAATCCCGCAACTTGAATTCCCAACTGTTCAACGCACTTACGAATATTTTTGAGAACGGTTGTAGAGCCCGTAATAATGTGAGTTTGGGCCTCAAGACGGACGCCACTCATACCAATCGGGTCTTTAATGCCATCTTGGGAATCCACCTGGAAAGAAGTGGGGATAACATGTAAAATCTCTCGATTTGAAGGGAGAGAGACAGCACGGGCGGCTTCAATCACGCGCTCGATATCTTCCTGAATAATGTCACCTTGTGGGTCAGCAACAGCGACCACACCTTTAGAATTTTGAGACTGAATATGGCGGCCACTGACCGAAACATAGGCTTCATTAATACTAAACCCAGCCATTCTTTCGGCGGCATCAACGCTTTCGGTAATCGCCGCCGTTGCTTCCTCAAGATTAACGATTTGGCTCTTGCGGATACCTTGGCTACGAACCGATGAGGCACCCACAATGCGCAGTTCGCCCCCCTCTTCTACCACGGCAATGAGAGTGCAAATTTTTGCTGTACCGATATCGATTGCGGCAACGATCTGATTTTTAGCCATTATTCCTTTACAACTGCCAGACCTTCAAATCGAAGGTCTAGGGCCTTATAGTCCTGATCCATTGTAGATGAGCGTAAAAACGATTGTAAAGTAGCGAGCTGCGTATCTATGATCTGGTCATCACCAAGTTTGAGTAAAACTTTTCCGCGATTTTCCATTTCTGCTTCAATTTCGTTCCCGGAAAGATAACGAATTTCTTTCCAGCGAGGCGTAAAGTCTTTTGCTTTTTGGTACAAATAGGCCATTTGTTGACTTTGCTCTGAGGACAGAGAGCGGATAATGTCTTCGTTTGGAAAGGTAAACAGGGGTAATGAAGTTTCGGTTACTTCCTTCAAGAATCCATTGTCATAGAGCTGCCAATTTTGGTTTGGAGTACTGGCAATAAAAAGAGCGTTTGCCTTTACCATCTCAACTTCAATATTTCGCGGGAAAGTTCGTCGAAAATGAACATCAACAATATCTTGATGTTTCTGGGTTATTTGTTCGGTAATACGTGGAAATTTATTTGCTGAACGAATCCAGGGAGTTTGTTTGAGTGAGTCTAAATCAGCGATTTGTTCAGCAGAACAATAGGTGTTGTGGTTTGTCAGACAAATGATTGCTGACGCTGGTTGCCAAAGGAAGAACAAGAAACACGTTAATGTAAGGGCAAAAAGAATCATCAAAAACCACTGTTTCCATTTTCTCGCAACAGGTTTCTTGGCAACAATCATTTGTCGACGACCGGTAACAGTTTGGTGAACCATTATCGCTATGGTAGCAGAGAGAGACAAAGGTTAGCCAGGTTTTCTGCACCATTCAGGGTTAAATCGTCTCGGAGTTTTTCTGCTCTGCGGCTCATGTGTGATCGTTGTGCGGATGTTTCGAGGATAGTTTTCCAGAGTGAATCTGGAGTCAAATCTTTTTGTTCCAAAATAGTGGCCGCACCTGCAGAAACCAATTCTTGGGCATTTTTCCATTGCTCATTATTGTGGGCAAAAGGAAGGGGAATAAATATTGCAGGCAAAGCATGAATCGTCATTTCGAGCGTGGTATTTGCTCCTGAACGTGATATGGCTAAGACCGCGTGTTGCATTATCCAGCTAATTTCCTGCTCATCAATCCATTCTTGGGGGAAGTAGTGATTTTGTTGAGCGGATGGGAGTTCACTGGCCATTTCCTCAAGATATCGGTAATAGCGTTGGTTTGGACTCCGGCCGCACTGGTGAATAACGGTGAATTTTTCGGTGATTTTTGGCAGAATCTGGGCAATGGTATTGTTGATAACCTGTGAACCTTGACTGCCACCGGTGATGTAAAGAATAGGTTTAGGTTTTTCGGGAAGCCAACTTGGTGGCCGTTTGTATGTTCGTAACAGCTTTTGTCGGATAGGATTACCGGTTATTTCTGTTTTTGATACCGGGAAATGATCTTGAGATTCGGGGTATGAAAGTGCCACTCGATCGGCTAAGACAGCAATCAGTTCATTAGCGAGTCCAGAGCTTCTGGTTTGTTCATGGGTAACAATTTTTTTGCGCAAAACTTTGCTTACCACGGCTAAAGGAATAGCTAAATATCCACCAAAGCTTAAGAAAAGATCAATTCTTTCATGGCGGAGTATCCGATACGCTTGCCAAAACGAGGGAAAAAGACGAGGAATTTCGTAAAGATTTCTCCACCAAACGGTACGATGAAACTTAGCGGCTTGGATAGAGTAAAACGGGATGTTCAATTCTTCACAGGCTTCTCGTTCTTTGGCAAGTTGCTCTTCTTTTTCTTGGGAATATTCTCGGCCAACAAAAACTATCTTGATATCGGGATGATTTTTTTGAAGGTATTCAATTGTTGCTAAAGCAGGGGTAATGTGTCCCCCACTCATAAGAATAGTAGCTCGAATAGGACTTTCTTCACTCTCCTTTTTTGTTGAAGGCATGTCAAAATTATAGCAAAGGTTGCTTACCTAAGCTGGATGATTCTTTGTTTTTCCAGTAACTTAAAAATTCTTGGGCAAAAAGAGCCATTTCTTCATCTGACATTTCTGAAGCTAATGACATATCTAATTCCTGTGGACCGAACAATGGTACCAGGTGGAGGTGAGCATGATCCGGCACACCAAACCCCTCCACCAGCCGGCCAATCCGCTGAGCCTTTGTTACCTTAAGAAGCACGTGTGAAAGTTCTTTGGCAAGCAGCATGAGTGAGACGTACTCTTGAGTTTCCAAATCATTGATGTCAGGCACTTCTCTTTTGGGAATAACAAGAATGTGACCACGACGAATAGGGAATTTATCCACAATTGCAAAAGCATGTTCATTTTGGGCAATGACATACCCAGAAATTTCACCATTTTTAATTTGAGTAAAGATGGTAGCCATGAGCTCAGTATAACGTAGATGTGCCAGTTTACTGAAATGAAACAAGCGCAAAAGTAGCGGGATTATCCTCTAGACCGTGGTGTTTTTCTTTTTTGCGCGATCTTGAGTTCGTTCAACGCTTTGCGCAATGATGCTTCAGCAATCATGAATTCTTTCTTAGAAGTCTTGTTTTTCATGGCCTCCTGCGCTTCTTGTCGTGCCTGTTCAACGAGTGTTTCGTTAATATCATCAGCACGTAAAGCATCATCAGCCAGAATAGTGATGTGGTTATTGGTTCCTACATCCATAAATCCACCAGAGACGGCAAAATAATGCGTTTGATTGCTTTGCGCATCATGATAACGAAGTTCACCAGTACCAAGCTTTGTAAATAAGGGAATGTGATCCGGCAAAATAGTCACTTCACCAGTAGTTGTGGTCACACTGACAGCCGTTACAAGTGTACTGAGCACTTGCTTTTCTTGCGTCACAATCTCGAGTTTTATTGTATTTTGGCTCATGATTCTAAGGTCTTGGCCTTCTCCACTACTTGATCAATCGTTCCAACCATGTAAAACGCTTGCTCAGGTAAATCATCGTGTTTTCCGTCAATGATTTCCTTAAAGCCGCGAACAGTTTCGTCAATGGTGACGTATTGACCAGGAATATTGGTAAATTGTTCAGCTACAAAGAATGGTTGAGTTAAGAAACGCTGTATCTTGCGTGCCCGAGAAACGATCAACTTATCTTCGGCAGAAAGTTCATCAATACCCAGAATTGCGATAATATCTTGAAGCTCCTTGTAGCGTTGTAAGACTTCTTGTACTCCACGGGCAACATTGTAATGCTCTTCACCAACAACTTCTGGTTGCAAGATCTTAGAGTTCGAGGCTAAAGGGTCAACGGCAGGGAATAAGGCTTGTTCTGCTAAACGACGCTCGAGAGCAATAGTTGAGTCAAGGTGAGCAAAAGTCGTTGCGGGAGCCGGATCAGTGTAGTCGTCAGCTGGTACATAAACAGCCTGGAAAGAGGTAATTGAGCCATCCTTTGTCGAAGTAATGCGCTCTTGCAAACCGGCCATTTCACTCGCTAAGTTCGGTTGGTAACCCACTGCAGAGGGAATACGACCTAAAAGGGCAGAAACTTCGGAACCAGCCTGGGAAAAACGGAAAATGTTGTCAATAAATAACAATACATCCTCATGTTTCTTGTCACGAAAGTACTCAGCCATGGTAACGGCGCTCAAAGCAACACGAAGACGATTGCCTGGAGGCTCATTCATTTGACCAAACACCATAATGGTGTTTTTCATCACGCCAGAGTCAACCATTTCGTGATAAAGGTCATTGCCTTCACGCGTTCGTTCACCCACTCCAGCAAAAACTGAGTGGCCAGAGTGCTCCTCAGCAATGTTACGAATAAGTTCCTGAATAATAACGGTTTTGCCCACACCAGCTCCACCAAAGGCAGCAACCTTTCCACCACGAGCAAAAGGAGAGATAAGGTCAATGACTTTAATACCGGTTTCCAGCATTTGGGCAGATGTTTCCTGATCTTCGAGCGAAGGGGCAGCTTTATGAATTGGAGAAAACTGTTTGGCTTTCGGGGCTGGCATTTCATCAATAGGTTCACCCACTACGTTAAAGACGCGGCCTAGGGTTTCCTCGCCAACTGGTACCAAAATTGGCTGACCGGTTGCCTCTACTTCAATACCTCGGTTTAAACCATCAGTGGGTCCAAGAGCAATCGTTCGAACGGTATGAGTGTCCAATTGTTGCTCAACTTCAAAGGTCAGAATGCGATTATCTTCGAGTTTGAGCTTGAGGGCTTCGTGAACTTCTGGCAAATTTTCCGTAAAGCGAACGTCGACGACTGGTCCGATAATTTGGGTGATGGTGCCAATATTCATAATTTTCTCCTGTTAACTACTCAAGGCAAGAGTAGCCGTACTCATTTCTATAAGTTCAGTGGTAATAGCCGCTTGGCGACTCTTATTATATTCAAGTTGTAAGGCGCCTACCACGTCGTGAGCATTGTTACTCGCATTTTGCATAGCGATCATGCGAGCACTATGTTCAGAAGCGCGGGCATCCAGAAGCATTTGAAAAAGTTCTGTTTCAATATAGGCTGGTAAAAGGGCATCAAGAATCTCGCGAGGCGATGGCTCAAAAATATATTGCTTAAGGAAAATCTTTTCTTCAGGGACAATCTCCTGCTTTTGAATTGCTTGAAGCGGTAAAAGTGGTGTAACGGTTGCTTCCTGGGAAAGCGTGGAAATAAACTTCATGTGAAGAAAATCTACTTGTGAAAATTCATCTCCCAGAAAACCAGGAATGATCACTTCACTTAATGCGATGGTGTCTTGAAAACGAATATGTTCTGGTAAATCAGAAAAACTGGCTACAATCTCATACTCCATCCTACTCGCAAAATCACGGGCTTTTTTCCCCACTACAACACAAGCAAAGTTTGGGTGCTGTTGGGCATATTCTTGAACAGCCTTAAACAAGTTCGTGTTGAGGCCACCACAAAGGCCGCGATCGGTTGAAAGAATAACGAGCAACGGTCTGCCTGATGGATGTTGTTGGAGCAAGGGATGCAGACCAGGGTCAGTTAAGTGGGCTACGGCACTGAGTGAAGTTGCCAATTTTTCACTATAAGGGCGAGAGGCAATAACTTGATCTTGAGCCTTGCGCATTTTCGATGCCGAAACCATCTCCATCGCTTTTGTAATTTTAGCGATGTTTCGAGCCGAATGAATTCGGCGTTTGATGAGACGAGCATTGGGCACGTTAGATTACTCCTCCTCGCTCATGTGCCATTCGGGATGAAGTTCGTTGAAGGTTGTTACAACCTGAGCAAATTGTGTCTCGATAGCGTCATCGAGTTTGGCTTGTTGAGCGACATTTTCGAGTAATTCTGGTTCAGTATCGTGGAGGTAAATAAGGTACTCATTTTCCCACTCTCTCAAAATATCAGCTTTTAAGCCGTCTAAATGACCACGAGTCGCTGCCCAGATAACGGCAACCTGCTCTTCTAAAGATAATGGTCGATCCCAAATCTGGTTAAGAATCGCGGCCACCCGGCTTCCACGGGCCAGTTGTTTTTTGGTTGTAGGATCAAGATCAGAACTAAATTGAGCAAATGCTTCCAGCTCTCGGTATTGGGCAAGATCGAGTTTCATTGGACCGGCAACTTGTTTCATCGCTTTTTTCTGCGCAGATGATCCTACACGCGAGACAGAGAGACCAACATTAATGGCAGGTCGAACGCCAGCATTAAAAAGATCGGACTCAAGATAAATCTGTCCGTCGGTAATGGAAATAACATTGGTAGGAATGTATGCCGAAACGTCATTTGCTTGTGTTTCAATGATAGGCAAAGCCGTAATAGAACCACCTCCGTGCTTTTCATTAAGACGACAGGCTCTTTCCAGTAAACGTGAGTGCAGATAGAAAACATCACCAGGGTATGCCTCACGACCAGAAGGACGTCGCAGCAAAAGTGATATTTCACGATATGCTTGGGCATGTTTCGACAAATCATCGTAGATAATCAGCACATCTTTGCCTTGACGTAAGAAGTACTCGGCAACAGAAGTGCCGGCAAAAGGTGCTAAGAACTGCATGGAAGCAGGATCTGAGGCGCTCGCCGAAACAAAAACGGTGTAATCCATTGCTCCTCGTGCCTCAAGTAAAGAAACGGTTTGTGCCAAGAAACTTCTCTTTTGGCCAATAGCGACATAGACACAAATCATATTTTGGTCATGTTGGTTGAGAATAGTTCCCAGAGCAATAGCTGACTTACCAGTACCGCGATCACCAATAATCAGCTCGCGCTGTCCTCGACCAATTGGAATCATCGCATCGATAGCCTTGATACCCGTTTGCAAAGGTTCACTCACTGATTGTCGAGCCATGACGCCAGGAGCAATTTTTTCCAGTGGCTCATATGTTTGAATTTTAAAATCACCCTTGTTGTCGAGTGGTTTTCCAAGAGGATCAATCACTCGGCCAAGAATATCATCGCCAACTCCCAGTGAAAGAATGCGACCAGTTCCGTAAATCTCCTGACCAGCACTCAAGTGTGGAACATCATCAAGAGCAACAATACCGACTGAGTCCTCGTTGAGGTTTAAGGCCAGTCCAAGTTTGTTATTACCCAGGTCAACCAATTCGCTGGCTTGTAGGTCATTCAGACCTTCGGCCATGATAATGCCATCACCAAAAGAAGTAACTCTTCCGGCTACTTTCGAGGTAATGGTTGGTTGCGTTTGTTGCAGTTTCTGTTGGAAAGTGTCCAGAAAGCTCTTTGTGTGTTTAGGCATGATTTCTTCCTTGATTATTCTAGGCAAGTTCTTCTAATTTATGAGCAATACTCGCGTCGTACACCCGACCACCAATGGAGAGCTTTAATCCACCAATAATCTGGGGGTCAATCTCTTCTTGTAACTCGAACTCACCTGAAATTTTTTGTTTGACAACTGCTTCAATTTTCTTTTTCAGTTCTGGAGTGAGTTTTATTGCCGATGTAACAACCACGGTTTTCATATTTATGCCGCTTCAATCTCTTTAATGCTTTGCTCAATGAGTTGGGTGTGCTGCTTTATTGATAACTCACTACCAATGACCTTTGAAGATACGGCAAGAACCGCTTGCTCAAATTGCTCTTGGAGATGAGCGAGCAAAGCAGCTTTATTTGTTTCAGCCTGTTTTTCGCCTTTCGCGATAATGTCTTTGGCCTTCTCCTCTGCTTCAGCAATTATTTCGGCTGCTCGAACCTTGGCGTCTTTTCGAGCTTCGTCTACAATAACTTTACCCTTTTCTTGAGCCTTCAGTCTGAGTTGTTCCTCTAAATTCTCGAGTTCAGCTTCTTTTTGAGAAGCGGCCTCACTTGCTTCAAGACCTTCCTGAATTTTTCGAGATCTTTCATCAAGAATTTTGCGGACGGGTTTTAGCAGCAAAAAAGTGAGAGCGCCAACTACGACTCCAAAGTTGATCATTTGCAGGAGGATTGCTCCAACTTGTATTTCCATGTTATGACTCCTTTATTAGACAAACTTCACGAGTAAGGCAACCACCAGTGCGTAAATGGCAATAGCTTCAGCAAAGGCGACACCTAAAATCATGGCTGTTTGAATTTGACTGCCGGCTTCTGGATTTCGTCCAATCGATTGCAGGGCTGAACTCACAATCATTCCAATAGCAAGAGCCGGGCCAAGACTTCCGAGTCCCATGGCTAGTGCTGGAGGAAAATTTTCTAACATAGTAATTCCTTTCTTCTTTTATCCTTTAGTGATGAGCTTCTGTTGCCATGTTAATAAAAACTAGGGTAAGCATTGAAAAAACAAGCGCCTGAATAAAACCGACAAAGATTTCAAGACCAATAAATGGCATAGGGAGAACTAGAGGGATGAGATAGGAAATAACCGCGATAAGAACTTCTCCAGCAAAAATGTTTCCAAAGAGACGAAAAGCGAAAGAGAGAATTTTTGAAAATTCTGAAATAATTTCTAAGATTCCAACAAAGAACATAATTGGACTGGAAAAATTAATGTATTTTTTAAGATAATTTGTGCCTGCAAATTTTAATCCGTAAAATTGAACAGAGGCTACAGAAATCAGAGCAAGCGCGATGGTCATATTAATGTCAGCATTGGCACCGCGAAAAAGGGCGACTCCTTTTTCTTCTTCATGGGAATCTTCTTCGAGGGCGACAACCTCTTCATCCGTACCCACTTCTGCAAGTTCTGGTTCTGTTAAAGAAATTTCCTCTGCCTCGGTTGCATAGACCTTGGAAAGTTGGGGCACTTGTGAAAAATGAACACCAGGTTTGCCGGTATAAAGAATAGTGTGGAAGCCAGGAAGGAGTTCAACCCAGTTGTTCACAAGAATAAAAAAGAAGAAGCCAGCAATGAGAGGAGCAAACACTTCAGTTTTTTTGGGGGAGTGGGTAATGCTGTCAAAGAATGAGTACATTCCCCCAACAATGGCTTCAAGGATATTTTGGAGACCAGTTGGTCTTGAGGTGTGTTTAAGCTGAGATTTAGCGTAAAGTAAGAATGCTATCAAAAGTGTCGAAACGAGAACACTTGTGAACAACGTATTGGAGACGGGAAAACCGCCTATAGTAAACAGGGTTTCAGCTGTGATAGCTATATGTAATTGACCTGACATAAAAATGTCTCTGCTCTATTAGCAAAGGCTTGTGGCTATTATTACTGCAGAATCAGCGTTTTTCAACAGGAGATTTTTTTAGCAAAGGTTTGCTATAATAATCGACTAACTGTTGCTCTTTCTGGCTTAAGTTGAGAACCTTTACATTCAAAAAATTCGGCCAAGAATTGTAAAAATTCTTGATATACTTGTTCAGATAAGCCGTTGGCCAAGTACTTGGCCCCATCGTCTAGCGGTTAGGACGCTGGGTTTTCATCCCAGTAACCCGGGTTCGAGTCCCGGTGGGGTCACCAAATAGAAAACCGCCATAGGGCGGTTTTTTATTTGTTATTCTGCACGAGATTGAATCCTGTTCCGACGCCAAGTGAGCAAAAAATTGCGAACATGGCTAGTGCAGCGAACGAAACGTAGTGAAGTGAGTCGCGGGAGTCCCGGTGAGGCTACAAATGATAGAACCTCTTTCGATAGTTTTTCCCTCTCTGACAGCATTGACTCCTACCTTAAATAAAGGCTAATCTTACTGTAGTATTAATTTAATGGAACTTCTCGTATGTTAAGCAAAAAAAACAAACCTAGCCTGAAGCAATCTTTTATCGCTGCAAGTGTCATTATTACCTCATTTGCAATGGTGGGTGGGCTTATTTTCATTTCGAATCCAAACCCAATATTTTATCTCGGTGGCAGGGCGAGCTCTGTTCAAAAACAGCACGTCTACTCCCACGTTCCAGAGAGTCAGGTGAGTACTTATCTCCCTGGAGAATGGACCTTTGATGTGAGCTTAACGAATAAAAATCCTAGTGATTGGACTCCTGCTGACGATGGGGAAACACCAAGTGAAGATCAAGTTTTTTGGCAGATGCTCACCCACAAACAATCTGAAAAGGATTGGACCATTAAGATTGGTAAAGGGGGACAATTTTTTTCCATTTCTACCCCACAAACAGGTGAAATGATCGCTCGTCAGCGAACCACTCACGGTCAGTGGGTGGATGAGGTCTATCAGCATGTTATCCCTTCAACTCACTCTCGCTTTGAAAGCCCATCAAAAGTTGATGGGGATATCCATCAAGCTGGATATTACACAAAAAGTGATATCGATTCTCGAATTAAAATCATTCCCAAGAGTGTGTACTCGCCCACTTTCGTTTCGACTTTGAGCCAGTTCATCAATAAAGAAAATAGCGTTTCCTATATTACTTGGCCACAACACGCTCATCTTCCACGTGCCTATTCAGAGAATGGTATGGTGATGCATCAAAATATTCGTGATGTTGGTGACGGTGTGGTGGAGATTACGCTCGTCATTGATAAATGGAGTGGTGAAGAGACAACGGCAGTAAATGTTCCTTTTATGTCATTACGCACAGAAAACATTCCCTATCAGTTTATTAGTCTTCCGGATGGGTCATTCAAAAAACAGATTCAAGAATTTTCAGATAAGGGCGTCATTCGACTCAAGGATCAGACCACTGGTGGATGGCTCGCTTTTACCAATGGGAATTCCGCTGATTCTTACGGTATGGCTGTTGTTTATGGCAAGCCCGAAAACTCTATTGGAGATAAAAAAAGCTATGTGCGCTGGGGAAATTATGGTGGTGGAACCATTGCTGATTTAACAACCGATGTCTCGCTTCTCCCCGGTGACTCGGTATTTTTCCGTTACTATCTCGTGTTTGGCTCACTTAAGGACCTTCGAAAATACGGAAATATGTTAGCTGACAAGACCCATTCGGGATGGATTGAAACACCTATCGACGAGGCTAAAGCAATTACCATTTGTACGGGAGAAAACGGGATTCTTCGTCGTGGTTGTCCGGATGGTAATGAAAATGCCCTTTTTATTCTCGACCGAGAGCATACAAAAAATTCTCTCCCTGTGTTTTTGTTGAGGAAACACGGCACTCAAGAGTATTTGCTTTCTGCGGATCCCTATAGTTTGAGTTCTGATCCCACAGATGGCCAAACGGATTATCTTTCATTTATGGGTTGGGTCCAAAGAAATGAGGCCATGGTGTCGTCTGATTTGACAAATTATAAGAAACTCAAATCATTACTCGAGAATGACTCACAAATAAAGATTGATCGATCACTGAATAATGCGATCGTGAGGGTGTCCCTTTCCAAGTAAAATCACTCGTTTTTGACTAAAATAACTCTTAATCATCGCAACATAATGATCTGTTTTAGCGAATTCTTGAGTCTTCGCAGAAATTGAACTCGGGTGATATGTCTCCTTCAAAAACTGAAGAATCAACAGAATTTTGACGAAATGCCTTGAGGAATTCACTATTTTCAAAGGGATTTCCATTGGCAATATTATGTGATGAAGTATAGATACTCATTGTATCTACCGTTGCATTGACTTCGCAAACGTCCCCAGAGAAAGCAATGGGAATAAAGCCCAGAATTTCTGGGAAAGGGGCAAGTCCATAAGAAAGTTGGCACGTTTGCTGGGAGATATGGTTAGCATTCTTGTCTCTTCCAACCAGAATTTCTACCCTAGAACCTGTACAGGTTGCGTACTCAGGTTCATATCGGATAAAACCATTGTAATGGACCTTAACTTCCACATATTTTATTCTGGCGCTCTGCCCTTCGCCATCAACATTGACAATAATTCGAACATGTTCAATATCGCCAGGATGATCATTTTTTATCTGCGAATTAAGAACAATAAGCAAGGAAAGCACTTCATCTGAAATGGTTACCGAAAGTCGCTCGGCTAAAATGACTCGTAAATCAGGGATACCTTCATCTTGTTTATAAACATAGGCGTAAGAAATTGCCCAGTCCCCTTCCTCATATTCAGTTGGCTCCATTTGCGGACAAGTCACTCCCTCAACTAAGGGAACAGCTTGGGCGACAACGCCAAAATTCTCAGGAACAAAAAGTTCAGGATCATACACCTGTAGAATGGGCATGAATTTTTGAATAAGCGCTTCTGATACGTCCTGTTCATCCTGCGTCTCAGATTCGAGTTGAAAGGTTCCCATACAGGGACGATCACTTTCCTCGAGTTTTGTTTCAAGCAGATCGCAGGATTGAATCATATAGCTCGAGAAAACGAGCATAAGATATCGCTTCCAATGATTTCTCAGATGGGCTGATAGTTCAGAACGACGCACTTGGTGGCATTGTATCAAGCGTTTTGACGGCGTTTAGTTAAGAAACAATTGAAAAACTGTTGATATCAGTCTAAATCTTCTTGATAATTCACTGTCTTGGCTGTTTTGCCAAAAAAGCATCAAAGGCAACAACAGCCTGCTCGTAGTTGTTAATGATTTCTAGAAACTCATTAATGGTCGCAAAGAATTGAGGTGTTCCGTCTGGATCGAGTTCAGCGTGTGTCCCACCCCTAATTATCTGTTGACGAAGTTCTAAAATAAGGCTACGAAAGAAGATCAGTTTTTGCTTCAAGTACGCAATTTCTGAAAGAATTGTTTGCTTCTCATCATTATCGGATAACTCCCACTCTTCCATGTAATTATTGACATCAATGAGTCGCGCCTCAGCAAGCATACGATCAAGAAAGTGAGGAATAGTTTCTTCTAACTCATGTGAATCCATTTCCTTAAAGGCGGAAAGAAGTGCACTGTAATTCAGAATAATTTCCCTAGGTGGTTGTTGAGTTCTTGGAGATTCAACACCGGGAATACCTTTAAAATGGGAGTACTGGACAGTAACTTCTCTGAGTGCAGGTTTCATATTACTCCTTTCTTTGGGGGATATATTTTCATTAGCGAATCAAACAATCGTAGGTTGTTCAACTTCTAAATAATCCTCGATTTTCATCACAATGGATCGATCTTTTCGAGCAGCGCTAAAAGCAATTTCCGAATTTTGAGCAAATCCAGGATGAAAATACGTTGTTATGCCAAGTAAGGATCCAAGTGGTGGCACAGCTCCAGGTTGGAGTTTAAACTTCTCTTCCATAGTTTGGAGAGAAACCATCTTGATTTTTTTCTTTCCAAGCTGAGTAGCGAGTCCATCAAGGTCTGCTCTTTGACTCGCGGGCAAGACGTACATAATGATGTCTTTATCCGCTTCGAGCAGGAGGGCTTTCGCCCCTTGATCCATACTGACACCTTGAGCTGCTGCGCATTCTTCTGATGTCTTCGTTTCAGGATGAGAAACAAGCTTGTAGGAAACACCATTTTCTTGTAAAAACGATAGAATCCCTGAATACAAATTTCCACTCTGTTTTTGGCCGGTTGTGACCCTAATATGGAGTTCTTTGAGCTGCTCTTCACTCACTGGTGAAGGAGCATCCATGACAGCGGTCCGACCTGTTGACGTCATGGGAAAAGCAATTGTTTCTTTAATGGAATCTTCCTTGGCAAGGAGCATGACCAAACGATCAAGTCCAAAGGCAATACCGCCATGAGGTGGAGTTCCCATTTCAAAGGCCTCAAGCATATGGCCAATACTGTCAGAGATTTCCTGATCGTTGTAGCCCATAATCTCAAAAGTCGTTCGTAAAATATCTGGACGATGGGCTCGAATACTTCCACCTCCTGCTTCATAGCCATTGCAGACAAGGTCGTACTGGTTCGTAATAATTTGTCCAATGTTTCGTTTGGCAAGATGGTCCTCAATATGTTCGGGAACGGGAGAACTGAAAGGGTTATGGGTAAAGGTCCAGCCACTTTTCCCATCACGGACCTCTGCCACATCATCAGTATCAACCTTTTTAAAGAATGGGAAGTTAACAACCCAGGCAAAAGCGAGAACGCCATTGGCTTTATCCTCTTCACTGCGCAGATCAAATTTATCTGCCCCAAACTTGGCAATGGCCTCTTGATAATCAAAAACAGGGAATGGTTTTTGTTTAATCTTGCCACCCACTTTTTCTACAGCATAAATGGTAATTTCCTCAAGAATGCGCATGACTTGGTCTCGATCAACAAAACTCAGTTCAAGGTCAAGCTGGGTGAACTCAAATCCGCGGTCGGCCCGAAGATCTTCATCACGAATGCAGCGCGCAAATTGAAAATAACGTTCTACGCCTGCAGTCATAAGAAGCTGTTTATACTGCTGAGGACTTTGTGGGAGAGCATAGAATTTACCCGGCTGAAATCTTGAGGGAACGATGAAATCGCGAGCACCTTCTTTGGTGGACTTCGTGAGCATGGGGGTTTCAACCTCGATAAAATCATTTTTAATCAGAGCTTCGCGGAGAGCAGTATAAAAACGAGAGCGAAGGCGCACAATTTTATTCATTCGATCACGACGGAGGTCAAGATAGCGATAGCGTAGTCTCACCTGTTCATCTTCATTTTTCCCATCTTCTTTCACCTGAATGGGGAGTTCATGAGCCCTATTGAGCACATCATATGATTCCACACTGACTTCGACTGTTCCGGTGGGCATATCAGGATTAATAAGATTCGCTGGACGTGCCTGAATCACACCTGTGATCGCTACCACCGACTCATTGCTCAGTTCAGACATCATTTTTTGACCAACGCATTGGATCAGTCCCGATCGATCACGCAGATCGATAAAGGTGAGCTTTCCATGATCTCTTTTATTATTCACCCAGCCCTGGAGAGTAACTGTTTCGCCAATGAGTTGAGGCGCCTCAAGCGCTAGGGTTCTTTTATTTGTCATATACAATGATTTATTCTACAGCAGAGTATGACGGAATTAGAGATCACATCGCAGCAGCGAGAGGCCCTGAAGCAGGTCTTTGGTTGGTTGGCAAGCGAAACACCCCAGCCTTTTATACTCGGTGGATATGCTGGTACCGGAAAAAGTACCTTGATATCCGTTATCCGTCTTATTTTAAAAAAGAAGCGCCCTGATTGGAAAGTAGCCTTTGCTAGTTTTACTGGCAAAGCCACTCGTGTTTTACAGGCTAAGCTAAAGGATCAGGGTGCGATCATTGCCAAGGATCGAATCAGTACCTTACATTCTTTTCTCTATGCTCCAGTTATGAGTGATGGTGGACAGATTACTGGTTGGATCAGAAAATCAAAGTTTCCCTACCAGCTGCTTATTGTTGATGAAGCCTCAATGATAACCTCTGATATTTGGCGAGATATTGAACTTACCGGTATTCCTGTTTTGGCTGTGGGCGATCATGGACAACTTCCGCCTATTAATAGTAATTTTCAACTCATGGCTGATCCTGATTTCCGCTTAGAGACGATTCATCGACAGGCCCAAGGCAGTGCCATTCTTGAGGTAGCAAAACTCGCTCGAGAACATGGAACCATTCCTATTCAAACATTTAGTAACACCGTAAAAAAATTTGATTCCCAGACTAATGAGGCCCAGGTTATGATCTCTGATTTTTTTCAAACGTATCAGGATGACACGCTTTTTCTCACGGGATTCAATAATTCTCGTGTCGCCATAAACGCCTCTATAAGAGCGGCTCAATGGCGTAATCCAGATATGCCAGAATCAGGAGATAAGGTGGTTTGTCTCAAAAATGATTGGGAATTAGGAATATTTAACGGCATGACCGGTACGTTACAAAATATCCAAATTGCCAAAAAAGATGATGAGGAGATAATTTCCTATGAAGGTGAAGTTGTTGATGAAGTCGGCAGTGTTATCTACAGTGGCTTATTAGCGGCCGCTCAGTTTCAACACCCTACAACCCTTAAGTTTTCCAAACACCAGCAGCGTGAGATCGGCCAACTTTTTGATTACGGCTATGCTCTCACCGTCCATAAAGCACAAGGAAGTCAGGCTCGCAAAGTCATTGTTATCGAAGAGCGCTCCAAACACATGGATGATGAGCAGTGGCGCCGCTGGTTGTACACAGCCGTTACCCGAGCTGAAGAAGAGCTTTATATCTTTGGTGCGGCAGAATGATTACTTTTTAAGATAGGAGCCGGATTTTTTTCGCTTTCCTGATGTTTTGCTCTTCTTAGCTTTTCTTGCACCAGATTCTGAAGGTGACTTTTCGTCTTCCGTTTTTGCTGGTCCGGACATAATTATATCCTTTTGGGGTGGTGCTTGAGTGACTGGTTGAATGTGAATCCGAAAGACTTTTTGTAGCGCCTCATGCTCAATCCGCTTGACCATTGATTCAAAAAGCTTGAACCCTTCTTTTTTATATTCGGCCAAGGCCTGCTCTTTTCCGCCACGGAGCCAAACAGCATCACGCAAGTTCGTCATATCATCAAGATGATTCATCCATTGTTCATCAATACTACTTAAAAAGACATAGCGTTCAACTTCACGCATAACCTGCGGTCCGAGGGTATCTTCACGCAGCTTATAAATATCCTGAAAAATCTTATGGAATACGTCCATAATCTCCTCATTTTCAGTGAGATTTTGAAGTTGAGATTTGATATGTTCCAAGGACTTTGTATCGAAAGGAATAACTGCCGCCAGTTCGGTAACAATACTATTGAGTTCTGTTTCCGAAAAGCCACTTTCTGATCGAGCATTGACGAAGGCAGAAAAATGATCGTGATAGGTTTCTTCAAGACGATCTCGCCAGCGATGATCATCTTTCTCCTCAACACTCTTTTCCATTTGTTCAAGTACTTTTTGCCGTCGTTGGTAAATGATGTTACGTTGGCGATTAAGCACATCATCATAGTTCACCAGACTGCGACGCTGATCAAAAAAGTACCCTTCCACTTTGATTTGGGCTTGAGTAATGGCTCGATTAATGAGCGGATGCTCAATCGGCATGTTCTCATCAATCTTGAGAGTATCCATGAGACTAGCAATCTGCTCACCACCAAAAATCCGCATGATTTCATCTTCAAGAGAGACAAAAAATCGGGAAGATCCTGGATCGCCTTGACGCCCCGCCCGACCGCGCAACTGATTATCAATGCGTCGTGATTCATGACGTTCCGTGCCCACAATATGCAAACCACCACTGGCTATTACTGTGTCATGAGCTTTTTGCCATTCTCGTTGAGCTTGGTCAAACGCTTTTTCAGAATCAAAGTTGCGTTTCTCTGGCTGTGCTCCACCGAGCACAATATCAACACCACGTCCGGCAATGTTCGTAGCAACGGTAATGGCACCAGGCTTTCCTGCTTCGGCAATAATAAAAGCTTCGCGTTCGTGATTTTTAGCATTCAAAACTTGATGCTCAATTTTATTTTTACGTAAGAGTTGGCTGAAAATCTGGTTTTGATCAATGGAACGGGTACCAATGAGAACAGGCCTCCCTTGTTTGGCGACTTCTTCTATTTCTCGTAAAAGAGCACTGTATTTGGCTCGATTGGTTTTGTAGATAACGTCTTGAAAATCTTTGCGTTGAATGTCTTTATTAGTGGGAATAGCGACAACATCTACATCATAGATTTTGTTCAGTTCTTCTGCTTCAGTGACGGCTGTTCCAGACATGCCTGCTAGTTTTTTATATAAACGGAAGTAGTTTTGCAGAGAAATAGTAGCTAAGGTTCGTGATTCTTGCTGAACAACCACTCCTTCTTTCGCCTCAATAGCTTGATGCAGCCCATCAGAGTAACGACGGCCAAACATTAAACGACCCGTGTGTTCATCAACAATCACAATTTCATTATCACGAACAACATAGTCTTTATCGCGTGCGTACACTTTACTTGCTCGAAGTGCTTGTTCTATGTGATGGATAATGTCAAAACTTTCTTCATAGAGATTAGAAACACCCAAGGACCGCTCAATTCGTTTAATACCAAGATCAGTAAGTGTGGCTGATTTTGTTTTTTCATCCACCTGAAAATCAGTGTCTTTTGTGAGGCCCTTCACCATTTGGGCAAATTGAACGTATTTGTCAGTAGGCTCGGCATCTGGAGCAGAAATAATTAGCGGCGTTCTCGCCTCATCAATCATGATGGAGTCAGCCTCATCAACAATCGCAAAATGATGTTCGCGTTGAACCTGGTCAATAAGGCGTTGAGCCATGTTGTCCCGTAAGTAATCAAAGCCAAATTCGTTATTCGTGCCATAGGTGACATCGGCAGCGTACGCTTCTTTTCGAGTAACTGGCCTGAAGTGTTCAAGGCGTTCATCGCCTCTTTTTTCGCCAGTGAATTCGGCGTCAAAAACATGTGCCTCGTCATGGGTAATAACACCGACCGATACACCTAAAGCGGTATACAGAGGACCCATCCAACCTGCACCTACTTGCGAAAGATAATCATTCACGGTTACTAAGTGGGCACCTTTGCCAGTAAGAGAGTTTAAATATAAAGGTAAGGTGGCAGAAAGCGTCTTACCTTCACCCGTTTTTTGCTCGGCAACTTTTCCTTCGTGAAAGGCAATACCAGCCATGAGCTGGACATCAAAGTGGCGCATTCCAAGCGTTCGGCGAGCGGCTTCACGTACCACGGCATAGGCCTCTGGGAGAATTGACTCAAGAGCCTCATTGTTGGCTAATCGCTCTTTAAATTCAGAGGTTTTTGCTTGGAGTTGTTTGTCTGAAAGCTTTTTAAGGTTTGGTTCGAAAGAATTAATGAGGTCAACAATCTGTTCATAACGTTTTAAAGTTCGTTCTTGTTGATCAAAAATTTTGAAAATAGCATCAAACATACCCAGCAAGTATAAAGGATAACAGGAATAACCCCAAGCTTGAAATAGTATCAGCCCTACTATTGGTTCTCAGAGAATTCAGTGAGCTTGGACAATAATGTCTCTCGAGTGTTTAGGTCAGGATTATCGAGAACCTCCTCAAAAAGCGTGTTAAGAATCTCTCCAATTCTTTTTCCTGGCGAAAGATTGAGCGTTTGCATCACATCATGACCATCAATCGCCATATCGCTAACTTTCATAGGCTGATGAAGCTGCTCTTGAATTCTCTTTTTCATTTCCTCTAAGCGCCAGCTCGTTCGCTTGCTGCCACTTCCCAATCTGTCCCCTTCTCGTAATGCCATGATATCTTCTAGATTTTCCAGACCAACGCGACGCATAAAGCGGCGAATGGCAGCATCCGTCATATCCGGTTGATAGTAAAACATATGCCACCGAACTAAAAGAAATACTCTTTGGATGTCATCTTTGGATAAACGGAAACGGCGGGCAATATCGCGAGCAATACGGGCGCCAATAACCTCATGATTATAAAATGAAAACTCCCCCTCTGCTCCTGGCAAAGGTGATTGTGTCTCAGGTTTCGCTATGTCGTGAAGGAGAGCGGCAAACTTAACAATGGGATCAGCACTCGGACATAACTGCGTTGCGCGTAAGAGATGATGCCACACATCATATTCGTGGTGGCCTCGTTGTTCTATTCCCCTGGCGTTAAGAAGCTCTGGAAGGATATGTTTCAAGAGTCCAGTTGTTGCCAGTATGGAAAAAGCGTCTTCAATTTGAGAAGTAAGGAGTATTTTTAAGAACTCATCCCGAATCCGTTCCCAACTGATGTGAGTGATAAGGTCAGCCTTGGTCTGAATCGCCATGAGAGTTTCTGGTTCGATAGACAGTTCAAGTTGAGCCGCTAAGCGTATGGCCCGCAGCATCCGAAGCGCATCCTCTTCAAATCGTTGTTGGGGATCTCCCACTGCCTGAATTATTTTTTGTTGTAATGCCTGCTGCCCATGATAAGGGTCAATAATTTTCCCCATGGCGGTATAGGCCGCATCCACTTGAGAAAAAGTAGTAGTGAGTTGTTGTACTTGTTCCGGCGCAAACTGAATTTGTAGAGCGATAGCATTCAGTGTGAAATCACGTCGTTCAAGATCTTCTTGAAGCGTTTTACCCCAAGTAACTTGATCTGGTCGGCGATGATCACTGTAGGCTCCCTCGCTGCGATAGGTAGTAATTTCATAAACACTTTTTTGTTGATCAAGGGAAAATTTTTCTGGATCAAGACCAAGCTGCTCGTAGAGATGTTTACCCGTTACGCTGACGGTCCCAAAGGCATTCTCATAAAAAGCTTCAGGGAAAACGCGCATAATATCTTCAGGCAAGGCATTGGTCGTAAAGTCCCAATCTTTTACGGCCCGTTTAAGGAGCATGTCACGCACTGATCCACCAACGACAAATATTTCAAAATTTGATTGCTGAATCAGGCTAATAATCGTGGCAACTTCTTTCGGGATAGTAAAGGTCATACCTGGTAATCGTAACACGACAATGATAGGGTATGAGAGTGAGAATTCTTAAACAAACGGCTGAAATTATTTCAAGCCAAGAGCAACTTTCGCAAGTGTTATTGGCAAGAATACCAGAAGATTATCGGGAAAATTTTTTACACCCCACCCCAATAAATGCAATTACACCTGCAGAGGCTGGGCTTCAGGAACTGGCTCTCCAAAAAGCGAAAGAACGTCTTCAACGAGCTATTGAACAACAGCAAAAAGTAGTTATTTTTGGTGATTATGATTGTGACGGGGTGACCGCCACTGCGGTCATTTGGGAGACACTCTTTTCTTTAGGTCTGAGTGCCCTACCCTTTTTGCCGCTTCGAGAAAAACATGGGTACGGTTTGTCTAAGACAGCATTAGATGATATTTTTGCTAAGCAAAAGCCTGATCTCATTATTACCGTGGATAACGGTATTGTTGCTCATGATGAAGTAGCTTGGCTGAAGAGTCAAAATATTGATGTGATCGTGACCGATCATCATGAACCCGGATCAAACTTGCCAGATGCCAATGTCATTCTTCACTCAACTCTCCTCTCGGGAGTAGGTGTTGCTTGGTTTCTTGCCCGTGAACTCAACCCTAAAATGGCCTACTCACTTCTTGATTTTGTAGCGTTGGGCACGGTTTCTGATCAGATACCTTTGGTAGGGGCGACTCGAAGCTTGGTAACCTATGGACTGCAGGTTCTACGCGAAGGGAAAAGGCCAAGCTTAGAGGTTCTTGCTGAAATTGCTGGTGTTGAACTCAAACAAGCAACAATGAACACCATTCACTATGCCCTTGCTCCGCGAATTAATGCCATGGGACGCTTGTATCATGCGCTCGATGCGCTTCGTGCCTTAGTGACACGTAATCCTGATAAAACTCGTGAACTCATGAGTCAACTGGATACCGTGAATGCTGAGCGTCAACAAATAACCCAAGAAGCGTTTTCAGAAATGAAATCAAATCAAGTAACAAGGGATGATGAAAAAATTATTGTGGTGACTGGACCATACCATGAAGGGGTGATTGGTCTTATTGCCTCAAAACTCGTTGATGAATATTCAAAGCCGGCCATAGTTATTTCTACCTTGCATGAAAACTATAAAGCCTCCTGCCGAAGTGTTCCTGGTGTGCATATCACGGATCTGCTTCGTTCCCTTCCCAGTGATTTATTTTTATCATTGGGTGGACATCGCTTAGCAGCAGGTTTTTCTCTTTCTGCCGAAAAATATGAAGAAATGTTGACGGCACTCAAACAAACGATTATCGACAAAATATCTCCTCAAGATTTGGAACCAACGCAATATGTGATCGGTGAACTTGATTGGAGCCTTCTTACGCGGGAGACATTGCAAACCCTGGCGCAATTTGAGCCCTTCGGAGCGGGTAATCGAGAACCTCGTTTCCTTCTTTCTGAGGTGAGTTTTACCGATGTTAATCCTGTTGGAAAACTCAAAAACCATGCCCAGATACAGATTCAGAATCAAAAGATGCATAGAACTATTAAGGGTATTTGTTTTCAATATCAATCAAAAATTGAGAAACCACAAATGGTCACTAAAGCAATTGTTAAGCTAAAAGCATCAACATACCGACCAGGAAGCGTCGATATAGAAATAGTAGCCGCATTGTGATGGCTATGTCACAATAAGCGATATGCCAATTGTTGAAAGAGTTTCACAGCTGCGGGTTTTATTGATTCTCTGGTTCGTGATTATTACAATTGGTTTTATTGGGGCCATACTCCAATTTTCTGCAACTCTTTCCTCTACACCAAAAACACCCTTTCAAACTTCACCTGATCCTGTAAAAAAGCTTAAAACCTATTCACTGGCAACTTCATCTGGGCAATTGCAAACGAGTGCGGGCGCGATTTGGGTATATGACCGAAATTCTCAGGAAGTTTTGTATTCCTTGCGATCCGATATGGCAACAGCTCCCGCTTCTTTAGTGAAGATGATGACTGCCATGGTAGCATTCGAAAATTTATCGCTGGATGATGAAGTACCTATTGGCTCTGCCTCAGCGGTTTTAGGAAATCGAGCAAAATTTCGCGCTTATGACTCGTTTACTGTCCGAGATTTGTTAAAAGCCCTCTTACTTTTTAGCGCGAATGATGCAGGTGAAGCTTTGGCAAACGCTGCCAGCAAATCAGGGAACTTTGTTGACCTAATGAACAAAAAAGCGCTTGAGTTACACCTCAAGCGCACTCACTTTCAAAATGCTACGGGCTTGGATGTTGAAGGACAATATTCATCCGCCGCGGATCTTGGCATCATTGCTACTGCTTTGTTGGAAAATCCATTTTTAGCGACAACCGTGAGTGAACAACTGGCCACACTTTCTGAACTTCATACAGGAAGAAAAGATACGGTTTATACCACTAATAACCTTTTGCAGAAGGGACCAGAATTTTTGGGAATTAAGACTGGGACGACGGATTTGGCTGGCCAAAATCTTATTTTTCGCTATAAAAACGAATGGGTGCTTCCATATAGCACCGCTCGGATGCAATCAGCATCACGTGAACTTGATCTCGTTGTGGTCATTCTTGGAAGCCAAGATCGCTATGAAGATGCACTATCAACACTTGATTGGCTAGAACGCACATTACAGATAGAAGAAAGTTCGCTAAGATAATACTTATGGCAACTTCCAATGATCGCCTTGATTTGTCTACCATGGCTCAATATGGCCGTAACGGGATCAAGTATGGGATCATTTTTCTTGTTTTCTATATAGTTGCTCGTTTCACCTGGTCAACGGGAAAACAGTTATACCTGACACTTAATCCACCTGGCCCTCCTCCCCCAACCATGGGTTTTAAGGCATTGCCGCCACCTGCTTTTCCTGCTCAGTTACCAGAAGAGAGGCCAAAGGAAATGAAACTTGAAACTGTTGGTATGCGTTTTCCAGCATTTGGTTCGCAAGTAGCTGTTTACTATGTTCCTGGCTATGAACCTGATTTACTTGCCCTGGACCGTGCGAAAGAAAAGGCAGCGGCCTTGGGGTTCTTGTTTGAACCAGAAAAAGTCTCGACAGCTGTCTACCGTTGGCGTCAAAGGAATCCTTTACCGGCGAACCTTGAAATGAATATTGTGAACAACTCGTACAACATGGAAACTGACTGGGCGTCGTCAGTGAATTTGCTTGACAAGAAATTTATTCCTGATGAACGTCAAGCGGCGAGCGAATTGAGAAGTCTCCTGCGCAATCTTGATCTGTATCAAGTAGATGTCGCAACCGCCACACCAAGAGTGCGTTATCTCAAAGCCTTAGCCGGAGAAACCAAGGATGCAGCTAGTATCAGTGAGGCAGATTTTGTCCAGGCAGATTTATTTCGTACCGTTCCCAACAATCTCCCAAGTGTTACT
>CAZRAG010000006.1:0-33025 GCA_964598125.1 uncultured Pseudomonadales bacterium
TGGGCGGGAGCGTTCACCTGCAAATCAGTAATCCAGGCAAGGTATTCATCGATGCTCATGTCGGTAACATCCATGATGGAAAAACCATCCACCGTCACAGAGAGCGCTTCTGGTTTAAGACGACGACCATGGCAAACCTGACAATCTTGCTTGATCATGAAGCGCTCTATTTCGTTGCGAACATAATCAGAGGTGGATTCCCGATATCGGCGCTCCAAATTGGGAATAAATCCTTCAAACGACTCGTCAATCGATGTCACCCGACCAAAACGATTCTCGCCGACAACCGTGTAAATTTGATCGCTGCCGTAAAGAAGTCGTTGTTGCACGTCCTCAGGCAGCTCGTTCCAGGGGGTGCGCCAGTCATAGCCATGAGCCTGCAAAATGGAACGAACTAGGCGGGCAAACCAAGTGTCATTTTCCAGCATGCGAGCGAAGGGGATAATCGCTCCTTCAGGCAGGGTCAGAGATGGAGCAAGAACTCGTTCTTGATCAACAGCCAGAATGTTGCCCAGACCATTACAAGCCGGACAAGCACCGTGAGGAGTGTTAAAAGAGAACAGACGAGGCTCAATATCAGGAACAGGCTGGCCGGTGCTTGGGTACACACGTTTTTCGGTGAATTCTTGAACCTCAAGTTGTCGGGGTTTTTCGGGAAAGTCTAGACCAGCATCATGCACATAGGCAAGTGAAACCCATCCCGTTGAAAGTTCGAGAGCTTGTTCAATGTCGGAGGACAACCGTGAGCGCAGTTCTCGGCGTAGTTTTTCATCCTTGAGGATTTCTTTACTGACCACAACTCGGTCAATTACGGCTTCAATAGTGTGCTTATTGTTTTTAAACAGAACAATTTCTTCTCGCAGATCAAACATTTCGCCATCAATGCGGGCATAGGTGTAGCCTTTTTGTTTGAGATTGCTAAATAATGACTGGAACTCGCCTTTTCGGTCGCGAATAACGGGGGCGAACAGCAAAAAACGAACCGGTCCACTCTGGGTTCTTTCCTCAAGTTGATTGAAGAGTTCCTCGATGATTTGGTCGAGAGAAAATGGCATAACCTCTTCACCGGTTACTGGATCATGAGGGCGACCGGCGCGAGCAAACAGCAAGCGCAGATAGTCATAAATTTCGGTGATAGTGCCAACCGTGGAACGAGGATTATGAGAAGTAGTTTTCTGGTCAATAGAAATTGCCGGAGAGAGACCGGTAATGGATTCAACTTGGGGTTTCTGCATCATGCCCAAAAACTGACGGGCATAAGAGGAGAGGGATTCAACATAACGGCGTTGACCTTCGGCATACAGCGTGTCAAATGCAAAGGATGACTTGCCCGAACCAGACAAACCGGTTACCACAACCAATTTATCTTTGGGAATGTCAACGTCGATATTTTTGAGGTTGTGCTCGCGCACGCCCTTGACACGAATAAAATCCATAACGAACTCTGTATTATAGACGATTTTTGTTAAGAAAAGTATGAGACTACTTAAAAAAATATCAGCTCAAATTAAAACAAAAAGGCCCCATTACCGGAGCCTTCTTTAGTGTTGCGGGGCAAGGAATCGAACCTTGTCTGCGAGATTATGAGCCTCACGTGCAACCGTACACTACCCCGCGCGTCGATTGTTGACAGGGTGTTATGTTAGCAGATTGCTGGTTGAACTACAAGGTTAGGTAAAATTGTAAAAAATGTGAGACTTACAAATTGGTTATCTGGAGGTCCAGAGGAAAAACAATTTGTAAGTCTCACATTTTTCTTTCCCCCAAAACAGTTACAATACTCAAAGATGCCTACACCAAAAGTTGCCCTGGTTCATGATTATTTACGCGAGTATGGCGGTGCCGAGCGGGTTCTCGAGGAATTGCACGCTTTGTTCCCGAATGCCCCAGTGTATACCGCGTTTGTGGATTGGCATGCCATGGGCGAGTCAGCCGGTCGTTTTCGAGATTGGGATATTCGCGAAACCAACCTCAAATATTTGCCATTTTATAAGCAGCTTTTTTCTCCGTACCGCATTTTTTCTGCCTGGGCTTTCAAGAAACTTGACCTTTCTGAATATGACCTCATCATTTCTTCAACCAATGCCTACATGGCTAAGGCTGCCCAAGCTACAAAATCTCAAAGTAAACATATCAGTTACATTCATACGCCCCCGCGGGCACTCTATGGCTACAGTACAAGAAGTAACTGGCGTAAAAATCCCTTCATTCGAGTAGTAGGAGAACTCATTAACGTATGGATGAGGTATGTCGATTTCCAGAGTGCCCAAAACCCAGATGTATTAATTGCCAATAGCCAGACAACGCAACAACGAATCACTAAGTTTTATCGTCGCGAAAGTGTGATTGTTCCGCCACCTGTGGGTTTGCTCGATAAAATGCCAGCCAAAACAGATGGTCGACCGTCTAGAGAGTATCTCCTCTTTGTTGGGCGCCTAGTTCTAAGCAAGCATCCTGAACTGGCAGTGGCTATAAGTAATCAGACAGGTTACCCCCTCAAGGTGGTGGGCAGTGGTGTCATGCTCGAGGAGTTGCAGCAGATGGCTGGTGATCAGGTGGAGTTTCTAGGTTCGGTTGATGATGATCAGCTCGCCCAGCTGTATCAACAGGCCAAACTCACACTTTTTCCGGCAGAGGATGAAGATTTCGGCATTGTTCCCATCGAATCGTTAGGAGCCGGCACACCAGTAGTCGCTCACTATTCAGGCGAACCTCGTTATTCCATTGTTCCTGGCAAAACAGGTGAACACGTAGAAAGCTTGAAGCTGGCTGACTGGGTCAAGATAGTGACCACTGCCTGGAAGAAAAAATGGGATCACCAGCATATTGCTGATCAAGCCCAGAAATACAGTCGACGAGAGTTTTCTCGGAAAATACAGTCAATCATAACCAAAAAGTAGGGAAAAAAATGAAATTTTCACACTGCAAGGTCTATCTTTCTGCCTCCATTAAAGGGAATAAAGATGAAAATCATAACAATGTTCCCAAACTTGTGGATTACATTTTGGACAATGGTGGTGATGTTCTTGATGAGCACATCAAGGGAAAAGATCTTGATGAAATGATCGAAATTGTCCAGCGGCGAACCGGAGTCAATCGTCTTGAGTCGACTGAACCCTGGAAAATCGTGTATGAGCAAGATATGCAGTGGGTTGATGAGTCAACGCATATGATTATTTTTGTGGATGGTCCCAGCCATGGCGTGGGTATGGAGCTCATGCGTGGTGTACTGAAAAAGGAATTAGGACTCAATCCCACCCCAATTCTCATTTTGGTTCAGGAAGAAAACGTTGAGAAACTTAGCTTGGTTGTTCGAGGTATTCCCACCGACAAATATCCGGTAAAGCTTGAAATCTATCGTGATTACGAGCACATTATCAAAATTGTTGATGAATTTCTTGTGTAAGTTTTTCACCTCTTCCCTTGCTACTGGGCAGGAATGAGTTTAGTTAAGTACACCGTGTTCACTGGCAAAAGCAGGTTAGTTTGGAGATCACTCGTTTCAGTACTCAAGGCAACCGACCGGGTTGTTCCAGCTAAATCCGTAATTTCGAGATTGTAGTTACCCGGTTGAACGTTGCGGAAGGTAATCGGAACATCCTCAGAATGTGTCCCAAACCGATCGTAGTTCACAATGATTGTTTGGATAACCTCACCATTTTTAGTCGCCAGGGCTTTTACCCAAGTTCCTTTACCGAGCACTCGAACCTGGTCACCCTCAAGTCGATTGAGCATCCGAACCGCTTGGTAACGCGGTTTAATGAGGTTGCCAGAGTCGCGATGGGTCATGAGTCCCCAGCGTCCCCAGTGCGTTTGGCCAGCAGGGTCTTTGCCATCTTCCAGTTCAAAAATAAAACCACGATAAATTACACCAGGCATTTCCGTGGCAACAGCAACGGTGTGTGCGGCACCATAATTCCCGTCATATCCAGGGTGATTCTTACTGTCATGACCAAATTCGGTGATATGAAACTCGAGGTTTTCTGCACCTGGCGTACTTGCCTGCCATTTCATGATTTCGGCATTATCCTTGCGGAACTGATCAACATCATTGTCATACCGATGCCAGGAGAAAAAGTCTAAACGAAGGTTATTTTGCTGCGTGTATTCCACCAAGTTTGTGAACCAATTCTTATAGAGAGCGGTAATAGCTGGCCCACCAAATTGATAGGGTTTGGCTCCCTGGACCTGACCTGCACCACGGGCAGCATAACCATAGAGCGTGAGGTAGTTTTTGTCGCCGTAGGTTTTCCAGCCGCCAAAGAGGTCAGGTTCATTCCAAACTTCGTATACCACTCCCGAAATTCCACGTTCCACCGAAAAATGGTGAATGGTGGCGCGAACGGTATCTTGCCAGTATTCCCACTTTTGCGGTTTACCCGTGATGGTGCCATCATCAGAAATCGGCGCGGGCATATAGGAGAGAGAAATATAGGGTTTGGCACCGGTAGCCAAGATGTCGGTGATTAAAGGATCGAGCTTGCTAAAGTTAAAGGTGAGTTGATCACCATTTTTTTGGACAATATCATAGAACGAATAGATGTGATCCAAACGAATATATTCTGGTTGCAAGGCCGAAACTTTGCCTTTAATTGGCGTGAGGTTCCAGTCACTCATTTCTCCACCTTGGGCAAAATTACGCCAAGGCTGAGGAAGTGGACCGTAACTGGCTTGTGTATCAATAATGAGGTTGGCTGGTTCACCACTGGCACCAGCTAAAAATTCTTGAACGACTTGCAAGCGCGACGCCCCGATCACCGCCACAACCGTAACGATGAGAATTGGTAAAAGTTGAAGCGCCAAACTAAGTCGTTTCATCTGACGGGTGTTCCATTGCATCATAAAAATCTATCACCATCATAGGGGGTTTCGTGGTTTTGATGCAATACCAAGCAAGATAAAAGGTATGTGTCTGGAGAAATTTTTCCTGTTTCTTTATGAGATCGCGCTTTTTTAGCACTCTTGACAATATATTGCTAAAATAGCAGACTTGTAATAACATTGCTAAATAGGTACAGTATTTATATGGTTGATTTAACAGGGCGCCAGATACAAATTTTACGAGCCGTCGTGGAGCGGTACATCGAGAGTGCCGAGCCAGTGGGTTCGGAAACCATCGACAAGCAATTTAATTTTGGCGTTTCACCGGCAACTATTCGTAACGAGATGGTCTATTTGGCACGCAATGGTTACATGCGTAAGGTCCATTCTTCTTCAGGTCGTATCCCAACAGCCTTAGCGATTAAATTTTACGTTCGTGAACTCATGCGGGAGCGTGATCTTAGCGTGGCCGATGAAGTTTCGGTTAAGGAACGTATTTGGTCAAGTCGTGAGCAAATGGCCGATCTTTTGTGGGAGGCGGCTCGGGTTATGGCGGAACGATCTCGTTGTATTGGTCTTGTCATGGCCGAGCAAGATCAACGGGTTTATCACTCTGGTTATGCCCATCTTCTTAACTTCCCTGAGTTTTCCAATATTGATGTCACTCGCACGGTTCTCACGTTGTTAGAAGAAGTTCGCGCTCTCAAAGAGATTGTTGATTTCGGACGCAGTGAAGAACCGGTTCAGCTGGTTCTTGGTGAGGATTTGGGGAACGAATACTTGGCTTCGGTCAGTTTTGTTTTTACCCAAGTGAATGTAGCCAACGACTGCTTTACCATTGGGGTCATCGGTCCGGCTCGTCTTGATTACCCTTACGTTATTCCAATGATTAAGTATTTCCGTGGTCTCATTTATGAACTCATGGGTTAGGGTTGTGGAGGAATGATGGTAGCCAAACGCGTATCAACCGCAAATCAGCAAATGGCTGGGAAAGACAATGCGCAGGATGATCCACATCAGCTTGAGTTAGTGCAGCAGCTTGAACAGCTCAGTCAGGAGTGTCAGCAAAAAGAAGAGGCTTATAAACGAGCTCTAGCTGACTATCAGAATTTGCGTCGGCAAACCGATCAGGAAAGGATTCGTCTCATCCAAATGGCTGGTGCTGATGTGATTACAACGGTATTGCCCGTTTATGATCATCTGGAAATGGCGTTGAGCCATTCGGCTGACCCTGCCATCAAGATGATTACGGAAGAATTTTGGCAGGCTCTGGCCCAACATGGTCTAGAAAAGATGAAAATTGAATCAGGCCAAGAGTTTGATCATCACTTTATGGAAGTGGTCGAAACTCAAGCAGGAAAAGAAAATTGCGTTTTGCAGGTGACTCAGGCTGGATACCGTCTTAACGGACAAGTTATCCGCCACGCCAAAGTAATTGTCGGTAAAAAAAGTAAAGAATAACCAGAAGAGTTTATACCAATAAAAGATTCTGGATGGAGGAAAATATATGGGAAAGATTGTCGGAATTGACCTTGGAACCACGAACTCGGCTGTGGCCGTAATGCAGGGTGGCAAACCTCAAGTCATTCCAACGGCGGAAGGCAGAAACACCTTCCCGTCTATTGTTGAACCAGTAAAGAATTTAGTGGGAGAGGTTGCCAAGCGTCAGATGATTCTTAACCCTGGTAATACTGTAGTTTCGGTCAAACGCTTAATGGGTCGTCGGACCGATGACGCCGAAGTCAAACAAGCCAAGAAGCACGTATCCTATACCATTGCTTCGGGCAAAGATGACATGGCAGTGATCGAGATTGATGGTAAGAAATATACGCCACAGGAAATCTCATCCATGATTTTGGCGAAGGCGAAAGCGGATGCCGAAGCATACTTGGGTGGCACCGTCGATCGAGCCGTGATTACCGTTCCGGCGTATTTTGATGACTCACAGCGTCAAGCTACCAAGCAGGCAGGAGAAATTGCCGGTTTGACGGTAGAGCGGATTGTTAACGAGCCGACTGCCGCTGCTTTAGCCTATGGTCTCGATAAAAATAAAAATGAAACCATTGCCGTGTATGACCTCGGTGGTGGTACGTTTGACATTTCTATTCTGGAAATTGGCGATGGTGTGTTTGAAGTGAAGTCCACCAATGGTGACACCTTTTTAGGTGGTAATGACTTTGATGCCGCTATTATTGACTGGATTGTCAGCGAGTTTAAGAAAGAGAACTCGGTTGACTTGAGCCAGGATAAGCAAGCGCTCCAGCGCATTCGCGATGCGGCCGAAAAAGCCAAGATTGAGCTTTCCTCTGCCATGGAAACGGAAATTAATCAGCCGTTTATTACGCAAGGTGAGGCTGGCCCGCTCCACTTAACGCTCAAACTTACTCGTTCTAAGCTGGAAGAATTGGTTGCTCCCCTGGTAGAGAAAACCTTTGGTCCAGTTAAAAAGGCTCTACAAGATGCCGGTCTTAAGCCAAATGAAATCAACGAAGTTGTTTTGGTCGGTGGCCAGACGCGCATGCCTCAGATTCAAGCCGAAGTGGAAAAGTTCTTTGGCAAGAAGCCTCACAAGGGTGTAAATCCTGATGAAGTGGTGGCTATTGGTGCCGCGGTTCAGGCTGGTGTGATTACGGGTGAAGTAGACGATATTGTTCTTTTGGACGTTACTCCTTTAACTCTGGGTCTGGAAACCTTGGGCAGTGTTCGGACACCCTTGATTCCTCGCAATACCACGGTGCCAACCAGTAAGTCACAGGTGTTTTCAACCGCTGCCGATAATCAAACGCAGGTAGAAATTCATGTTCTTCAGGGTGAGCGAGAAATGGCGGCTGATAACAAGTCGCTTGGCCGCTTTGTTTTAGATGGGATTCCTCCCGCTCCTCGTGGCACTCCCCAAATCGAAGTCACCTTCGACATTGACTCTAACGGTATCCTCAATGTGACGGCAAAAGACAAAACAACCGGCAAAGACGCCAAGGTAACCATTCAAAATGCTACCAATCTGACCGAAGAAGAAGTGGAAAAGATGCGCCATGAGGCCGAAGTTCACGCTGAGGAAGATAAAGCCAAGCGCGAGCGCGTTGAAGCCGCCAATCAGGCCTACTCGGTGGCGGGTGAAATCAAGAAACAACTCAAAGATTACGGCGACAAGCTGGAAAAAGCTGACCGCGAGGATCTGGAACAAAAAGTGACCAAACTCGAGGAGCTCTCTCAAGATGAGTCAGCCAGTAAAGAATCGCTGAATGAAGCCACCCAAGCGGTCTTAACCGCTGCCCAAAAAATTGGACAGGTTATGCAGGCTGCTCAGGCTCAAGATGGCGATCAATCTGCCAAGAAGGATTCTTCATCAACCGATAAAAATGGCAAAGCCAAGGCTGATGATGCCGAGGAAGGCGAAGTCGTTAACGAATAAAAGCTTGGAAAGGGGCGAGATCCGTTGGGTCTCGCCTTTTTTCCTCGACTCAAAATTCACGATACACTACTGCATATATGGCTACCAAACGGGACTATTACGAGATTTTAGGAGTTGAGAAATCGGCTAGTGCCGCTGATATCAAAAGTGCGTACCGGAAAATGGCGCTCAAGTATCACCCGGACAAAAATAAAGAGCCCGATGCCGAGCAGAAATTTAAGGAAATCAACGAAGCCTACGAAATTCTCAGTGATGACAAAAAACGCCAGACTTACGATCAGTTTGGCCACGCCGCGTTTGATGCGGCATCAGGCATGGGAGGCAATCCCTTTGCGGGTGGCTTTTCGCAGGGTCCTTTTACCTACACCTACTCTGGTGGCCCCAATCCGTTTGGCGGCGGAGATTTTTCTGATCCCTTTGAAATTTTTGAGCAATTTTTTGGTGGTGGTTTTGCCCGGGCGGCGCGCCGGCCACGATACAGCATCCAAATTGATTTTTTGGAAGCAGTGAGAGGTGTTGAAAAAAACGTCAAGATTGATGGTAAGGAACATACTATTAAGATTCCAGCCGGTGCTGATGATGGTACTCGGATTCGTTTTCAGGACTTTGACGTTACGGTTGACGTGCGTCCGCATGAGCGTTTTCGACGTGATGGCTACGACCTTTTTGTCGATGAAGAAATCGATTTTGTAACCGCCGCTTTAGGGGGAAAAGTAAAGATTAAGACGGTTGAAAAAGAACTCACTCTGAAGGTGCGGGCTGGAACCCAATCCCACACACTCGTGCGTTTGCGAGAAGAGGGTGTTCCCCATGTTCGAGGTCGTGGCAAAGGTGATCTGTATGTTCGTCTTATTGTCAAAGTGCCAGAAAAACTCTCACGGGCTCAGAAGAAAATTTTGGAAGATTTTCAAAAAACAGCCTAAACGGTGTAGGAATAGAAGCTGCTCGTTTTTGAAGCAATCGTCCGTCGAAGTTGTCTTAAGTTAAAAACCTTTTCCGCTCCAGACTGCGCAATTCTCCTCAAAATATCTTCTTGTTCGGTAAGTGCTTCGTCGAATTGAGCTTTCTTCAAAAACGATCAACTTCTATTTTTTTTCTGTAACTGATGTGCAATAATTGTAGGGTAAATCCGACAATACTGGGCTTACTGTGTAAATCAATAAAAAGGTCAACATGTTTAAACGTTTTCTTTTGGTAGTTTCGCAAATCACTCTTTTATTTCTTTTTACAGCGCAGATAGTAGCCGCACAGGAAGATCAGCCAGCTGCTAAGAAAGGTCCCATTTTTGCTGCTGATGATGAAGTTAGGATTGAAGACAACGTGAACGGTGCGGTCTTTGCCGCTGGTGGTTCGGTGACCGTCGATGGCAATGTTACCCAAGATGTAGTTATCGCTGGTGGAACCATTCGTATCAACGGGCAAGTTGATCAGGATGTATATGCTGCTGGTGGCTCGGTGTTCATTGATGGCACGGTCAAGGGAAATGTGATTGTGGCTGGTGGAGAGGTCCAGCTCGGCCCAAATGCTCAGGTTGAAGGCACCATGATCTCAGCTGGTGAGCGCCTTGGTCTTGGTGGAAATATCTTGGGTGGGTTATACGCTGGTGGGCAGAACATTCGACTCAATGGTTTGGTGGGTGAAGATGTCTATGTGGGTGGCGAACGACTTTTACTTGGTTCAGAGGCCTCGATTGGCGGGAACTTAACAGGTGAACTTTCTGAGTGGACCGGTACAGAAATAGCCAGTATTGCTGGCCAAACCGATATTAAAAAAATTGATGTCAACCGCGAAGAAAAAGCAGCTACTCTGGGCGGAAAAGTGGCGAAAGCGATGTATCGTTTTCTTTGGCGATCATTTGTTCTTGCTGCAGCCATTTTCTTGGTTCCTCAACTGCTCAACAAAGCGGTAACTCAAATGCAGACACAAACTACTTCAACTTTAGTTACTGGTGTGATGGTGGTCTTTGGTTTGCCATTTTTACTGGTTGTGCTCATGCTAACCATCATTGGCATTTTGCCGGCGGTTTTGGGTTGGCTGGCCTATTTTGGTCTTCTCTTGTTAGCCTGGGTTGTTCCCTCGTTGTGGGCAGGGAGACGGCTTTTGCCAGGCCAAAATGAGTATGTTCAGGCAATACTTGGGGTGGCGGTAATTGTTGCTCTCAGCATGATTCCCTTTGCCGGGGCGCTTGTTCAGTTGGTGCTGGCCGCTTTCGGAGTAGGGGCACTGGTACGAGTTGTTAAGCTCAGCTAAGAGGATTTTTGCACTTTTATCAGTGTTTTTACTGATACTACTGGTATAATTTCTGAAATCTGGTTTTCTTATATGCCTTTACGGCAGGAGAATGATCGTGAAAAACGGAACGTGGAAGCTCGTGGTGATTGGTGTGGCGATGGCCGCCATTGTGGTGGTTATCTTCCAATTGTTCGCCAATGCCTGGAACGGTCATGTTAAGACCGGTTCGGGTATGGTGACCGACCTGGAAGAAAAGCTGTCCTGTGTGCAGGGAGCTGGCTGCTCGACTGTCCGTTACATCGAGATTGATGGTGAACGCTACCACTATCTCGAAACTCTCGACGTCCCCTTTGCGGAGATCGCGATGGGAGATCGTGTTCGTTTTTCGGCCCGGGGCTTTCGAGTCCCGCTTCCGTACGTCAACCGGATGGTCGAACCGGAAATCTTCGAGCTGGAGAAGCTCGAGTGATGTCTGGGGAAACCCTAATCAGGCCGCCAGCCTCAAAAACTGGCGGCTTTTTGCGTTGAAGAGTGAAAGTTTAAACAATTGAAAAGTATTGCCCCGACCGGTTTCCCGGCCGGGGCTTTTTGTGAATCAACAAGAGAAATGAGAAAGGCTACTGTTCGCCCTGGTTACCCTGGTCGCCGAACTGCGTGCCCTCATAGGTGCCGGTTTCCACGGCATCCTGGACGGCGGTGCTGGTGATGACACGGCGCATGTAGGTGAGCGCTTCTTCCCCGGTGTAGACCTGGGTGCCCACGGTCACCCGTAAATTGTCGGTGGGCAGGTGCAAGAAGGTGTCGATGACGAACTTGCGCAGCAAGTCTCCTTGCCACCAGTTTTCGTAATTGCGCACTTGATCCAAAAAGGCGTCTTGTTCGGCGCGATAGGCAGTCTGGTTGTCTTGCAGGCTCGCCAGCACGTCGCGGTACATGGCGGTTTGTTCGACCGCGGACAGTTCCGGGTATGCCTGGTCAATGGCTAGAACGAGCAGGTTGTCGGTGCTCAGGCCTTCCGTCCCGACCTGTCCGGCGATGACCTGGGACATGAATTCCGTGACCTGATCGGAGGCGGCGCTGGTCAGGTTGAACTGCTCGACGACGTCCGTTACACGGGCGTCCAGCTTGTTTTGGAGTTGACCGTAACCGGCGGTCAAGCCGGTTTCTTTGGCGACGGCTTCCGAGCGAATGCTGTTGATGAAGCCGTAGCCGGACATCAGCCCGAACAGGCCGCAGCAGCCGCAGCTCAGCAGGACGACCAACAGGACGATGATCCAGACGGGAACTCGACGTCCAACAGCCGGCAGAGGAAATCCACGTTTTTTCTTTTCAGTTTCGAACATGATATTGTTGGGCCCCCTTAGACCCAGGTAGAGCTCGATAGTGTATGCAAATCGGTGTTTAGAAGTAGCGCGAACGATAGCCGGTTTTTTGACCGGCATAAATGGCAGCTCCCCAGCCAAACCAGCTGAGGAGGAAGCCAACCAGGACGATGAGACGCTTCTGGCCGGCGGTCGGCTGGATTTCGTTGTCCAGCCACTTGTACCCAAGGCCTTGGTCGTCTTCGTCTTCGGACTTCATCGAGATGCGCGTAAAGCGCGTCTCTGGGCGTGATACGCCCCACAGGATATCCTCAATATACCCACCACCGTGAACAGTGCTCAGGGTGGTTTGGTTTCTCGAAGGATCACCAGTGAGGACACGACGAACATCCCCGATAAGAATGCCGGGGGTGAGGGGCAAAGTGCCGCCGTCTTCGATGATGTGCCGCAAGCGACGTTCCACCTCATTACTGAGGCTTTCGTTGCCCACGGGCATCCCGGTTGTGGCGCGTGCCCAGAGGGCCTGTTCGCCGTCGGTGCCAACCACAATCAGGATGGCGTTGCCCGGAAGGGCATCATCACCCCAGCGCTGGCCGTCTTGCCAGTACGCTTTCAGGGCAATGATGTAGTCCAGGGAATTGGTGATCGCATCAGACTGAACGATTACCAGGCGAACATCTCCTTGGAGTTCGGAGCCGAGGGCGGCATTGAGCCGCATGAGGGCGTCCTGCCAGGCATTGGCTTCATCAGCCGTGGGTTGATAGCCCACAAAGCTGACCTTATTTGCCAAGAAGTGGCTGTGCGTGCCGCGAGCGATATCCGGCAGCAGATGAGCGTTGCGGTAGAACTCCACTCGCGCGGAGTGTTCTCGCAATGTTGTTTGGGTGCTCGCCAAGATGAAGTTTTCGTAATCAAAGACCCCAGTAACGGGATCAGCGATGCCGTCATTCATCCGGCCCGTGTAGTACAACCAGAATTCCGTTGGCCCCACGCCAGCGTTGCGGATGACGCTATCTGGAATATTGTGTCCAGAGCGCCAGCGATTGGAATTGGGGTTTTCGGGAAATCGGTGCGAGGCGACGGTGAAGTCGCGGATCTCGGACAGGAGCTGATAATCAAACTCCTGTTTGACGTATGGGCACTGGTGATATCTCCAGACACACTCTTCGTGTGAGCTGGTGCAGCGCCCATTCTCATCCCGGCTATCGCAGACGTCATGACAGACCTTGTACCGATCACAATCGTATGTCCATTTGCACTGACCGTCTCGGGTGCAGGTCGTGGGGTCAATATCGTAGCCAGTCAAACTCCCGTTCCAGTATTCGTGGAACGACAGCAGCGACTGTTTTGCGAGGTAGTAACCCACGGGTTGCACGACGATGATGGTGATCAGGGCGAACACTCCCAGGACGATGAAAAACTCGCCCCAGGTGATACTCAGTTCTATGCTGGATGTGTTTACCAGCCAGCGAACGAGCAAGCCGACGAACCCTATTGAGAGGATTGTCGGGATAGAGGTGGTGAGAAACATATTGAGATTCAACGTCTCGATCCTTTCTCCTTAGAAAGATTTTGTTTTCTCTTGTTGTTCACGAACGGACTTGTTTCTCGGAGACTCAGGTTATTTCTTAGTCTCGAAATCCAAGAGCGAATATTATAAGATATTTTTGGAGAAATACTATAGGCTTTTATCGGAGAGATATTGCGCCGTCATTACTGCTTTTCCCCCTGATCCGTGATATACTTGCGTCATCCTCGAAGGATGAAGTTCGGAGGTGGGGCAACCCACCTTTTTTACTAAGGCATCCTCGAAAACATTTGACAACGTAATAAGGAGAAAATATGGCACAAGTAATGAAATCTGGCTTCATGGCTCTGCTTGAGCAAGTGGCCAAGGAACGAAGTATTGAAGTGGAAGCAGTGGTGGCTTCGATTGAGGCCGCTATCGAGGCAGCCCTCCGTAAAGACCGACCAGAACTTTTCGAAGAAGAAGTCGAAGGCGAAGAACCAACTGTGGTCTTTTTTGTTGAACTCGATCGTAACGAAGGTTCCGCTCGCATTTTCCGTTTGCCCAAAGATGGTGAGCGTGAAGATGTCACCCCAGCTGGTTTTGGCCGCATTGCCGCCCAGACAGCCAAGAACGTTATTTTCCAAAAAGTTCGTGAAGCCGAGCGTGATGCCATGTTGGCCAACTATCGTGATCGGATTGGTACCCTTGTTCAGGGAACTATTCTTCGTTACGACGGCCGCAATGCCGTAGTCGACTTGGGCCGTGGCCAAGCTCTCATGCCTCCTGAAGAACAGATGCGGGGCGAGTTCTATCGTCCAAACCTCCGGGTCGTTGTTCTCATCAAGGACATCCGCGAAACCGTTCGTGGCGAGCAAGTGATTGTTTCCCGTGCTGACAAAGATCTGGTTATCAAGCTTTTTGAGCGCGAAGTGCCGGAAATGGCTTCAGGCGCAGTCGAAGTAAAAGCGATTGCTCGTGAAGCTGGCGTACGTACCAAAATGGCCGTATATTCGGACCAGGCTGGTGTTGACCCTGTCGGTGCTTGTGTTGGTCAGCGGGGTGTTCGCGTCCAAGAAGTCATTCGCGATGCTAATAACGAAAAAATTGATATTATTCAGTACTCGGACAATATACAGGATTATCTCAAGGCAGCTCTTTCCCCGGCTGAATCACTTATTGTTGAAGTCGATAAGAAAAACAAAACAGCCATGGTTACAGCTCCGGCTGATCAAATCTCTTTGGCAGTTGGTCGTGGCGGACAAAATGTTCGTTTAGCGGCTAAACTCACTGGCTACCAGATTACCGTCCAAACCGCCGAAGGTGACACCCAAGCTCACGTTACCGGCGCGGAAGAATACGAAATCGACCAACTCAAGGGTCTTGATCCTGAAGTTCGTCAGATTCTCGTTGACGAGCGCGCCACCACCCTTGAAGATCTAAGCCGCAAATGGGAAACCTTCCAGGAGCGACACGAACTGGCTGAAGACCAAGTCAAATTATTGAGTGATGCTTTGGAAACCTTCCAGGCAGAATTCAACGAGCGTATGGCTCAAAAGATAGTCTAAGTACAATAACCAGGAGAAACGAGCACGATGGCATTACAAGCGAGACCACCAATTATTACGATCCTTGGCCATGTTGACCATGGCAAGACATCGTTACTGGATTATATTCGAAACACCCGTGTCCAGCAGGGAGAGTTTGGTGGAATTACGCAGCATATTGGTGCCTATCAAGTAGAGTACCAAGGGCATCCACTCACCTTTATCGATACACCAGGCCACGCGGCTTTCAGCAAAATGCGTTCCCGGGGAGCTGCGGTAACAGATATCGTGATCCTCGTCGTCGCTGCCGATGATGGGGTCAAACCTCAAACCGTTGAGTCTATCCAGCACATTAAGAAGTCAAACGTTCCTTTCATTGTGGCCATTAACAAGATGGACGCTCCTGGTGCCTCGGCCGAAATGGTCAAGGCCCAACTGACCGAGCACGAAGTCTTTGTTTCCGGTTACGGTGGCGACACCGAGGTGGTCGAAATTTCGGCCAAGACCGGAATGGGTGTTGATACCTTGCTGGAAACTTTGGTTACGCTTGGTGAGCTACTCGAACTGCAAGCGGATCCCGATGCTCCACTTCAAGGTGTCGTCATTGAATCAAGTAAGGATCGTTTTTTGGGTTCTGTAGGTACCGTTTTGGTTCGTAATGGAACACTCCATAATAAAGACCAAGTCTGGGCTGATTCCATTGATGGCCAGGTTCGCACACTGACCAATGATTTAGGCGTTCGTGTTGAATCGGTTGGTCCTGGTGAACCAGCCCAAGTTACCGGTTTCAACCAAGTTCCGGCTGTGGGTAGTGTGGTAACCACGACGCCGCCCAATCAAGAAATCGCCACCATTGATCGTCTTTCTTTGTCGAGCATGCTTTCTAATCTGGAAGATGAACCCAAGCTTAAGTTTATTTTGAAGGCGGACACAGCCGGTACTTTAGAAGCTATTCGCCAAAATATTCCAGAAGAAAATGTCGAGTTTATTGAGGGTGGAGTGGGTGATGTTTCCGAATCGGACATTACCTTGGCAGAAACCACTGGAGCCTCAGTTTTGGCTTTCCAGGTAAAGGTTCCTGGCCCTATGAAAAAACTTGCCAAACGATCAGGTGTCAAAGTTTACGAATACAAGATCATCTACAAACTTTTAGAGGAAGTTCAAGAAAAGATTCTTCGTTTGCTCGAACCATCTTTAGCCGAGATATCATTGGCCAAGGCCGAGGTATTGCAACTGTTTAACATTCGGGGAGAACAAATTCTTGGCTGTCGAATCAACGAGGGTATCTTACGAAAAGGGCAAACATTTCATCTTCATCGTGGCGAACAGATTCTCACCGATGGTTCCATTTCTTCCCTCAAGCAGGGGAAAACTGATGTCGACAGTGTCGAAGCTGGTCAAGAATGTGGCGTTGTGCTCACGCAGCGCATTTCTATCCAGGTTGGTGATATTCTCGAGACTTTTAAAACCCTTGAGGATTAAGTCGCTATTCTTTAGACTACAAAGTTCTCTTTTGTCATTTTTGCGTATCTTTTGATATAATAAAAACTATTATGACTAATAACCCGGATTATTCTGCTTTGGGACAGATTTTTCCTGATGCAAAAAGTATCGTGTGTTTCATCCATCCTCAAGCCACCTATGATGCTGTAGCGGCGGCAACGTCTCTCTGCTTAGCCATTCGACAGACCGGGAAAAACTGCGAGGTTCTCTGTGAGGAGCCTATGCGTGTTGAGTACAACTACCTAGTTGGTATTGAAAAAATCAAAGAAAGTATTGGCAATCGTGATTTGGTGATCTCCTTTGACTACAACGAAGACCAAGTCGACAAAGTGAGCTACAACATTAATGAAGGTACGAATCGTTTTGAGCTCATTATTTCTCCCAAAATTGGCACTCCCGCTCTTGATCCAAACACCATCAGCTTTATGCAATCAGGGCTCAGTGCCGACCTCATTTTCCTGTTTGGCTACCATAGTTTCAGTGAGCTGGGCGAACTCTATGAAAAGGAGAAATACGCGATTGAGCAGGCATACAGTGTTGCCTTTACTCAAAATCATGTCACACCGTTTGCCAAGATGCATCAAACCATGCGAGAGGATAATTTTTCTTACTCGGAAATGGTCTATTTCTTGATTCGCCAGCTGCAGATTGCTCAAATTAATGATGACTTAGCCACAAATATCTTGTCTGGTATGGAATATGCCACCGATCGCTTTATGAATCCTGAGATCCCTGCTCGAGTTTTCGAGACTGTAGCGACCTTGATGCGCAGTGGCGGTCGCCGTCAACCAGATAACCCAGCTTTTATTCACCTGAACACACCCATTCGACAGAGTCCGGAAATGGTAGCTCAAAATGCTCCATCAACATTTCAGAATGTTGGACCTCAAGAGCTGAAGGGAGAAACCGTCCCGCCAAAAGCAACGGTTCGACCAAAATCAAGTTCTCAGTCGGTATCTTCATCTGATTTTGCCCGCGCTATGCAGGCTGGCAATCAGAAGTAAAGGCTTGGCTGGCTAGTTGCTGCTTGGTTTGGTTGCGCTAGCGCTATTCTTTTTTTCGGCCTTAGCATCTTTGGCTTGCTCTTTTTGTGATCTCACCTTTTTCCAGACTTCGTCACGAATCTCTTTTAAGAGTTTCTCGTCTTCTTCAAGCAAATTCACAACATTTTGGCGACCTTGCGCCAAGGTTTCATCCTTATATTTAAAGAAACTACCTGATTTTTGGATAATTTCGAGTTCGGTGGCCACATCCAGGATTCCGCCAGCCATCGAAATACCAGAAGCAGCGAGCATATCGAATTCCACGGTTTTGAAGGGAGCCGCGACCTTATTTTTCACGATTCGGGCACGGTGACGAGTTCCGACAATATCATCACCCTCCTGAATGTTTCCGATCTTACGCATGTCGATGCGGACAGAAGCATAAAACTTGAGGGCCTGACCGCCTGAGGTAACTTCTGGGTTTCCGAACATCACGCCAATTTTCAGACGTAACTGGTTGGTAAAAATAACAACCGCATTGGATTTACTAATGACCGAGGAAAGCTTTCGCATGGCTTTCGACATCATGCGAGCTTGGGTGCCAATGGAAGAGTCTTCCATTTCACCTTCGAGTTCGGATTTTGGAATGAGTGCGGCTACGGAGTCGATAACCAAAACATCAATGCCTCCTGAACGAATGAGTGTTTCGGCAATTTCGAGTGCTTGCTCACCGTAATCTGGTTGAGAAATGAGGAGCTCATCAAGGTTTACCCCAATGTTTGCGGCTCTTTCTGGATCAAGGGCGTGTTCGGCATCAATAAATGCCGCGTTTCCACCTTGCTTTTGCGCTTCGGCGATGACGTGCAAACACAGAGTGGTTTTACCAGAGGCTTCTGGTCCGTAAATTTCAATAATTCTTCCTTTGGGAAGACCACCAACTCCTAAAGCTAAGTCGAGTGGAAGACATTCGGTAGAAATAACGGGAATAGAATCGTTGGCCTCCAGCTTACTGCGCAGACGCATGATGGAGCCATCTCCGTAATTTTTTTCAATTTGTTTTAAGGCAATATTGACAGCCTCTTGGCGTTGTTTGTTTTGGGGAGTGGCTTGATCATTGAGTTTGGCCATGTTTTCCTTTCTGCGTCGCTCTTTCGTGTTTTCTTCATTTATTGAACACTAACACTCTAACAAAATCCGAACAGAAATGTGAGTAGCAGCTTTCGTACCCGTTATCTTCGGTCAGATGAGTAAGAGAAGTATTAAAATGGAGCTCGAGTTAATGCTTACGTTGGAATTTAGGAAAAAGATCCTCTTCTGATGCTTGATTCACTTTTTCTTGAACCGATTCTCGGGTTTCATTAACCATGTTTTTTGTTTCGGCAACCACTTGAGCAATCAAGGTTCGGGTTTGCTCGATGGGTGTTTCCCCTTGGTCATTTTCTTTCTCTAGTTCCTGTTTCAGATTTTCCATGAGTTCTTGACCGCGATCGGTGCCAAACAAGAACATGCCAAGGGCGCCGGCAACCACTCCAAGAAAAAGGCCCGTACCAAAGTTACCTTCAGAATGACCGGCAGAACAACAGCCGGAATTATTTTTTGGATTTTTCGCCATTTTTGCCTTCTGCTAAAACAGAATCAGTTTGCCGTCGCAGGAACGTTCCAAAAAGCTCGAGCATTTTAAACCCCGTTTTCATGCCGTCCATCATGCCACCAATATTTTGCAGAGGTGCGAGTGTTCGATTAATGCTGGTTTCGGCAATGTCAGCCAGGTGATTGACCCGTTCCAGAGTTTTGCGCAGTTGTTGCAAAACAAGAATCGTTTGCACACCAACTACCAACAAGACGAGTGATAAAACAACGGCAACGACGGTTACGACAATGACAAGTGGATCCATATGTTTCTATCTAAGCACGAAGGGAAAGGAGGCGCAACCTTGCTTCAAGTATGAAAAAGAAGTTGAACCGCTATTCAACCGTAACGAAAAACACTTGCGCTGATTTTTGTCCACGAGAGTCAGTGGCCTCAATTACGATGGTTCGTTCACCAGCCGGAAGGGTAAGAGCATACTGAAAGTTTCCGCTGGTATCGAGGGAAACCACCTCGGTGTTAATGGTCAGTGTACTTTCTGGGGTTGTTTTTCCTTGAATCTGTAACGGGGAAGAAACGACTGACTGATTTTCTAGGTTTTTAACTTCAAGTTGTGGTGGCTGAGCCAGTTTCCCCCATTGCTGCCATAGAAAAATTCCGGCAAGTATAACAACGAGTCCCAATAAACTCGTAGAGAACATTTGCGGGTGAATCCATCTCTGTCTAAGGAGTGGGTTGCGCTCACTTCGCGATTTTGGTGTAGCAAAGGAGGTAATAGGGAGATCTCTTCGCAATAACGCCAATGAGGTTTCCTGCGGAATATGAAGAGCTTGCGAAATGAGTTGCACATAACCTTGAACAAGGGTTTGTGTGGGGAGAAGTTCAAACTGGTTGTCTTCGAGTGCCTGAACAAACTCAACCGGAATATTGGTTTCCGAGGCAAGTCGTTCCAAACTCCAACCTTTTTTTTGCCGATTTGCGGATATTACTTGGCCGATACTCTTCATAGCTAAAAAGGCTGACTAATTCTCAGCATTTTTTTCTGCCAGATATTGTTGAGCGGCACTCCGGTTTACTTCGCGTGGTTTGGATCCCTGGGCTGGACCAACAATGCCAGCTTCGGCGAGCTGATCGAGAATACGCGCCGCCCGATTGTAACCAACAGAAAGACGTCGCTGAATGTAGGAGGCAGATCCCTTGTCGTTTTCCAAAACAATCTGGACTGCTTGATCAAAAAACTCATCAATTTCATCGCTTCCCGTTCCTGACCCACCAGCACTACTTGATTCAAACTTAGTAATGACTTCTTCCTCATAATGGGGCTTTGTGGCCTGACCACGAAGGTGATCAATGAGCTCGCGAATTTCTTTGTCTTCCACAAAAGTTCCTTGAATGCGTTGAGGCTTTGCCTGATCTGGGGGAATAAACAGCATGTCACCTCGACCCAAGAGTTTTTCTGCCCCTGTGGAATCAAGAATGACGCGTGAATCAGTACCGGAAGAGACATTAAAGGCAAAGCGAGTGGGAATATTGGCTTTAATGAGACCCGTGATAACCTCAACCGATGGACGCTGAGTGGCAACCAAAAGATGAATTCCTACAGCCCGAGCCATCTGGGCCAAGCGGGTAATGGCTTCTTCCACTTCTCCAGGGGCAACCAGCATAATATCGGCGAGCTCATCAATAATAATGAGAATATAGGGCATTGCCTGGAATCCAGCCATTTCGTTATAACCATCGATGTTCCGGACGCCAACTTCTGCAAACACTTTATAGCGCTTTTCCATTTCGGCGGTGGCCCATTTCAGGGCAGAAACTACCTTTTTAGGATCGGTAATAACTGGAGTGAGCAAGTGGGGGATGTCATTATATTGGGTCAACTCAACTCGCTTGGGGTCGACCATGATGAATTTGATTTCTTCAGGTGATGCCCGGAAAAGAAGAGAAGCAATAAAGGCATTAATCGCTACAGATTTACCCGAACCAGTTGCACCAGCAATCAAAGCATGGGGCATTTTGGCAATATCGGCGACGACCGGTTCGCCGGCAACATTCAAGCCCAGAGGCACAGTGAGTTTTGAACCACTTTTCTTCATGGCTTCGGAGGTCATCATTTCACGCAAAGTAACGACCTGGAGCGTTCGGTTCGGCACTTCAATACCCACCAGAGAACGACCTGGAATAGGTGCCTCAATACGGATTTGACCATGTGGGGCCGCCAAGGCATAGGCCAAGTCATTAGCGAGAGAGGTAATCTTGGTAAGTTTCGTACCGGAACTCACCTCGATGGCGTACTGGGTAACCGCCGGACCCAAATTGACTTCACGCACCTTCGTTTTTATACCAAAGGAATTGAGAGTTGTTTCGATGCTATCGGCATTGGCCTTAATATCGCCACGCTCGGCTTCTTTGCCTCGCTTATTACTCAGGACACTTAAAGGAGGATATTCCCAAACTTGCCCACCAGGTTCGTTGGCCAGTGGCTCTTGTGAGTCAGGGACAACTTTGTCATTAGCGGCAGCATCGGTAGCCGGTGGCCGTTTGCCAGCATTGACGGCAAAAGCAGGTTCTTCGGGCGTTGGCTCACCAGGTTTCGTATCAGATTTTTTACCAAGGCCAATTCCTTTAATAGTAAAGCCACTCTTGTCTTCCGAAAGATCCTTGTCTTTATTCTTTTCTTTTTCACTTTTTTCGGAATCATCAATTTCAAACATGGAACCAAGGAATCCAAAAATTTCGCGTAGTGATGTATCGCTCAGGATCATAAATCCAGCGATACCAATAAGGAAAAAGGTAATGTTTACACCGAGAGGCTCAATGAGATCAGCAAAATTGGTAAACATAGCCGTCCCAACTCCACCACTTTTACCAAGCGTCATGACCGAAAGAAAAAAGAGAAAAGATCCCAAGAGTACTTGAGGCTTGGCAAATGACCATTTCGCTCCCGTAAGCACCATTCCTCCACTAATAAAGAGGAAAGGGAGCAACAAGCTGGCAAAGCCAAAGCTTTCGCGCAGCACTTCATTAATAGCTTGTAATGATTCCCCTTGACCAGAAAAAGAGATCATGAGTAGACAAGCCACAGCAAAAAAAATCAGGCTTCCCAATGAATACACGGTTTCGGCTCGCAGTTTAATCTTAAATGGTGAGCGTTTTCGACCTCGACGTCCCATGTGCATCACTTTATCACCTCAGGCAGTAGGTGTACAATATTTGTCTATGAATAGAACGAAGATAGTGGCCACCATCGGCCCCGCTTCTGATGATGAGAAGACCATAGCAGGGATTCTCCGCGCTGGTGCAAATGTGCTTCGCTTCAATATGAAGCACGGCACTCCAGAGTGGCATGAGGAGCGCATTCAACGCGCGCAAAAAGTAGCCAATGAAATTGGCAAGCCCATTGGAATTCTTATTGACCTACAAGGTCCGGAAATCCGTATTAACACCCCTGACCAGAAACCCTTGGTCGTCGAAGAGGGCGAAGTGATAATGATGTCTAACGATTTTATCGAAGGAAAGAAAGGTTTTAAAGTTGGAGATCAAAAAGTCATTGATGCTCTCGACGCTGGTGACCAAGTCCTTATTGATGACGGCTTTTTTGAATTTGATGTCTTAGAAAAGACCAGCGAAGGTCTGATCATTAAAGCTCGTGGTAACTACGCCATCGGCCACCGCAAAGGCATGAATTTGCCTGGTGTTAAACTTGATCTCGCTTCTCTCATTGACGATGACTTTAAGCGTCTTGATATGGCCGCTCGCAATACCATCGACTTTGTCGCTCTTTCTTTTGTCCGCGATGCCAAGGATATTGCCATTTTGCGTGAAGAAATGAAAAAGCGAAAAATCGACGCCCAGGTCTGTGCCAAGATTGAAAATCAGGCAGCACTTGATAATCTGGATGAGATCATTGAAGCAGCCGATGCCATCATGATTGCTCGTGGTGACCTAGGCATTGAGGTTCCTTTCGAGGAGCTCGCTTACTGGCAAAAAACCATGATTCATAAATGCCGAACCGCTGGTAAGGCTGTGATCACTGCTACCCAAATGCTCAATTCCATGGAGCACTCGGTTCGCCCCACCCGCGCTGAGGTTTCTGATGTAGCCAATGCAGTTTTTGATGGTTCAGATGCTGTCATGCTTTCTGGTGAAAGTGCCAATGGTGAATACCCAGAACTAGCAGTGGCAACGATGCGCCGTATTGTCAACTTCAACGAAGACAAAGTGGAAGTTCCCCCTGTTTTTTACGAGCATGAACTGTCTCAAACCGAAGCCATCACGCAAGCAGCCATTTCGATTGTTGAGGAAGATCCGGATATTACCGCGATTGTGGTGTTCACGGAGACCGGTACAACCGCTCGAATGATCTCTCGTTATCGACCAGATGCTCCGATTATTGCCCTGACCCAATCAAGCAAGGTCCAAGAGGAGCTTTGTCTGAGCTACGGTGTTATTCCGGTTGTTCAGAAATTCCCAGATGGTGATATCACGACCGTTGAGCCTCTGCTTAAGGATTTGGTTGAACTCGGCATTGTGGAAAAAGGACAACGCGTTGTCTTTATTCACGGAGCACGCTGGCAAGAATCAGGTCTGACTAATACCTTATCTATCAAAGAGGTCTGAACCATACATGAATAAAACACTTCTCTACGCCACAGGAAACGCAGGGAAAGTATTTGAAGTTAGCCGCCACCTCCAGCCCACTGGGCTGGAGGTGGTGTCGCCTCAAGACATAGGCATTGCCATTGAAATTGAAGAGAGTGGTTCGACGCTTGAAGAAAACGCTCTCATTAAAGCGAGAGCCTATCATGAAGCCGCTCCTGATTCACTTGTTATGGCCGATGACACCGGCTTGGAAATCGATGCTCTTGATGGTGAGCCAGGAGTATTTGTTCGTCGTTGGCAGGATCATGTTCATGACATGACCGATGCCGAAATCATTGCGTACACCCTGGAACGACTTGCTGGTATACCCGATGGACAGCGGGGTGCCCAGTTTCGAACGGTGATTGCTCTTATTTGGCCTGATGGAAAGGAAAAACTTGTTGATGGAATTCTCCGCGGTCAGATTACGCAGAAAGCCGCCGATATTCATATTCCAGGCCTTCCATTTGAGGGATTGTTTTTTGTTCCTGAGTGGGGTTACTTACTTGGTGACACTCGCTTGATGGATTATGAAGATAAAAAGAACTTCCTTTCGCATCGCGAGCGGGCAGTGGAAAAAGTCGTTGCCCTTTTGGCTAACTCTTAAAGATCAATGGTTACGGGTGCTATACAATGACAATGAGCACCATGAAAAATATCTTCACACGTCTACAAAAGATTGCACATTTTCTTTCAAAGCCAAGTGTTTTACTTATTTTGCTTTTAGTGATGGCGGCCTTCTTCCGCCTCGTTTCTCTAGGAAATTTCTCTGTTGGTTTTGATCAGGTACAAATTGTATCGAAGGCCAATGAAATTGTTAAAGGAGACATCTCCCTCATCGGGCCTAGAACGGGTCCGGCCAATATGTTTACTGGTCCGCTTATTTACTACATCACCGCCCCCTTTGTATATCTTGGGGGCAATTTTATGGCCATCATTTTTGTTCCTGCCCTTTTATCGCTTATTACGGGAACAACACTCTTTTTACTCACCAGGCGTTATCTGGGTAATCAGCAGGCTATACTCGTAACCGCATTTTGGGCTTTTTCTCCCTTTATTGTTAGTCTTGATCGTATTTTTTGGAATCCCAACCTGATGCTTCTTTCAACTTTGCTCGTGTTTATTCCTTTGCTTTTGTCGGAAAAGCAAAAACCCGACAAATTCGTATATATTGCTTTACTTACAGGTTCATTCTTGGCCTATCAGGCGCATTTTTCAGGCTTTTTATTAGTGTTACTGGTGATTTTTTCCATCGTTCTTTTTAAGCTTCCCAAAAGACTCATTTTCATGGTGGGTCTCGGTCAGCTCGTGAGTCTATTGCCAACTCTGGTTTTTGATCTGCGTAACAATTGGCTCAATGTACGGGGCTTCCTGGCTCTGGTATCAGAAAGAGGAGTAGAAAATGTGTTTTCCCGATTCAGCGATATTTTTCACAACGCCTACATACTTATTGAAACTTTTGGAAAAGTTATGTTCTTTGGTAGTCCAACACAAACCATACTGGTGGCTGGGAGCATAGGATTAGGACTGTCTCTTGTTTGTATCAAGAATACGCGTTTGCGTTCGTTGCTGATTTTTTGGCTCGTAGCCATTGCCGTTCTCTACTCATTCTATCGAGGAGCAAAACCAGAGTATTATTTTTTGATTGCGGTGGTGCCTTTTCTTTTTGTTCTGTCTGATCTTGTTTCTCAAATGGGCAAAAAATACCAATGGCTGATTCTCGTTTTCTTTTTTGCCAATTCGGCTGCTACTAATTTTGCCAAGTATCAAGAAAATTCTGGTATGACAGTTGGTAACATTCAAGAAATTCACTCTTTTCTCGAAACGCAACAAGTACAGAGCATTACCTATGATTTACCTTACGGAACAGATTTTGGGATCTCGTATTTGCTTGAAGATATTCCTCTCAACGAAGAAGGTGAAAGCTTTCACATAAGCTTCCCGCATAACTTTACATTTCGGGGATTAACAAAGATATCCGATGTGGGAGTATGGGCCGATCAGCGGAGCAGTGAGAATAATTATGTCTCCAGGAATGCCTATTTTATTCAAACAGAGAAAAGTATCTTCGTTCTCAAAAATGATTATCCTCAAGTCGCGGTTGCCCCAAGTGATCAATATGAAATTCTTAAGAACAATCAAGTTGTTGGTCATTTATCAATCGCTGAATCAAAGAATGACCAGCTTGAGTGGGTTGCCGTGTGTCGGCAATGGGATGAGGGACGAACCGCTATCTGGACAAATACGTCTTCAGGAGTTTATCTCACCCATTACGCAGGGCATTGTTTTCAATTGAAACTCGACAATCCACAACAAATAACTGCTAATGAAATATCCATTTTTTAGTTCAGCGATAAATGTTCCAAATAATATTACCTTTTAAGTCTCTGATCTGACGGATATTGGTTGTTTGTGCCGGCGTGTTGCTGGGGGAACTAGCGTGTATACCAGGTTCTAAGTTATTTCCATCAATAAAATGCCAATTTTCAAACTCAAGGAATTCTTGCTGATCCTTGGCTGTACCCAACTGGGCTCGTTGAACGCGAGCAGGATCAATTTTTTGAAAAAAGAACAGGTACATGGCTGGTCTTCCTTGTTCTCGGGTGACAAAAATAGCCTCACCTGGTTTGGCTTCTTGTTGAAGTGTCTGAATCAACTCTTGGTAGCCATACTGCCACTGATTAGCAAACTCAACCCGATACTGATAATGGTAGTATACCCATAAAATACCCATAGATATCAAGCAAAAAACGATTATTCCTCCATTGATGAGTGTGGGTAGCGTCCTCATAATTCTTTTTAAAAGCTTCATCCGGGCGAGAATTTGCAGGAGCAGTTCGCTCAACTCAACTAAACCGAGAGCAGACCACGCACTCAAAAAGGAAGCGAGTGGTAAAGCGCGCAGGGCATGAGGAGTGGCCGTTGTTATCATGGCCGCTACTGGTGAAAGAAGTGTCAGACTTACCAGAAGCCAATAGGCTTTCTTTTGGCGAAAATATTTCCAACCCGAAGCTAGGCCAACAAAAAGTGTTAGAGCCTCCCAGGGGTAAAGGGCGCCAAAATATTGTGAGGTGTGTCGAGCATTTTCATCTCCTCGAATGAACAAGAAGCTTGGACTGAAGTGCTTAAGATAATTGGTTGTCAGTTCTTCTGCCCAAAAAACATACCGGTGGTAAGCAATTCTTGACCACCAGGCATTATTTGCTAAGTCACGGTAGTGATTGGAGAGCAACACTGGTTGAGGGTCAGTAAAAAGAGAGGTTTCTTGGAATCGTTGTTGAACCGTTGGACTCATTATGGACGACAGTAAGGGGAACAAAAGAAAAATACCAAGCGCAATAGCCGGGAGCCACGCAAAAAGTTTGCTTGGTTTTTTTGGCAGAACTTGCCAGTCAAGGCCGATGATGAGCGTGGCGATTCCAAAGAGGGGAGCAAGCACTCTGGCACCATGGTAACTGTACATGGACAGAGCAAAACAAACAGCAGCGAGTAGTGACCAGAAGAGGAATGTTCGACGCTGGTTTCTCTGGGCAAAATGGACAATGGATTGATCCAAGGTAGCAATACCAGCCAACAAAAGAAAAACAGCTAGGTTCACTTCGAAGCCTACTCGGCCAACTTGCCATGCCCAGGGTTGAATGGCCAAAAGGAACGCGGACCAAAAGGCTATTCTCAGGTTCGTCCAGCGCTTGAGCAACCAAAACACGATTCCCACCGAAAGCGAACTAAAAAGCGCAGCCGGCAAGCGAACAGCAAAAGTATTAAGTCCAAACAAAGCGATGCTTGGAACGAGGGAGTAAAAATAGAGAGAGGGTTTGTAATCGCCAAAGGAGGGAAAGGCAACAATGGGCAAAAAGTTTCCATGATGATCGTGACCGGTTCTAAGAATAGAGTAAGCATCGTATCCCAGAGCAACTTCCTCCCAGTAAGGACTGGGAGGGGTAACGGTGTTTTGCCACAAACGCAGCAGGAGAGCAAAACCGATCAAAAGAACCGGCAACCAAGAAAACAAAACCTTAGTTATTTTTGCGTTGCCAAACTTCATACTCCGTTTTGCCTTCATCGTTTTTGATATCTTCTTGATGTTGATAACGGTCTGTCTCAATGTTGGAAGCTGGCATCTCTCCAGGTTTGAGGATGAGCGTAATGACTCCGTTTTGAGCTCGGTTATCAACGTCGTCCCAAGACAGAGTCTCAAAAAAGATGTTGTCAATTCTTTTAACATGGACAAATCCTTCCGCATCGACCGGGTAATTTTCATGATTGTGTTGATAGGCAGCAGGATCGTACCGCGTTTCCAGCAGATACCAAATGTAGGGAGATGATGACGGTGATTGGGTAATGACTTGATAGGACTGTGATTGATACTTGGCTAATGTTTTTGCCAGGGAGTGGTAATGATCCTGTCGAGCTTGAACATCAAGTCGAGTGTATTCGTGTTGATAGCGAGCGAAACTGAGAACGGTGCTCCAAAAGATAATTGCGAAGAAAACAGGTCCACTTATTTTCCAGAGTTTCTTTGGGAGCACTTTTGAAGTGAGGATCTCTGCCATACCCAGGCTGGCTAAAATGGTAAGGAGTGGGAAAAGGGCAATTGCTCGTGTGGTGTGTTGGGGAACAATGGTCAGCGCTGGAACAAAGCTGGCCACGAGCAGCCAAATAAAAAGGATTTTTGAATGGGATATTTGTCGATTATTCCAGAGGAAGATACATCCTAAAAGGATAAGGGGAAAGCTCCAAAGTGGCAAATTATTCATGCCACCAGGATTGTGGATAGGGTGCTCGCTTCCTGAAACAAACAGCCAGCCAGGAGACCAGACTTCAATAACATTTTGACTAAGCAGAGTAATTCCAGACGTAACTTTATTAGCAAGGAGTTTTTGGATGATGGGACTCCTGTCACGCAGAGCTGCTCTTTCCGGAGTGTAAGCAAGAGCCAGGTTCTGGCCGGTGATAAGTGCAAGCCCACTGCCTTTTACGGTGTTGGCCTGCAAAATACCGCCTTGCCAAAAAAGGACAAAAGTCACGCTCGTGATAACAAGAGCGAGAGCGAGGCCTCTACGATCGAAAGCCAGGATTTTTTTTCTGTAGATCCACAGCACTCCCACCAACAGTATGGGAATGAATACTTGATAACTGTGGTAGGTTAAAAGACTAAGATTCATTCCAAGGGCAATCAGCGGAAGGAGCCAACGCTGACTTTTGAGTGGAGAATTGAGCGCGACAAGAAAGCTTAAGAAACCACCCAAGAAAAAAAACGTAGCCAGATTAGCCTCATAGGCAACCCGAGAAAAATGAATGGCCCAGGGGCTGACTGCCATAATAAGCATTCCCATGAGGCTGAGAAAGACGGGAGATACTGTTTTTTTTGTGGGTGTAAGGTGAAGCAAAATTCTTCCCAGCAAGAAAATATTGAGAATACCGGCTACAAGAGACGGCAGGCGAACGACCCAGTTGTGGAGGCCAAGCGTGCCCACCAAAGGAGCAAGTGCGTAGACATATCCTGGCAATTTCTGATCACCAAAGGAGAGGATCGATACGGGCCAATACACCCCGTGTTCATCATGTCCTGTCTCCCAAATGCTGTATGCGTTGTAGGCCAGTGCTGCTTCATCCCGATTGAGTCCATAAGGAACAGTTCCGAAGTTCCAGAGTCGCAAGACTGTTGCAATGATGAGTATGGCGAGCGCTCCCGCCCACCACTTATTCCACTTCGTAAACATAGTAGGCTGCCCCATCATCTTGGCGGTAAATAATTTGATCAGGTTCAAAGGGGAGTGGATCATACGGAGTACTAAAGATGACGTCATAGGTGTTAAGGTCGTTCACGTAGACTCGGCCGAAATCAATGCCAGGAATAAAAAACTGACGGTACATTTCATAAGGGACAGCATTGTAGAAAGCATAGAAGATCATAGGTTGCCCATAGGCAGAACTAAACTTAATGTGTTTTCCAGATTCAGCGTAATCACGAGCGAGTTGAACCGCTTGTCGCTGGCCTTCCAGCCAGTCTTGACTAGCGGCTTTCTGGTAATCAGTAAAGTAATACCGCCAGAAGGACGAAAACTGCAGCAGAATAAGCAGTAAAAGTGAACCTACAAGAGAGGCAAAGGCTTTGGGAGCGAGCTCTTCTTGAAGTTCTCTCGCTCCCAAAGTCATAAGCATGATGGCCGGAACAATCGCGAGTAAGCTCCGGTTGGCATGGGGAATTTCTGTTCCGATGGCAGCCGGAACTAAAGCGATGAGGAGTAAGATGAGCCAAAACCAGCCTCGAAGGAGCGGTTGTTGGTAAGTCGAGCGCAACTGAAAAAATTGACGAACACGACTCAGGAGCGATGGTTTAGCGGGTGTTTGCCAGCGTTGAATGATTCGGCCAAGAACAAAAGTGATCCCAAGCCAAAAGAGTATGAGATGACCAATAAAAAAGACGCCATAATCTGGTGTGTTGTGTCTCAAAGTTGTTGTTTTTCCCCAAAGTAAAAAGTCAAGGTTAAGATGACTTGCCAAGTTTTGAAAGAAGAGGAGGAGGGTTTCCTGCCAGGGAAGAGCACCAATAAAACTTGTTTGAAAGCCACGGCGAGCGCCAGGGCCAGCCAAAATATCCCAGGCTAGTGGAAGGCACAAAAGAGCCATGCTCCCCAGGGTGAAGAGGATGGTGACACGTTTTTTCCACAACCAGGAGCGGTTATACCAGAGCTCATAGACAGCGATTAACAGAAAAGTGAGGGGAATGACAATTTTGGCCGCGTGGTAGGTGTACAAACTGGCGACGGTTCCAAAGGCAATGAGAAAAAAACCGAATCGAGATGTCCATGGTGATAGAGTTTTTTCTTGTCGAGCTTCAAGCCAGCCAATCAAGAGAGTCAAGAAAAAAAAGAGGGTAAGTCCTGATTCAAAAGCAATTCGTGAAAAAAGAAAATGCCAGGGAAGCACCGTCAACAAAAAGCCAGAAAGTAGGGCGTACCAAGGATTCTTGAGAACCTTCCAACTGAGCCAGATAATGAGGCCAACGCTGGCTGACCCAGCTAGAGCAAATGGCAGGCGCACTGCCCACGCAGAGAGCCCAAAGAGAGTCGTTGAAAGTCCTGATAAGTAAAAGGAAAGGGGCGATTTAAAATCACCAAAGGACTTAAAAGTAATTGGAAATCGTTGAAGATGTTCGTCTCGGGTAGTGCGAATGACCATTTTGCCCACATATCCCAGTGCTGCCTCGTCCCAGGTGATGCCTGCGGGAGCCTCACCAAGCGCATACAGACGAGTGAACAGAGCAAATCCGATAATAAAAACGAGTGCTATCCAAAATGGGGCCTGAAGTTGAAGCTTTTTCCACCACATAGCAACCATCTTCTCATTGATCGAGGTGAGGTGCAAATGTCTTTGCTCTGGTCAGAACTTGTTGGTCCGACCGCTTCCAATGACGGCTTTCACGGCGCCGTTTGGCGAGAACTTGAGGGAGGAGCTTGAGTGCTCGCCAAAGTCCCTTTCCAAAGGCACCCTTAGTTTTAGAATGAGTAATAACTAGATGAAACGGTAGCCACAGGATGTGTTTCAACAGGTTGATTGCGTCAACATTCTTCCAGACTATCAAACACTGATTCTTCCAGGAATTGATACTCATTTCTTGTTGACCAAACACCGATTGATTGGTTGTTTCGTGCTGATGCCAAACAAGCGAGTCAAAATCAAAAAGGAGGTCCCACCCTCGTTTAAGGGCGCGATACGAAAGATCACGATCCTCTTCGTAGGCTGGGTAGAAGAGTGTATCAAAGCCACCCAAGAGTTCAAACTTGGCTTTTTCAAACATCATGCTGCCCCCAGTAGTCCAGAGAGTGGCATACTGCTTTTGTTGCGGATCGTAGTAGTGGGCCAAAAAGCCACGGTGCCAGTGACCCGTTCCTCGGCCAAACAGCTGTGTCGAGGGATCATTTTTTCGAACCTCACCACAACCTACAGCAAAAAGTAAGGGATCAGAAAACCAGCGAAGTAGTTGCTCGCGAAGATTGGGGGAAAGTGGCGAGACATCGTTGTTCAAGAGGAGAATGTAAGGATGCTTACTTCCTTTCACTCCTGCGTTCACGGCCGCGGCAAAGCGTTGGTTTTTTTTCAGGGCTACAGTGGTCAAGGTTATATTTTGTGGTCGGTACAGATCCTTTTGTGTCATGAGCCAAGAAAGCGTTTCGTCACTGGAAGCATCGTCAACAATAACTATTTGATCACCAGGACGAAGAATTTTGGCTACCTTTGCCAAATGTTTTTGTAAGAGGTGAAGACCATTAAAGGTTGGAATGACAACGGAGATCGCTGTTTTCATTTCACTCCAATCATATTGTCGATGGTGGAACAGAATCTCTTGAGAGAAAAATTCTCTGACTGGGTATAGGCCTCCTGGCGCAGAGAAGCAAGTTGGGCGCTTGTTGATTTCATGATCTCTTGGGAAATTCTGGCCAAATCATCTGGAGATGAAAAGAAAAAGCCATTTTGTTTGTCCGTGATGATTTCTTTCAATCCTCCCTTGGGAACTACTAGAGGAATGAGACCATAACTCATAGCCTCAATGGTGGACATACCAAAATGTTCGACTTGTCTGGGAGCGGTAGTTTCGTTAACGCCATAACCAGCCGCGTGCCAAAACAGGGAACTTGTTTGATACAGCTGTTTTAGTTGGGAGTCGGGGATGTTATGCAACCAAGTTACTGGCAGGTGAGCGTACTTTCTTTTGAGCTGGGCAACCATATTTTCATGGTCTTCCCCAGGTTCTATGCCGCCGACTAAGGTAAGAGTCCAGTCTTGCCATCCATATGTCTTTCTTCCTAGAGTAAAGGCCTCGAGGAGCACATCTTGCCGCTTACTGTGGGCCACATTGTTATTGTGGTCAATAAAGCGACCAACGGCCAGAATATTTTTGTCTCTTTTCCGCTTGAGGATTTCAGGTTTGGGGATGCGAGCATACGGGTAATGCACGTAAGGAATATCTGTATCCCAGGCTTTGGCTACAATATTTTTGGTGAATTGGGAGTTTGCATTTTTAACATCCCAGCAACGGAGCTTCCAATCAAACAGCTTGCCAGCTTTTTGGGTGAAGGGCATTTGAATATGTAGGATATTTTTTTTCGCTCCACTTATAAAAAGGCTTCCATCAGTCAAGTAAAAAAAGACATCATAGGCATGGGTGATTTGCCAAGTTTTTAGGGGATTTGAGCGGCCATCGGCGAGCGGCGAAGGAATGAAGTTGATTTTGCTTACATTCAGGTCAAACAACGAAGCGTACTTTTGGGAGAATTCAGGAATGAGTTCCTGAGTTTTTTCTGGAATGAGCACATCAACCTGGTGATTTTGCGACAAGTACCAAGCAGTAGTGAGCAAATGCTTTTCCCCTCCACCAAAGTGCTTGGGGATGTATGGTGAATACAGGCCGATCTTCATGATTGTTTCCAAAGTTTTTGGATCTGCTGTTCTATGCGATCGTAGC